>NZ_JBSKHT010000010.1:0-255671 GCF_057128745.1 Pseudomonas rosaeacicularis
GCTGTTCGTTGGCTTCCATAAGAATGCCACCGTGGCGCACAGACGCCTCGGCTTGGGCGAGTCCATCCAATTACAGAGATCACCAGCAGCGGGCAATCTCTGTGCTTTTATAGGAGCTAACTTGTTGGCGAGGCGGGATGTCAGGTGCGGCATCTCGCGAACAAGTTCGCTCCTACAGAAATCAGCGGCTCACTCCTGCGACTTGAGCACCAACTCAACCATCAAATCATCGGCCAGCGTTTCGAGGTGCTTTTGCAGCACTTCTAGCGACAACGTGGTCGGCACCCCCAACAAAGCAATGGCGGTAAACAGCGTCTCGCTGCTCATCGGGGCGGGGGACACGTCGGTGGTCAGGCGCTCGACATTGACGCCCTGCCCGGTCAGCAATTTGGTGATATCTCGTACGATGCCGGGCCGGTCGTTGCCTACCAGCTCCATGCTGATCGGCCGGGTCGTGCCCGCATTCTCGACGCCGCTTTCGGCAAACTGAGTGCGGATGCCGTCTTTGGCTAACGCCTGTAGCGCACTGATCAGCTCTTCACGCGATGCGAGCGGCACGCTCAAGCGCAAGATCCCCGCGAACTGCCCAGCCATGTGCGTCATGCGGCTTTCCAGCCAATTGCCGCCATGGCTGGCAATGCAGGAGGCGATCTGTTCAACCTGACCCGGTTTGTCGGGGGCAAATACGGTGACGACGAGATGATCCACAGTCAATTCCTCTTCTTTTGCTTTCAGCAGTCGGGCAAGCCCTGACCTGCACAGGTATCGGCCAAGTATAGGCAGATGCCACGTGAGCACGGCTACGTTACCCGCGATCTTAATCGTGTACTGTTTTAATAATTATCTGGAACAATCTGCCATATTTTTGAGAACATCTTGGCCCTATGCGTGACCGACTATGAAAATCGGGTCGTTCGGTGACATATTTAGTCTGATTCTCACGTCACAAGTCATCATGTAGTATTGCGCCGCAGTCACTACATGACCCTGAACATAACGCTGAAACGATGCCTGAGCCACATCACTGCACACCCAGGCCCAGCCGCCAGCGATGGCATGTTCTGGACGGGTAACAGCGATTCGTCGATGGCTTTAATAAAAAGCGCGCTCAAGATTGAAGCGCAGATAGCTGAGTAGAGTGAGGCAAGCAATGACTGAACACGTTCAAGTCGGTGGTCTTCAGGTCGCCAAAGTGCTGCTGGATTTCGTGAACAACGAAGCCCTCCCCGGAACCGGTCTCGATGCTGCCGCGTTCTGGAGCGGTGCCGATACGCTCATTCACGAGCTGGCGCCGAAGAACAAAGCCCTGCTCGCCAAACGTGATGACTTGCAGGCAAAAATCGACGCCTGGCACCAGTCCAATGCCGGCAAGACTCATGACGCCCCGGCTTACAAAGCTTTCCTGCAAGAGATCGGCTATCTGCTGCCAGAAGCAGCGGACTTTAAAATCACCACGCAAAACGTCGATGAAGAAATCGCTCGTATGGCCGGGCCACAACTTGTGGTCCCGGTGATGAACGCCCGCTTCGCCCTCAACGCGTCGAACGCGCGCTGGGGTTCGTTGTACGACGCGCTCTACGGCACCGATGCCATCAGCGAAGCCGACGGCGCTGAGAAAGGCAAAGGCTACAACAAGGTTCGCGGTGACAAGGTCATCGCCTTCGCCCGCGCCTTTCTCGACGAAGCCGCGCCGCTGTTTGCTGGCTCGCATGTCGACTCCACCGCCTACAAGCTGGTCGACGGCAAACTTGTTGTCACGCTCAAGGGCGGCAGCAATTCCGGCCTTTCAGACGACGCACAACTGATCGGTTTTCAGGGTGAAACATCAGCGCCAACGTCCGTGCTGCTCAAACACAACGGTCTGCATTTCGAAATCCAGATTGACGCCGCAAGCCCTGTGGGCCAGACCGACGCGGCTGGCGTAAAAGACGTGCTGATGGAAGCCGCGCTGACCACCATCATGGACTGCGAAGACTCTATCGCAGCGGTCGATGCCGACGACAAAGTGGTGGTCTATCGCAATTGGCTGGGCCTGATGAAGGGTGATCTGTCCGAGGAAGTCGCCAAGGGCGGCACTACCTTCACGCGCATCATGAACGCCGACCGCGTGTACACCTCGCCCACCGGCGAACCGGTCACGCTGCACGGTCGTTCACTGCTCTTCGTGCGCAACGTCGGGCACCTGATGACCATCGACGCGATCCTCGACAATCAAGGCAACGAAGTCCCCGAAGGCATTCTCGACGGCCTGATGACCAGCCTCGCGGCGATTCATAATCTCAACGGCAGCAGCACCCGCAGCAACAGCCGCACCGGTTCGGTGTACATCGTCAAACCGAAGATGCACGGCCCCGAAGAAGCGGCGTTCACCAACGAGCTGTTCGGTCGCATCGAAGATGTCTTGCGCCTGCCGCGCAACACGCTGAAAGTCGGGATCATGGACGAGGAGCGTCGCACCACGGTCAACCTCAAGGCCTGTATCCAGGCCGCCAGCGAGCGTGTGGTGTTCATCAACACCGGTTTCCTGGACCGCACGGGTGACGAAATCCATACCTCCATGGAAGCCGGCCCGGTGGTGCGCAAAGCGCAGATGAAGGCCGAGAAATGGATTGGCGCGTACGAAAACTCGAACGTCGATATTGGTCTGAAATGCGGCCTGCAAGGGCGTGCGCAGATTGGTAAAGGCATGTGGGCCATGCCGGACCTGATGGCCGCGATGCTGGAACAGAAAATCGCCCATCCGCTGGCTGGCGCGAACACCGCATGGGTGCCTTCGCCAACAGCAGCGGCTTTGCACGCGCTGCACTATCACAAGGTCGATGTGTTCGCGCGGCAGGCTGAGCTGGCTCAACGCGCGCCTGCCTCGGTCGATGACATCCTCACCATCCCGCTGGCACCGAACACAGACTGGACGCCGGAAGAAATCCAGAACGAACTGGACAACAACTCCCAAGGCATCCTCGGATACGTGGTGCGCTGGATCGATCAGGGCGTGGGTTGCTCGAAGGTGCCGGACATCAACGACATCGGCTTGATGGAAGACCGCGCTACGCTGCGGATTTCCAGCCAGCACATTGCCAACTGGCTGCGTCACGGCGTGGTCAACGAGCAGCAGGTGATGGAAAGCCTCAAGCGCATGGCCCCAGTGGTTGATCGTCAGAACGACGGCGACGCGTTGTATCGCCCGTTGGCGCCGGATTTCGACAGCAACATCGCGTTTCAGGCAGCGGTGGAGCTGGTGGTCGAAGGCACCAAACAACCGAACGGTTACACCGAGCCTGTGCTGCACCGTCGGCGTCGTGAGTTCAAGGCGAAGAACGGGCTGTAATTTAGCTCAACAAAAAAGGCGGCGCGTCTCACGACACGCCGCCTTTTTTCGACCACCAATCTGTTGGAGCGAGGCTTGCCCGCGAAGAGGCCAGCACTGGCAATATATATCCAAAACCCGATGCACAGCTTCGCGGGCAAGCCTCGCTCCAACAAACCTGTTTTTAGCGGGGGTTTCACTCCACCCCCAACTCCCGCTTCACCAACCGCAACAGCTGTTTGGTGTTGATCGGCTTGAGCAGGAAGTCCACGACGCTCAGATGCATCGCATCAATCGCATCGCGCACATGCGCGTCGCCCGAGACGATGATGATCGGCAACGCTGCGCGATCGGAATCACGTATCTGCCGAATCAGGTCAAGCCCGTCGCAAGGCGCCATGCGCAAGTCGGTGATAAGCAGTCCGATGGACGGGAGCGTTTGCAGCAAATGCATCGCGCTGTTGCCGCCAGCTGCGGTGATACAACTGATGTCGTTGAGACTGAGGATTTCGGCGAGCAACTCGCGCGCGTCCTTGTCGTCGTCGACGATCAATACCCGTTGTGGCGATTGTGAGGATGGCGCCGACATCACCTCATTGAGGGCTTCGCGCTCTTCATCACTCAAAATGTCGTGATCGAACATACCCGTCTCACTTCCCGTCGACTAAATTCTGACAGCGGATACGTATGAATCTGCTGCACGCATCAACATCTTCCTGCGGTGCATACCGCTTTTTGCTGGCGTTCGCCTGCAGTTCCAGCGCATCAAACAGCAACTGCGCACGCCCTTCAACGCCTAAGACTTACGTCCAATGGGCACTGCCGATTAAGCGGTCGACCATGGAGCTCATAAAAACAAGCGGTGTCAGTCATGAGCAAAGCGGACGCTTTCACCCAGGCAGGAAAAACAGCGGTGCTGCAAAACATTCACGGCACGATGCAATTTCTGCAGAAATTCCCGCCCTTCAACCAGATGGAAAACGCCCACCTGGCTTACCTGGTTGAACAGTGCCAGCTGCGTTTCTACGCTACCGATGAGAGCATCATCAAGACTGGCGATGGGCCAGTAGAACACTTTTACATCGTGAAGCAGGGCCGCGTTGTGGGTGAAAGACCACATTCAGCTAAAGGCGGCACCGAAACGACCTTTGAAATCACCTCGGGTGAGTGCTTTCCGCTGGCCGCTTTATTGGGTGAACGCGCCACTCGCACCGAGCACCTGGCAGCCGAAGATACGTTCTGCCTACAGCTCAACAAGCAGGCCTTCATCAAGCTGTTTGCGCTCTCCAGCCCCTTCCGCGATTTCGCCTTGCGCGGCGTCAGCAGTCTGCTTGACCAGGTCAATAGAGAAGTAAAGCAGAAAGCTGTGGAAACTCTCGGCACCCAGTATTCCCTTAACACTCGCTTGGGTGAACTGGCGATGCGGCATCCCGTGACGTGCGGACCGCAAATGCCGTTGCGTGAAGCGGTCAAGCTGATGGACGAGCAGCAGGTGGGCAGCATCGTGATCGTCGATGAGGCCAAGGCGCCGCTGGGGATTTTCACCCTGCGCGACCTGCGTCAGGTGGTGGCGGACGTCAATGCCGACTTCGGGCTCCCCATCGAGCGCAGCATGATTCAAGCGCCGTTTTATCTGAGCCCCGACGCCAGCGCATTTGACGCCGCCATCGCGATGACCGAGCGGCACATTGCGCACGTTTGCCTGGTCAAGGATCAGCGCCTGTGCGGCGTGGTCTCGGAGCGCGACCTGTTTTCGTTGCAACGGGTGGATCTGGTGCACCTGGCGCGGACCATTCGCACCTCGCCGCGCATCGATGCATTAAGCAACATGCGTGGCGATATCGTGCAGTTGGTAGATCGCATGCTGGCGCACGGGGCGTCATCGACGCAGATCACCCAGATCATCACCCTGCTCAACGATCACATGGTTTGCCGGGTCATCGAACTGACGCTGGAGGAAAAAGGCGATCCGGGCATCCCGTTCACCTGGCTGTGTTTCGGCAGCGAAGGCCGTCGCGAACAAACGCTGTACACCGATCAGGACAACGGCATTCTGTTCGAAGCCACGGACGCGGCCGACGCTGCGCGCATTCGCGGCCAACTGCTGCCGATCGCCGAACGGATCAACCAAAGCCTGGCGCTGTGCGGCTTTGCGCTGTGCAAGGGCGGGATCATGGCCAGTAACCCTGAACTGTGCCTGTCGCGCGTTGAATGGGCGCGGCGTTTTGGTTCGTTCATTCGCGAGGCGACGCCAGAAAACCTGCTGTCTTCGAGCATCTACTTCGACCTGCGCGTAGTCTGGGGCGATGAAAGCGGCGGCGAACAACTACGGCGCAGCATTCTTGATCAGGTAGCCGACAACAAACTGTTCCAGCGCATGATGGCTGACAACGCCTTGCGCCAGCGCCCGCCAGTTGGGCGTTTCAAGGATTTTGTGGTGGCGCGCAAAGGCAGTGAAAAAGACACCCTGGATCTCAAGACGCAAGGCCTGACTCCGTTCGTGGATGGCGCGAGATTGCTAGCGCTGGCCAATGGCATCGCCGCCAACAATACGCTGGAACGCTTGCGCCAACTGGTCGCCAAAGAGGTGATCGATCCACTCGATGGCTCCGCGTATGAGGAGGCGTATCACTTCATCCAGCAAACCCGCATGCAGCAGCATCAACAGCAGAGCCGGCAAAATTTGCCGTACTCCAACCGCATCGATCCGGATGTGCTCAATCATCTGGACCGACGCATCCTGCGTGAATCGTTCCGCCAGGCGCAGCGGCTGCAAACCAGCCTGACCTTGCGTTATCAACTGTGAAACTTCAAAACCGATGAATTTGTTCGAATGGCTCAGGCCAACCAAACGTGCGCAACCGCAAGCTTTGACGATGCAGCAATCAACGCGACTGAGCCAACTGACGCGCCCCAAACCCCTGAGCGAACAGCCGTTGCGCGATCAACGCTGGGTCGTGCTGGACCTGGAAACCAGCGGCCTGAACATGAGCCGCGATGAGGTGCTGTCGATTGGCGCACTGGTGATCGAGGATGGCGCGATCGATTTCGGTCAGCAATTCGAACGCACGTTGCTGCGCACCGATCACAAGCTAAACCCCAGCGTGTTGATTCACGGGCTGGGGCCCAGCGCGATTGCGGCGGGAGTTGAACCGGTGGAAGCGCTGCTGGATTTCATGGAATTTCTGGGGGACAGCCCAGTGCTGGCGTTTCATGCGCCGTTTGATCAACACATGATTGGTCGCGCGCTGAAGGAAAGCCTGGGTTATCGCCTGCAGCATCACTTTTTCGATGCCGCCGAAATGGCGCCGATGCTGTGCCCGCAGGCGTCGTTCCGGCAGGCCGGGCTGGATGACTGGACCGGCTTTTTCGGCCTGCACGCCGAGGAACGCCATCACGCCAGCGCCGATGCGTTGGTCACGGCGGAACTGGCGCTGATCCTGTTCAGCCACGCCCGCCGCCAGGACATCGACAGCCCTGCGCGGCTGGACCAGAGTTTGAGCCAGTGGCGTAGACGGCAGAAATCGCATTCGTTTTAAGGGCGTTACCGCTCGCTGACGACGCAGCGTCTGTTGACGTCTTCTGCGGGCACGACATAACGTGCCCACCAGCGTGAATTACAAATGGGAATCGCTTAGAATCGCGAAGCTGAAAGAAGGGCCACTGCCGCACAGTGGCCCTTTTGCTTTTGGCGCAAACGAGCATTGGAACGTCATGAAAAGCCAAACCATCCGCCGCTGGTCCTTCATCCACACGTGGACCAGCCTGATCTGCACAGTCTTCCTGCTACTGCTGGCGCTCACCGGCTTGCCGTTGATATTTCACCACGAGATCGATCACTTGCTCGGCAACTCGCCAGAGCTCAAGGCAATGCCAGCGGACACGCCGCGTCTGGATTTGCAGCAACTGGTCGCGGCGGCCGAAGCTCATCGTCCCGGTGACGTGATGCAGTACTACGGCAGTGACGACGATGACCCGAACGCCGTGTTCGCGATCATGGGCGCAACCGCAGGGGGCGACCCGAACGATTCCCACACCTTCATGCTCGACGCTCGCACCGGCGAAGCTTTCGAAACACCGTCGGCTAATGGCGGTTTCATGATGGTGATGCTGCGTTTGCACGTGGACATGTACGCGGGGTTGCCGGGCAAACTGTTCTTGGCCTTCATGGGCTTTTTGTTTTTGTTGGCGATTGTCTCAGGCATCGTGCTTTACGCGCCGTTCATGCGCCGGCTGGATTTCGCCACCGTACGCCCGAACAAATCCCGCCGCGTGCGCTGGCTGGATCTGCACAACCTGATCGGCGTTGTAACGCTGACCTGGGCGCTGGTGGTGGGCGTGACCGGCGTGATCAGCGCCTGCGCCGACCTGTTGATATCGGCGTGGCGCGCCGAGAGCATGGCGGCGTTGATCGCGCCCTACAAAGACGTCCCACCGCTGCTGCAACGGGCGCCTTCCACTCATGTGCTGGAGATCGCCGAACGCGCAGTACCGGGCTCGGTGGCGGATTTCATTGCCTTCCCCGGCACCCGTTTTTCGAGCGAGCACCACTACACGGTGTTCATGAAAGGCAGTACGCACCTGACCTCGCATTTGCTCACGCCGGTGTTGATCGATGCCAAGGACTTGAGCGTGACGGCCGTGGTCGAGCGGCCGTGGTACATGGACGCCATGAGCCTGTCGCAACCGCTGCATTTCGGTGATTACGGCGGCATGCCTATGAAAGTGCTGTGGGGCTTGCTGGATGTGTTGACCATCATCGTGCTCGGCAGCGGCGTTTACCTGTGGTGGGTCAGACGCCGGGCCGCGGCGCCTGCCAAGTTGCCTCAGGGCGAGGTGGCGCGTTGAAACGCTCGACCTTCTGGAAAGTATTCGCCCACCCCACATGGATCGCGGTGCTGACAGGGGCAGGCCTGTTCGCAGCGCTGCTCGGCGATGGCTGGTGGGATTCGCTGGCGTGGGTCGGGATGGCGATTCCGGCAGTGCTGAGCGCCAAGGGCTTGATGACACGCCGCGTCATCTGAATTTATCCCGATCTTGTCGGAGCTGACGAGCAACGCAAGGCTGCGATCAGGGTGTTTCAGACCAACCGGTATCGCAGCCCTGCGCTGCTCGTCAGATCCTGCTTGACCTTTAACCCCGGCACTTTCAGGCGGGCTATTGCGGTCTGTTCCTGCGCTGACTAGTCTACGGGGCTGTCAGACAAGAGGAACGTCCATGTCCGCCCCGAGCATGACGCTGTACTACAACGCGGCTTCACCTTTCGCACGCAAAGTGCTGGTGCTACTCCACGAAACCGGACAGACCAGCCGCGTAGGCCTCAAGCCTGTCTCACCCACGCCGGTCAAACCCGACAGCGAACTGTGCCAGGAAAACCCTGCCGGTAAGTTGCCCGCGCTGTGCCTGGCCGATGGCAACGTCCTGCACGACAGCCGGGTCATTCTCGATTATCTCGATTACCAGCATGTCGGCGTTCCGCTGATCCCCCGCGAAGGCTCGGCTAGATGGAGACGCCTGACCCTCGCCTCTCTTGCGGACGCCCTGATGGACGCGGCATTGTTGATCCGCTACGAGACCTTTCTGCGCGCGCCGGAAAAACAGTGGCCCGAGTGGCTCGACAACCAGCAGGAAAAGATCGCCCGCTCGCTGTTGTATTTCGAACAGGAAGCGGTGACCGAGTTGAGTTCCAGTTTTGATATTGCGGCGATCAGCCTGGCAGCAGGTCTGGGCTATCTGGACTTCCGCCAGCCGGACCTTAACTGGCGCAGCAGCTACCCGCGCCTGGCAGCGTGGTATTACGAAGTCAGCCAGCGCCCATCGATGATCCAGACCCAGCCGCCGGTTTGAGCAGTCGTTCCTGCTGATCGAAGGCTGGCATCTGTAGCAGCGAACTTGTTCGCGAGACATCCTGTGGGCATATCGCAGCGCCTGCCTCGCCAACAAGTTGGCTCCTGCAAAGATTCAGTGGCAGGTGCAGCGTCGCCAGCAGCATCTCAACCAAACCCTCCCCCACCCGCTGATCCTCCCGCAACCCCCGCCACCTACTCATGATTCACCTTGACCTTGGCCGGCGCTGGCGCAACGAGGCCGTACCAGTCCAGCTTGCGCGTCAGCACCATGAACACCACCAGCAGACCGAACAGCAGCAACGAACCCATCAACAGTGCGTAGTCCTCGGCGCTGAGCAGCCCGTAAAGCAATGCGTACAGCACACTCAGCGCCAGCGCAAAACCCACTCCCCGGTGCCAGCTCCCGAGTACATGGCAGACGTAAAACCCAATCAGCGACACACAGGCGCTGGCCGACACAAGGTACGCCAGAGCGAAGCCAATGTGCTCGGCCAGCGACAGCAGCAACAGATAGAACAGCGCCAGGGCCGCGCCCACCAACGCGTATTGCACCGGATGCACGGCCAGCCCTTTGAGTACTTCGAACAGCAGAAAACCAGCGAACGTCAGAGCGATGAACAGCAGCGCGTATTTGATCGAGCGATCACTTTTCAAATATTGATCCACCGGCGAAATGAAGCTCACACCGAAGCTTCGGGACTCGAACTCACTGCAGACTTTGTCCACCACGCAGCGGTTGAGTGTTTCCTGCAGGTTCGTTGAGAAGAAGGACGTCTGCCAGCTGGCGCTGAAACCCTCATCAGACACTTCGCGTTGGGTCGGCAGGTAATTCCCGATGAAACTCGGATGCGGCCAATCTGCCGATAGCTGCACGATACTGGTCTTGCCCACCGGGGTGATTTGCAGCTGCCCGGTGCCTTGCAGGCGCAGGTCGAAAGCAAAATTGAGCTGGGCCTGCTCGACGCCGGTTTGCAACGGCAGCTCGACACTCACGCCTTCGCCAAGCAGCGGCACGCGGGTGCCAGGCACGAAATCCAGCTGCTGTCCGTCGAGATCAAGCTTGAGCGCGTTCTCGATACCGCGCACATCGGTGATCCCGACCGCCAGGAACGGCTCCTCAAACTGGTAATCAGCGAAGTCATCGCCCAGACCGAAATGTTCGGGCAGGGCGAAATGGCCGCTGATGTGATTGTCCGCGTGATACAGCCGAGCCTCGTAAATGCCCCGAGCGCGCACTTCGGTCTGCACTTTGCCGTCGAGTTCGAAACGCTCAGGCAAAAAATACAAACGGCCCCGCTCCTGGACCGTGTCTTGATATCGCTCATTGGTCTGGGCATTGAGCTTCCAGATCCGCGTGGTCTTGCGATACGGCACGATCAGTATCGGACCGCTTAGTTGCTGGCTGTAACTGGAGCTGCGGGCGATGTCCTCCACCACTCCGTCGCGCTGGCTTTGCCGATCACTGATCAAGCCATTGATCATCATCAACGGAATCAGCAGCAACAGGATCAACAGCGCGATCACACCTAGTTTGAACAAACTCATGCCACGGTTCATGGGACTCTCCCTTTTTGATGGGGTGAGCTTGAAGAGCGCGTGTAGAGCATGTGTGCGGGAAGTGTGGAGATTGTGTGGAGAAATACAAAACTGTTGGAGCGAGGCTTGCCCGCGAAGTGTGCGACCCGGTTTAACAGAGATACCGCATCATATTCTTCGCGGGCAAGCCTCGCTCCAACAGAGCAACCGTCAATCCAACCAAACCACCACCAACACACCGCCGTCAGCGTTGCCGATCTGTAATTGGCCGCCATGCAGCTGTACCGCTTCTTCAACGAAGTTCAGCCCCAACCCGGTGCTTTTACGTCCGCTGTCGGGGCGCGGCAGCGAATAAAAACGTTCGCTCAAACGCGGCAGTGCGTATTCGGGAATCGGCTCGGCGCTGTTGAACAGCGTGATTTTCAGCCGACCATCCTCGCGCTCGGCAGCGAAGCGAAGCACGCCCCCCGCCGGAGTGAAATCCAGAGCGTTGTCCAGCAGATTGGCGAAGGCCTGACGCAGCAGAAAACGCTCGCCGGTAACAGCCACCTCAGGCGCAATACGCTGATCAATGATCAAGCCCATGCGTTCGATGCGCGCACTGTGGCCGCTCAGTCGCTCATCGATCAGCGCCGCCAATGGCACCACAACCCGTTCCTCCAGCCCTTGCCGCTGCTCGACCATCGCCAGATTCAGCAAACGCTCGATCAACTGCTGAACTCGCGCGCTTTCACTTTCGATGTTGCCGATGAAGCGCTGACGTTGCTCAGGCGTCATGTCTTCGTGCAGCAATTCGGCAGCGCCGCGAATCGCCGCCAGCGGGCTTTTCAGTTCATGGGTCAGCGTGTGCACGTAACGCTCGACGTAGGCCTTGCCTTCCAGTTGCGTGCGCATGTGCTCGACTGCGGTAGACAGTTGCTCCAGCTCCCCTCCGCGGTAATGCGGCAACTCGGCGCGGCGCCCTTCGCTGACGGCTTGGGCATAAGCGGTCAGACGACGCAGCGCGTGGCTCAACCACCACGACAACACCGCGCCGAGCAGCAAGCCCAGCACCACCAACCCGGCGCCGTACCACAGCAATCGGGTTTCAGTGCGGTCGACATACGGCTGAAGCGAGCTGTTGGGCTTGGCCACCGTGACCGCGCCGATGATCTGGCCGTTGTCGCGAATCGGCGCGCCAACGTGCATGACCGAGGTGTTGGGGTCATCGGGATCACTGCGGGTCGAGCGTGCGCCGTATTCGCCGCGCAGGGTCAGGTACACGTCATTCCAGCGCGAGTAGTCCTGCCCTACCGCTTGCTCGGCGGAATCCAGCAGCACGATGCCCTTGGCGTCGGTGACGTAAATACGATTGTTGACCTGATTCTTGGGCATGCCCCAAATCTTCGCGCCAGGCTGGCGCAACCCATAGGCCTTGAGTGCATCGGGGAAGTGGCTCTGATTGAGCGTCCCGGCCTTGACGTCTTCACGAAGAATTTCGGCCAGCAGGTTCGCCGTATCCACCAGCGTTTCTTCGGTGGACTGGCGCACGCCGGGGCGCACTTCTTTCATCACCGTGCTGAGCACGAAGTAACCAGTCAGCGCGATGAACAGCGCGTATACCAGAAAAATCCGAATCCCCAGCGGCATCAGCTGTTTCCTGGGCTGTAGCTGTAACCGAGCCCGCGATGGGTTTGGATCGGCTCGGCGTCGGCGGCGATCAACCGCAGTTTGGCGCGCACGCTTTTGATGTGGCTGTCGATATTGCGCTCGTAACCTGCGTCACTGGAAACGCCCATGGCGTCGAGCAACTGCTCTCGACTGAACACTCGTTCGGGTTGTTCGAGCAAGCTCTGCAGTAAGCGAAACTCATGCCGCGTCAGGCTCAGCGCCTGCCCGCGATAGCTGATCTGCATGCGTTCGGTGCTGATCGAAAACCGCGCACTGCCTGAATTGCTGTCAGTGCGGGGCGTCATGCGCTTGAGGATTGCCCGGACCCGGGCTGTCACCTCCCTTGGGCTGAATGGCTTGACCACGTAATCGTCAGCGCCGATTTCCAGCCCCACCACCCGATCGATTTCGCCGTCACGGGCGCTGAGAAACATCACCGGCACTTCGGTGAATCGGCGCAGTTGCTTGCAGGTTTCGAAACCGCTGATATCGGGAAGACCGATATCGAGGATGATCAGGTCAGCTGGCGTGGCGCGCTGGTGCTCAACCGCCGCTTGCCCAAGCGTCAGCCATGAGGTGGTAAACCCCTCGCCCTGGAGGGCATACACCAGGGTGTCGGCAATGGCGGCTTCGTCTTCGACAATCAGAATGTGGGGCATGGCATCCGAGCGCTTGGGAGAAAGCGCAACGGTGCTGGATGTCAGGCCCCTGCGTCAATCAGCAGTCAGGCTTGTCGGCAATGTAGCGCCGCGCCGGGTTAACCGCTGCGCCGAACTCACGCAAGGCTTTGGCGCCGATCAGCAGCGGATAGTTGAAGTGGCTGCGGTCCACCAGATTGACCTCGACCGTGCGTTTCACGTCACCCAGACACAGCTCCAGATCGACAACCGGGCGCTTGGTCGGATCGACCGGCTCCTCGTCATCATCTCCATCGGAGCGGCCCTTGATGCGGCTGATGCGCGAAACCTTGTGCTCGTAAACCTTGTTATCGGCGTCTTTGGTGGCCAGGCGGAAACGCACCCAGTCATCGCCATCGCGCTTGAACAGCTCAATGTCCTTCGCCGACAGCGAGGCTGTCAGGGCGCCGGTGTCCATCTTGGCTTTGAAAGTTTCGCCGAATTCAGACACCTGAATGTATTCGTAACGGCCGTACACCGTGGGTTCGGCGGCCATGACAGGCAACGCCAGCAAAGAAAGAAGCGCCAGAAGAGATTTCACGTAACAGGATCCTCAAAGGGGTGGGCCGTGCATGAGCCCGATTTTAGACCGCAACGGTGTTCTTCGTTCGATCCCTCAGCAGACGCCGAGTCTATTTGTTTGCGAGTGAAACATTTGTGATCGACCAGCGGATTTGGCGCTGTCGGCAATGCTGCTTATCATTGCCGCCCCATTTGCTCCTGAGTCGTTTTATGCGTCGCGTGCTAACCGGTCTGTTTGTCACGTTCTTGCTGCTGCTCAACACCTTGGTGTTGTTCGGGCCATTGATGGTGTTCGCGCTGCTCAAGCTGGTGTTTCAGGGCGAGATGCGCGATCGCTGCTCGTGGGCAGTGATGTGGATCGCCGAGACCTGGGCCGAGATCGACAAGCTGATATTCAAGCTGTGCATCCCAACCCAATGGGACATCCGCGGCAACGACGGCCTGCGTGACGACACCTCCTATCTGGTGATCAGCAATCATCAGTCGTGGGTGGATATCCCGGCGCTGGTGCAGACGCTGAATCGGCGCACGCCGTTCTTCAAATTCTTCCTCAAGAAAGAGCTGATCTGGTTGCCGTTCCTGGGACTGGCGTGGTGGGCGCTGGATTACCCGTTCATGAAGCGCTACACCAAAGCGTTTCTGGCCAGGCATCCCGAACTCAAAGGCCACGATCTGGAAATCACTCAAGCCGCTTGCGAGCTGTTCAAGCGTCAGCCGGTGACAGTGGTCAATTACCTGGAAGGCACGCGTTTTACCGCTGCAAAAAAAGCCAAGCAAACGTCGCCCCATACCCATCTGCTCAAGCCCAAGGCGGGCGGCGTGGCGTTTGTGTTGGCGGCGATGGGCGAGCAGCTCGACGCGATTCTCGACGTGACCGTGGTTTATCCCCAGGCCGAAATTCCAGGTTTCTGGGATTTGATCAGCGGGCAGGTGCCTCGGGTGATCATCGACATCCAGACTCGCGAACTCGACCCTGCGCTGTGGCAGGGCGATTATGAAAACGACCCGGTGTTTCGCGAGCACGTGCAGAACTGGGTGAATCAGTTATGGATCGAGAAAGACGCGCGCATTACGCAGCTGCTTGAAGAGCGGACCACCACTCCTGTCTGACCTGCGGCTAATCAAATGCGAGTCAAAGAAAAGCCCCCGGCCTTGTGAACCGGGGGCTTTGTCGTTACGGCTATTTAGCGGTGAATCCGCTCCACCGCTGCGGCCACGCCTGCGCCGTATGCCGGATCGGCCAGGCTGCAGTGATCAATGTGCAGTTGAATGATCGGCGTCGACACGCCTTGCAGCGAGCGTGCGGTGTTTTCAAACAATACTTGCTGTTGCGCTGGTGTCATCAGGCGGAACAGATTACCGGGCTGTGAGTAGTAGTCGCCATCCACCCGATGATTCCAGTGGCCGGCAGCGCCTTCTATAGAAAGCGGCGGCTCTCTGAAGTCCGGTTGCTCTTGGAACGCACCTTTGGTGTTCGGCTCGTAGGACGTCATGCCGCCACGGTTACCATCGATACGCATCAGGCCGTCGCGGTGGTAGCTGTTGACGTGCAACGCGGCTTTGGGCGAATTCACCGGAATCTGGTGATGGTTGACGCTCAAACGGTAGCGCTGTGCATCGCCGTAGGAAAACAGGCGGCCCTGCAGCATTTTGTCCGGCGAAAAGCTGATGCCCGGCACTACGTTAGACGGTGCGAAGGCGGCCTGCTCGACATCGGCAAAGTTGTTTTCAGGGTTACGGTTCAGTTCCACCACGCCCACTTCGATCAGTGGGTAATCGGCTTTCGGCCAGACCTTGGTCAGGTCAAACGGGTTGATGTGATAAGCGCCCGCTTCCTTCTCCGGCATGATCTGCACGAACAGTTTCCAGCGCGGGAAGTTGCCGTTCTCGATGCTTTCGTACAGATCGCGGTGGTGCGACTCGCGGTCACGACCCACCAGCTCCTGAGCTTCGGCGTCGGTCAGGTTGGCGATGCCTTGCTGCGACACGAAGTGGAATTTGATCCAGAAACGCTCATGCTGGGCGTTTAGGAAGCTGTAAGTGTGGCTTCCGAAACCGTGCATCTCGCGGTAGCTGCGCGGGATACCCCGATCGCTCATCACCACCGTCACCTGATGCAGGGCTTCGGGCAATTGAGTCCAGAAGTCCCAGTTGTTTTCAGCGCTGCGCATACCGGTGCGGGGGTCGCGCTTAACAGCGTGGTTCAGGTCAGGAAATTTCAGCGGATCACGCAGGAAGAATACCGGCGTGTTGTTGCCGACCATGTCCCAGTTGCCTTCCTCTGTGTAGAACTTGAAGGCGAACCCACGAATGTCGCGCTCGGCGTCAGCGGCGCCGCGCTCACCGGCAACGGTGGAGAAGCGAGCGAACATTTCGGTCTGCTTGCCGATCTCGGAAAAGATTTTGGCGCGGGTGAATTGAGTGATGTCGTGGGTCACTGTGAAGGTGCCGAACGCGCCAGAACCTTTGGCGTGCATGCGACGCTCCGGGATCACTTCGCGGTCAAAGTGCGCCAGTTTTTCAAGAAACCACACGTCTTGCAGCAGCGCGGGGCCATGTGGGCCAGCCGTCTGGATGTTCTGGTTGTCGGGTACAGGGGCGCCGAAAGCGGTCGTCAGTTTGTTGTTCATGGGTGTTGTCTCCACAGGTAAACACTTCATCCGCGCCAGCTGTCTGCTGCCGACCCGGTGTCTATTCGATAGAGAGAACGATATTCAATTAGGCGGTGGGAAGCTCATTGTCACTGCTTACCGGGGGGATAGGCTTTCTCAATTGCTCATTGGCGAATCAATAGTGAACAGCAATCATCAATTTGCGGTTGAACGTCCCGGAGTGAGCCTGCTAGCGATCTGGTTGAGTCAGGCACTTGTTCCGAACCTGACTATCCGCTATCGCGAGCAAGCTCACTCCTACAGCTCTGCTTCAGCGCTTACACCGCCACAGGCGCCTTGATGCTTGGGTCAGCGTCGTAGCCCACGATTTCGAAATCCTCGAAACGATAATCGTAAATGCTGTCCGGACGACGATTGATCTTCAGCGTCGGCAGCTTCTTCGGCGTGCGGGTCAACTGCGTTGCAATCTGCTCTTCATGGTTGGCGTAGGCATGGGTGTCGCCTAGGCTGACGATGATCTCGTGAGGGATCAGGTCGCACTGCTGCGCCAGCATGTGGGTCAATAGCGCCAATGCAGCGGTGTTGTACGGCAGACCCAAAAAGACATCGGAGCTGCGGATATAAAGCTGCATCGACAGTTTGCCGTCAGCCACATAGGCCTGATAGAGCAAATGACAAACAGCCAGCGCCTGACGCCCGGCTTTCACGTTTTCCTGCGGCGAGAGCTTTTCGTCTGGCAGGTATTCGGTGTTCCAGCCGTGGAACAGGATTCGGCGGCTGTTGGGATTGTTCTTCAGGCAGTCGACCATGTAGTCGATCTGATTGATCTTGCCGCCATCCTTGGTCGGCCAGCCAGTCCACTGCGCCCCGTATACAGGGCCCAGATCGCCCTCTTCAGTGGCCCACTCATCCCAGATGGTCACGCCGTTCTCGTTCAGCCATTTGGTGTTGGTGTTGCCGCTGAGCATCCAGATCAGTTCGTTGGCGATGCTCTTGAAATGCAGCTTCTTGGTGGTCAGCAGGGGGAAACCGTCCGCCAGGTTGTGGCGAAACTGACGACCGAACACTGCGGTCGTGCCGGTGCCGGTCCGATCGCCCTTGCGCGTCCCGTTATCGATGACGTCCTGCAGCAGTTCAAGGTATTGCTTCATGCCCAAAGGCCTCTCTGTATCGATGAACAGCCGGGTTGCAACGCCCGGCGCTTCAGTACTTTAGACGCGTGTCAGACGGTCGCGTTTTTCGAAGCCGGTGCGCGGTGGTACGCCAGCCAAATCAGCACCAGACCGGCGATGATCATCGGCAGGCTGAGAATCTGCCCCATCGTGACCCAGCCCCAGGCCAGGTAGCCCAACTGAGCATCCGGGACGCGAACAAACTCGACCACGAAACGGAAGATCCCGTAGAACAGCGCGAACATGCCAGACACGGCCATGGTTGGACGTGGTTTGCGCGAGTAGAAATAAAGAATCAGGAACAGCGCAACGCCTTCCAGCGCGAACTGATAAAGCTGCGACGGATGACGCGGCAACTGCGCCGGATCGCTGAACGGCGGGAAAACCATGGCCCATGGCAGGTCCGTCGGTTTGCCCCACAGCTCAGCGTTGATGAAGTTACCGATGCGCCCGGCGCCCAGACCGATCGGCACCATCGGTGCGATGAAGTCCATCAGCTGGAAGAACGACTTGCCGTTGCGTTTGCCGAACCAGTAAGTCGCGATCATCACGCCGATGAAGCCGCCGTGGAACGCCATGCCGCCTTTCCACACTTCGAAAATCAGCAGCGGATTGGCGATGTAGTTGGGCAGATCGTAAAACAGGACGTAGCCCAGTCGCCCGCCGACGATGACCCCCATGGCGACCCAGAAGATCATGTCCGAGAGCTTTTCCTTGGTCCATGTCGGGTCGAAACGGTCCAGACGACGAGACGCAAGAAACCACGCGCTGCCGATACCGATCAGGTACATGAGGCCGTACCAATGAATTTGCAGTGGGCCGATGGCGACCGCTACCGGGTCAATCTGCGGGTAAGGCAGCATTGCGACTCCTTAGTTGAAACTGGGTTGAAACGCTCTGTGAGCGACACGTAAAAAACGGGATCAGATCAGAAAACTGGTGCCTACCACCACTAACAATAGTGCGAACAGGCGTTTGAGCAGACGAGGCGACAGTTTATGCGCCAGTCGGGCACCGAATTTGGCGAAGAACATGCTGGTCACAGCAATCCCCAACAACGCGGGCAGGTACACGAAACCGAGACTATGCGGGGGCAACAACGGGTCGTGCCAGCCCAGAATCATGAAACTTATTGCACTTGCCAAGGCAATTGGAAAACCACAAGCCGAGGACGTTGCCACCGCTTGTTGCATGGTCAGGCTGCGCCAGGTCAGGAACGGCACGGTCAATGAGCCGCCGCCAATCCCGAAGATTGCCGACGCCCAGCCGATCACGACACCGGCGATAGTCAGACCGGGTTTGCCAGGCGCTCCGCTGGCCTTGGGCTTGAAGTCGAGAAACATCTGGATCGCGACCAGGATCGCAAATACGCCGATGATCTTCTGCAGATAGGGGCCGGAAATGTAGCTGGCGGTCAGCGCGCCGAAGCCTGCGCCGATCAGAATGCCCAAGGTCATCCACGCAACCACAGGCCATTGCACCGCGCCCATCCGATGGTGCGCGCGCACAGACAAGACGGACGTGAACACAATCGTTGCCAACGAGGTGCCTACCGCCAGGTGCGTCAGGACCGATGTATCGAAACCTTGCAGGGTGAAGCTAAATACCAGCACCGGCACAATGATGATGCCGCCGCCCACACCGAACAGCCCCGCCAGCACGCCAGCGCAGCCGCCCAATGCCAGATAGAGCAGAAATTCCATGGGAGCCCCCAAAATGAGACCCGCATGTTACCGGAAGCACGGCTCTGTGCTCTAGCGGCGTGCGATGGATGTCCGACCTATGTGTGCGTAGAGTGGCGAAAAAAGGAGTCCTGCATGTGTTTGATCGTTTTCGCCTGGCGCCCCTCTCACCCGCAAACTTTGGTGCTGGCGGCCAATCGCGACGAGTTTTACGCACGCCCCACGCAGTCATTGGCCCAATGGAAAGATGCTCCAGACGTCTACGCGGGTCGTGACCTGGAGGCGGGCGGTACTTGGCTCGGCATCAACGCTGATGGCCGATTCGCCGCGCTGACCAACATCCGGGATCCGAATCACCCTATGGGAAGACGTTCACGGGGCGAGTTGGTTGCTCAATTTTTGACCGGCACGCTTTCTATTGACGACTACCTGCTGCAGGTCGCCGGACGCGCCGGGGAATATGGAGGCTTCAATCTGTTGGTGGGCGACCGGGAAACGCTGCATTTTTTGAGCGCGACCGATCCCGTGCCACGACAGCTGAGCGAAGGGGTTTATGGGGTGTCCAACGCAGGCCTCGATACGCCGTGGCCCAAGCTAGTGAAAGCCAAAGCGGCGTTGGGAGCGCGTTTGCATGATCCTCAGCCGGCGAAGCTGTTTGAGTTTCTGGCTGACTCCGACACCGCGCCAACTGCCGACTTGCCGGAGACCGGTGTTGGCTTGGCGACTGAAACCTTGCTCTCAAGCGTGTTCATCGCCAGCCCCACGTACGGAACCCGCGCCAGTACGGTATTGATCGTGAATGCTGACGGCAGCCGCCGACTCGTCGAGCACAGTTTCGGGCCGTATGGGGGAAGGTTGGGAGAGGTTGAACTGGATATCTGACTTCTACCAGAACCGCTGACTCACCGACGTCATTCAAGCGTCGATACTCTGTTGGAGCGAGGCTTGCCCGCGAAGCTCAAGACGCGACAAACCTGACACCGTGTCGTCAGCTTCGCGGACAAGCCTCGCTCCAACAGGCTCAGTGGCCTTTGACGGACCCCGGATTGATCATCCGCGAAAGCCCAAGATTGCGCAGCGCCAACTGCAGCGAGCTGTTGATGACCTGCGGATTGTCGTTGGTCATCAATTGCGCGAGCAGTTCCTTGGCCTTGCTCAAGTGGATCTGACGCAGCATCCATTTCACTTTCGGCAGGTTGGTGGCGTTCATCGACAGGCTGTCGAAACCCATTGCCATCAACAGCACCGCAGCAGCAGGGTCGCCTGCCATCTCACCGCAGATACTCACCGGTTTGCCTTCGGCATGGGCGTCACGCACCACGTTCTGCAGCGCTTGCAGCACGGCGGGGTGCAGGTAGTCGTACAAATCGGCCACACGCGGGTTGTTGCGGTCAACCGCCAGCAGGTACTGAGTCAAATCGTTGGAACCGACCGACAGGAAATCCACCTGCCGCGCCAGCTCACGGGTTTGGTACACGGCAGCCGGCACTTCAATCATCACGCCCACGGGCGGCATCGGCACGTCAGTGCCCTCATCGCGCACCTCGCCCCAGGCGCGGTGAATCAGGTGCAGTGCCTCTTCGGTCTCGTGCGTGCCGGAAATCATCGGCAGCAGAATCCGCAGGTTGTTCAGGCCTTCGCTGGCCTTGAGCATCGCTCGGGTTTGCACCAGGAAGATTTCCGGGTGATCGAGGGTGACGCGAATCCCGCGCCAGCCCAGAAACGGGTTGTCTTCCTTGATCGGGAAGTACGACAGCGCCTTGTCCCCGCCAATGTCCAACGTACGCATGGTCACGGGCAAAGGGTGGAACGCGGCAAGTTGTTCACGATAGATCGCCAACTGCTCTTTTTCGCTGGGAAAACGCTGCTGAATCATGAACGGCACTTCGGTGCGGTACAGCCCGACGCCTTCGGCGCCACGCTGCTGAGCCCGCGCAACGTCAGCCAGCAGACCGGTGTTGACCCACAACGGCATGCGGTGGCCGTCGAGCGTCACGCAAGGCAGCTCGCGCAGCGACTCGAGACCTTGAGACAGCTGGCGTTCTTCCTCGACCACCACCGAATACTGCTTGCGCAGGATTTCGCTCGGGTTCGTGAAGACTTCCCCGTGGTAGCCATCGACGATCAACTGAATGCCGTCGACCTTGGAATACGGCAGATCGACCACACCCATGACCGTCGGGATGCCCATCGCCCGGGCCAGAATCGCCACGTGGGAGTTGCCCGAGCCAAGTACCGAAATCAGGCCGACGAGCTTGCCTTCCGGCACTTCCCCGAGCATGGCTGGGGTCAGTTCTTCGCTCACCAAAATGGTGTTGTCGGGGTAAACGAGCGTTTGCTGGCGGGCTTCTTGAAGATAAGCGAGCAGCCGACGGCCAAGGTCTTTGACGTCGGAGGCACGCTCACGCAAGTAAGCGTCGTCCATCAGCTCGAAGCGTTTGACGTGCTCGTTTACCACCGAACGTAATGCGCCTTGCGCCCATTGGCCGGTCTTGATGACGTTGGTAACTTCGCTGCCGAGGGAGGCATCGTCGAGCATCATCAGGTAAACATCGAACAATGCGCGCTCTTCTGGGCGCAATTGTGTCGCCAGCTTTGCTGAGAGGGTTCGCATATCGCTGCGAACACCTTCCAGCGCGGTGTTGAACAGTTTGAGTTCGGCTTGAATGTCGGTAACAGTTTTGTCGGGGACGACTTCCAGATCGGCTGGCGGCAACATGACCACCGCCATGCCCACGGCCGCACCGGGCGAGCCAGGCACGCCGACGAATCTGGCTTCCTGAATGCCCTTGCCCTGACGACCGAGGCCACGAATCGATCCAGTGGCTTCAGCGTGAGCGATAACGCCTGCGAGCTGCGCACTCATGGTCACGAGGAAGGCTTCTTCCCCTTCGTCGAACTGCCGACGCTCCTTTTGCTGGATGACCAACACCCCGACCACACGACGGTGGTGAATGATAGGAGCGCCCAGAAAGGATGCGTAGCGCTCCTCACCGGTTTCGGCAAAATAACGATAGCGAGGGTGATCGGCAGCGTTTTCGAGGTTCAGCGGTTCTTCGCGTGTGCCGACCAGACCGACCAGCCCCTCGTTGGGGGCCATGCTGACCTTGCCGATGGAGCGCTTGTTCAGGCCCTCGGTGGCCATCAGCACGAAACGATTGGATTCGGGGTCGAGCAAATAGACCGAGCAGACCTGGCTGCTCATGGCCTCTTTGACGCGTAACACAATAATCCCCAACGCCGCCTTGAGATCCTTGGCGGAGTTAACTTCCTGGACGATCTTGCGCAGCGTATTGAGCATGGCTCGGGGTCGAACTCCGTGTCAGTCGCGCGCCAGAAGGCGCGGGGCAAGCTCTTTAAGTGCGCGTCGATACACTTCGCGCTTGAATGTCACCACCTGGCCCAACGGGTACCAATAACTGACCCAGCGCCAGCCATCGAACTCCGGTTTACCGGTCAAATCCATCCGCACCCGCTGCTCGTTGGAGATCAGGCGCAGGAGAAACCACTTTTGTTTCTGACCGATACACAGCGGTTGGCTGTGGGTGCGGACCAGACGTTGCGGCAGACGATAGCGCAACCAACCGCGGGTGCAGGCAAGAATTTCAACATCGTGCCGTTCAAGCCCGACTTCTTCATTCAATTCACGGTAGAGCGCGTCTTCCGGCGTCTCCTGAGGGTTGATTCCCCCTTGCGGAAACTGCCAGGCATCTTGGTTGATACGCCGAGCCCATAAGACCTGGCCAATATCATTCGTCAGAATTATCCCGACATTAGGGCGGAAACCATCGGGGTCGATCACGGCTACAACCTCGCAAACGCATGTCGGCGCATTGTTCCACAAAGATCGTGAAAGCAGCAACGAAGCTTCGACAGCTTATTGGCACAACTGCATTAATAGATGCAGCGGCGTCGGAAAACCTCGTATTCTTGTGCTCTTTTTTTAGCTATTTCAGCGAGTAACCGCATGCGTCTGGCTTTATTCGACCTCGACAACACACTTCTCGGTGGCGACAGCGATCACGCCTGGGGCGATTACCTGTGCGAACGCGGCATCCTTGACGGTGCGGCTTACAAGGCACGAAACGATGGGTTTTATCAGGACTATCTGGCGGGCACGCTGAACCTGACCGACTACCTGAATTTCAGTCTGGAAATTCTCGGTCGCACTGAAACGGCGCAACTCGACGAATGGCACCGTGAATTCATGCGTGATTGCGTCGAACCGATGATTTTGCCCAAGGCCATGGCTTTGATTGCCAAGCATCGGGACGCGGGCGACAAGCTGCTGGTGATTACCGCGACCAATCGCTTCGTGACCGCACCGATTGTCGAGCGGATGGGAATCGAGACGTTGCTGGCGACCGAATGCGAGGTCATCGACGGCCGTTACACCGGCAAGACCATCGATGTACCGTGTTTTCGCGAAGGCAAGGTGACGCGTCTGAACCGCTGGATGGAAGAGAACAACTTCAACCTGCAGGACAGCTACTTCTACAGCGACTCGATGAATGACCTGCCGTTACTGGAGCAGGTGACCCATGCGGTGGCAGTTGATCCTGATGAGAAGTTGCGGGCTGAGGCCGAGCGACGTGGCTGGCCGGTGATTTCGTTGCGTGACTGAGATGAGACTATCGCGGGCAAGCGCGCTCCTACAAAGGACTTAGCTGTAGGAGCACGCTTGCCCGCGAAAATATCTGACAGACGCCGAGCAGCTCTGATCTAAACCGGCTTTGCACCCATCAAACCCGCAATCGCCACAAAACACACCGCACTGAAGATCGCCAGCGCCAAGGTGAACTTCGGATTGCCGACAATCACGGGCCGCCGCAGCCGGTTGACCCGCACTGCCAACCACGCCCAACTCATTGCACCGAAGGTGTACAACACGCTTGCCGCCAACAACCAGGTTTGCCCCAGCGGCCAGCCGGCGTAATGCACCAGCCACCAGCCGCTAATCGGCAGCGCCAACAAGCAAAGCCCCATCAGCATCCAGACGAATACCCACGGGCGTTGCATTGTTCGGTTTTGCACCGTCAGGTCGCCGGCACGACGGCCTTTGATGATCCAGAAGGTCAGCGCAAGTCCGCAGATAAACAGCAGCACGGTCGTGACCATGTGCAGGACTTTCAGTGCTGCGAAGTGTTCCATGTTCGGCGTTTCCTTGTTGATGCATGACATTTAGCGTAGCAGCGGGGTGAACGCAGAACCCGTTGGAGCGAGCGGGCGGCGATTCCGACTTGCCCGCGAAGTTGACGACGCGGTTTACCTGACACTCCGCGTATTTAGCTTCGCGGGCAAGTCGGGATGCCGCCCACTCGCTCCTACCGGTTTCGTGCTAGCCGAGAAAGAGCTTGTACGCCGGGTTGTTCGTCTCATCCCAATACGGATAACCAATCTCCGCCAACGCCGCCGGCACCAGATGCCGCTCGTCCTCCGGCACCACCAGCCCGGCCACCACCCGACCGTCCGCCGCGCCGTGGTTGCGGTAATGGAACATCGAAATATTCCACTGCCCGCCCAGCTTGTTCAGGAAGTTGAACAGCGCTCCCGGCCGTTCCGGAAACTCGAAGCGGAACACCACTTCATCGCTGACCCGCTCCGAATGCCCGCCGACCATGTGCCGCAGATGCAGCTTGGCCAGCTCGTTGTCGGTCAGGTCCAGCACCGGAAACCCCTGCTCGGTGAGGCTTGCCACCAGCGCCGTGCGCGGATCGGTGTCGGGATGGGTCTGGACGCCGACGAAGATGTGCGCCTCGCGGTCGGTGTGGTAGCGGTAGTTGAATTCGGTGATCTGCCGCTTGCCGATGGCCTCGCAGAACGCCTTGAAGCTGCCCGGCTTCTCGGGAATGGTCACGGCGATGATTGCTTCGCGGCCTTCACCCAGTTCGGCGCGCTCGGCCACATGGCGCAGGCGGTCGAAATTGACGTTGGCGCCGGAATCGATGGCGACAAACGTCTGCCCGGTCACGCCGTACTGCTCGGTGTACTTCTTGATCCCCGCCACGCCCAGCGCGCCTGCCGGTTCGGTGATCGAGCGGGTATCGTCGTAGATGTCCTTGATCGCCGCGCAAATTTCGTCAGTACTAACCGTGATCACTTCGTCAACGTAATGCTGGCAGATATCAAAGGTGTGCTTGCCGATCTGCGCCACCGCCACGCCGTCAGCGAACAGCCCGACCTGTTGCAGGACAACACGCTCGCCGTAGGCCATGGCCTGTTGCAGGCAGTTGGAATCGTCCGGCTCGACGCCGATGACTTTGATCTCCGGGCGCAGGTATTTCACGTACGCCGCGATCCCCGCAATCAAACCGCCACCGCCCACCGGTACGAAAATCGCGTCCAGCGGCCCCGGATGCTGACGCAGGATTTCCATCGCCACCGTGCCTTGCCCGGCAATAGTGTCGGGATCGTCGTACGGGTGAACGTAGACGTAGCCTTTTTCCTCAACCAGCTTCAGGGAATAGGCCAGCGCTTCGGGGAATGAGTCGCCGTGCAGTACGACAATGCCGCCGCGAGAGCGCACGCCTTCAACCTTGATCTCCGGCGTGGTCTTGGGCATGACGATGGTGGCTTTCACGCCCAAGGTCTTGGCCGCCAGCGCCAGGCCTTGTGCGTGATTGCCCGCTGAGGCCGTAACGACACCGCGGGCCAGTTCTTCTGCGCTCAATTGCGCCAGCTTGTTGTACGCGCCGCGAATCTTGAACGAGAACACCGGTTGCAGGTCCTCGCGCTTGAGCAACACCTGATTACCCAGACGCTCGGACAATTGCCGCGCGCCGTGCAGCGGGGTTTCGACGGCGACGTCGTAGACGCGGGAGGTGAGGATTTTCTTGACGTACTGTTCGAGCATCGGGAAAGCATCACTGGGCAATGGGGCAAGGCCGAGAAGTCTACCCCTCACTCCAGCGCGCGACCACACGAATGGTCGGGTTTTACCGCAGCCATGTCGCTATAATCCCGGCCCTCAATGTGTCGCTATCTCTGTAGGAGCTGCCGAGGCACGACGGCTGCGATGCGATTTATCTGTCACACCGCAATCGCAGCCTTCGGCAGCTCCTACAAAAAGGCATCTTCAATTCAGGCCCCCGTGGAGCCCACCCGCATGACCCAGGATCAACTCAAACAAGCCGTCGCCCAAGCAGCGGTCGATTTCATCCTTCCCAAGCTCGACGACAAGAGCGTCGTCGGTGTAGGCACCGGCTCCACCGCCAACTGCTTCATCGATGCGCTGGCCCTGCACAAAGGCGCATTCGACGGCGCCGTTGCCAGTTCCGAAGCCACCGCTGCGCGCCTCAAGGGCCACGGGATTCCGGTGTATGAGTTGAACACGGTCAGCGATCTGGAGTTTTACGTCGATGGCGCCGACGAAACCGACGATCACCTGAATCTGATCAAAGGCGGCGGCGCTGCGCTGACCCGCGAGAAGATCGTCGCGGCGGTGGCCAAGACATTCATCTGCATTGCCGACGGCAGCAAGCTGGTGTCCGTACTGGGCGGCTTCCCGCTGCCGGTCGAGGTGATCCCGATGGCCCGCAGTCACGTCGCGCGTCAACTGGTGAAACTGGGCGGCGACCCGGTCTATCGCGAAGGCGTGCTGACCGATAACGGCAACATCATCCTTGATGTGCACAACCTGAACATCACCAACCCGGCTGAGCTGGAAGGACAGATCAACAACATCGTGGGCGTAGTCACCAACGGCCTGTTCGCGGCGCGTTCGGCGGATTTGCTGCTGCTCGGCACTCAGGAAGGCGTTAAAACCCTGAAGCGTTGATCAGCAATTCCGCTCCCACTGCAATACAAAATGTGGGAGCGGACCTGTCCGCGAAGAGGCCAGTACATCCGATGCACCTTCATCGTCAAAAACATCGCCTTCGCGGACAGGTCCGCTCCCACGCGTCAGCCTAAGCCGACACGCCTGCGTCGAGTTCAAGCCCGCCTCACTGCTTCTTAAACACATAAAACAGATTCGGCTCGCTCACCAGATACAACGTGCCGTCATCGCCCATCGCAATGCCCTCAGCCTGCGGCACGTTCTTGTCCAGACCCATGCTGCCTTTGCTCAAAGACACGTTAGCCACTGGCCGACCGGTCGTGTCGAGTTCGAGGATCTGCCGCGATTCATCCGACAGCGCCAGTAAATGTCCGCTTCGTTCGTCGAACTGCAAACTGGACAAATCGCGCACGAACAACCCGGCGTTACGCGCCTTGTCTGTGGTCACTTCCAGCACATTCGGCGTGTCGCTGCTGACTTTGGGAAACCCACGTATCTCGATGATCTGTACCGGCTTGCGCTCTTTGGCAACAAACAGTCGTTGCCCCTGTGTGTCATAGGCCAACCCTTCGAAACCGTTATTGCCCCCGGCATCGATGCCCAGTGTTAACTGCTCGGAATCATGGGCATCCAGGAACTTGGTGTCAGCGTCCACATGGATCTTGAACAGGCTTTGGCTGTGCTCGTCGCTGATCACATAAACGCCGGGGCTGATGTACTCCACTGCTTCCGCATCGCCAAAACCGGTCAGCGGGATACGCCGGATCACACGCCCGTCCAGGCTCAACTCGGCAAGTTCGCTGTTTTTGTTGGTGACCGTAAATAAGGTTTTGCGGTCCGGGTCGTAGCTCAGGGCGGAGACATTAGCGTCCAGGCCATCAATGACTTTGCCCTCGATGGCCACCTGGTAGTCGCCCAAGCCCAGGCTCTCAGCGTCGGATGATTGCCAGAATACGTGCCAGCTGAACCACAGCCGCTCGACCACGCGGTATTCGCGGCCGATGAAAAATGAGGCAACCATAAGGGCCAAGCACAGGAAGGCCACCAGAGTTGGAGCAGGAAACAAGCGACGCATCAGGAGGTCCTGGCAAAAAGAAGGCACTTTAATACCACGACAATCTGAAGCGAGTCTTAAATCATCTTCGGTATGCCCTAGGGCGAGCCAACTTCTGTAGGAGACAACTAGTTGGCGAGGGGCTTTAATGCGGTTCTCCGGCAAAAATCCTCTCGCGAACAAGTTCGCTCCTACAGGTACAGGTCCAGAATCAAATCCTGGGTTGGATCATTTCTTTTTGAAGCTGTAGAACAAGTTCGGCTCACTGACCATATACAGCGTGCCGTTCTCGTCCATGGTCACGCCTTCGGCACGGGGAATGGTGGCGTCCAACCCGTTGAAACCGTGCAGCAGGGTCATGAAGCTGACCTGTTCGCCCTTCTCGTCAAGTTCCAGCAGCATGTGGGATTCGGCGGACAGCACCAGCAAATGCCCAGTGCGCTGATCCGCGTGAAGCGCTGAAAGATTGCGCAGGTCGAGGTTGGTATTGCTCAGCTTCTTCTTGTCGCCCTTCAAAGGGCTGTGTCCGTCACTGTCCCAAGTGAACAATGCAGGCGGGCGCTCTTCGCCAAGCCAGATTTTCTGATTTTTTGCGTCCCAGGCGATGCCTTCGAAGGCCTTGTTCTGGTCTTTCGACGGGCCGAGGTCGTACTTGGGGAAGTCAGCGATATTCAGGGTTTTGGTGTCCGGGGTCACCGTCACGATGGTCATCAAATGCTGACGCTCGTCGACGATGGCGATCAAGCCGTTCTCCAGCACCGCCACGCCTTCGGGATTGCTCCAGCCCACCAGCGGGATCTTGCGGATCACATCACCGTTGAGTTTGAGTTCGGACAGGAAGGCATTTTTGCCCATCACCGAAAACAGTGTCTTGGTCAACGGGTTGTACGCCAGATCCGACGCCTCGTCCTTTTCCATGCCCGCCAACGGCTTGGCATCGATGTCGACGATGTAGTCCGGCAACCAGATGCTCGCGGCGTGCTCTGCCGGGGTGACATTTTGCTCGCGCATCCACAGCAGGCCCCGATCATCCCAGTGAAAGGCATACGCCAGCCCATAGCCGATAATGAGCAGCAGGATCAGCCAGCCATACCAGCGCACGCGCGGCAATCGGCCTTTGGGTTTACCCGGTGAATCAGCATGAATGGCCATCAAAGCGTTCCCGAAAAGGTCATTGGCACAAAGCCATGAATCAGTAGTCGGCGCGAATTATCCAGATCGACTGTGAAAAAAACGCCAACGGGCCCCCGAATGACGCAGACATAAAAAAGCCGCCTGCGCATTCATCGCAGGCGGCGCTTTGTCAGCCAGACATCAATCAGCGCACATCACTTTCGAAGCGACTGTGCCCAGGCAACTCCAGCACGATTTCATCACCCACTGTGAACGGCCCAACTCCCGCAGGCGTACCGGTCATGATCAGGTCGCCGGCCTGCAGCGAAAAGTTTGAAGCGATGTGCTGAATCATCGGCACAATGGGGTTGAGCATGAGGCTGCTGTTGCCGTCCTGGCGAACTTCGCCATTGATGGTCAGACGAATCGGGATATCAGCGAGATCCGGGAAAGCATCCGGCGAGACGAAAGGCGCAATCACCGCCGCGCCGTCGAAGGATTTGCACAATTCCCACGGCAGCCCCTTCTCCTTGAGCTTTGATTGCAAGTCACGCAAGGTCAGGTCCAGGCCGGGCGCAAAGCCGGAAATCGCATCCAGCACTTCTTCGCGATCCGGGTTTTTACTCAGCGGCTTGCCGATCAGCACTACAATCTCGGCTTCGTAATGCACGGAGCCGCGATCCGTCGGAATGGTGAAACCGCCTTCCAGCGGCACCACACAACTGCCCGGTTTGATGAATAGCAACGGCTCGGTCGGCACCGGATTGTCCAGTTCCTTGGCGTGCTCGGCGTAGTTGCGACCGATGCAGACCACTTTACCCAACGGAAAATGAATCCCCGTTCCATCGACATACTTGTGCTGGTAGCTCATGGGTGCTCCTGGGCTAAGGGTTGTCTAGGGACTGATTGTTTTTTGATCAAAAACCCCGACGCATCACAACGCGAAAATCTTGCCGGGGTTCATGATGCCGTTAGGATCGAACACCGCTTTAACGGCTTTCATGTATTCAATTTCGACCGGAGAGCGGCTGTAAGTCAGGTAATCGCGCTTGGTCATGCCTACGCCGTGCTCGGCGGAAATAGAACCGTTGTACTTCTGCACGATCTCGAACACCCACTTGTTGACCTTGGCGCACTTGGCGAAGAACTCGTCTTTGCTGAGGTTTTCCGGCTTGAGGATGTTCAGGTGCAGGTTGCCGTCGCCGATGTGGCCGAACCAGACGATTTCAAAATCAGGGTAGTACTCGCCCACGATCGCATCCACTTCCGCCAGAAACGCCGGGACTTTCGAAACAGTTACCGAGATGTCGTTCTTGTAAGGCGTGAAGTGCGAAATGGTTTCGGAGATGTACTCGCGCAGCTTCCACAGATTGTGCAGTTGCTGTTCGCTCTGGCTCATCACGCCGTCCAGCACCCAGCCCTGCTCAACACAATGCTCGAACGTGGCCAGCGCATCGTTGGCAACTTCTTCGCTGGTGGCTTCGAATTCCAGCAGCGCATAGAACGGGCAGGCCGTATCGAACGGCGAAGGTACATCGCCACGGGCCATGACTTTGGCCAGCGCCTTGTCGGAGAAGAACTCAAAAGCGGTCAGATCGACTTTGCTCTGGAAAGCATGCAGCACCGGCATGATCGCGTTGAAATCACTGGTGCCGAGGACCATCGCAGTCAGGTTTTTCGGCGCACGGTCCAGACGCATGGTGGCTTCGACGACAAACCCCAGCGTGCCTTCCGCGCCTATAAACAGCTGACGCATGTCGTAACCGGTGGCGTTTTTGATCAGGTCTTTGTTCAGCTCCAGAATGTCGCCCTTGCCGGTGACGACTTTCAGCCCGGCGACCCAGTTGCGCGTCATGCCGTAGCGAATGACTTTGATCCCGCCGGCATTGGTGCCGATGTTGCCGCCAATCTGACTGGAACCCGAAGAGGCAAAGTCCACCGGGTAATACAAGCCGTTGTCTTCGGCCAGGGTCTGCAACTGCTTGGTGATTACGCCCGGCTGGCAGACGGCAGTGCGGTCGGTCAGGTTGAGTTCGAGCACCTGGTTCATGTAATCGAAGTTCACTACCACTTCACCGTTGGCGGCGACAGCTGCAGCCGAAAGACCTGTACGACCACCCGACGGTACCAGCGCAACCTTGTGCTCATTGGCCCAACGCACGATGGCTTGAACTTGCTCGACGGTTTTGGGAAACACGATGGCTGTCGGCGCAGGGGCGAAATGCTTGGTCCAATCCTTGCCGTAAGCCTCAAGGGAGTCGGCGTCAGTGAGCACTTTGCCAGGCTCAACCAGGGTCTTCAGCTCATCAATCAGGGCAGGATGGTTCATCACAGAACTCTCGAACAATTCATGGTCATCCTGAGAACGGCTCACGTCCAGGAATGGGGTGTTTCGCGGGGAGCGTATGCTAGCATACGCCCCCTGCCGATCGAGCCTAAGCCCGATATGCAAGCGCTTCACTTTCCTGCCATTTTTCTTCGGGACACAGGTTTACGCAGATGAGCAAGACTTCCCTCGACAAGAGCAAGATCAAGTTCCTTCTTCTCGAAGGCGTCCACCAATCCGCCGTCGACGTCCTCAAGGCCGCCGGTTACACCAGCATCGACTATCACACCAAGTCTCTGCCGGAAGCCGAACTCAAGGAAAAGATTGCCGACGCCCATTTCATCGGCATTCGCTCGCGCACCCAATTGACCGAAGAACTGTTCGACAGCGCCAAGAAACTGGTCGCCGTCGGTTGCTTCTGCATTGGTACCAACCAGGTTGACCTGAGCGCTGCCCGCGAACGCGGTATTGCGGTGTTCAACGCCCCTTATTCCAATACCCGTTCTGTCGCCGAACTGGTATTGGCCGAGGCGATCCTGCTGTTGCGCGGCATCCCTGAAAAGAACGCTTCCTGCCACCGTGGCGGCTGGATCAAGAGCGCGGCCAACTCGTTCGAAATCCGTGGCAAGAAACTCGGCATCATCGGGTACGGCTCAATCGGTACGCAGTTGTCGGTTTTGGCTGAAGGCCTGGGCATGCAGGTGTTCTTCTTCGATCCGCTAACCAAGCTGCCACTGGGCAACGCGACCCAGGTTCCGAGCCTGAACGAACTGCTGGGCATGGCCGACATCGTCTCCCTGCACGTGCCTGAGCTGGCATCCACTCAGATGATGATTGGCGAGAAAGAAATCCGCGCCATGAAGAAGGGCGCGATCCTGATCAACGCCGCACGCGGCACAGTGGTAGATCTCGACGCCCTGGCTGACGCGATCAAGGACAAACACCTGATCGGCGCGGCCATCGACGTGTTCCCGGTCGAGCCACGCTCCAACGACGACATCTTCGAAAGCCCGCTGCGCGGCCTGGACAACGTGATCCTGACCCCGCACATCGGTGGCTCAACCGCTGAAGCCCAAGCCAACATCGGCCTGGAAGTGGCGGAAAAGCTGGTCAAGTACAGCGACAACGGTACGTCGGTGTCCTCGGTCAACTTCCCGGAAGTGGCCCTGCCGGCTCACCCTGGCAAGCACCGTCTGCTGCACATCCACGAAAACATTCCGGGCGTGATGAGCGAGATCAACAAAGTCTTCGCTGAAAACGGCATCAACATCTCCGGTCAGTTTCTGCAGACCAACGAGAAAGTCGGTTACGTGGTGATCGACGTTGACGCTGAGTACTCGGATCTGGCGCAAGAGAAGCTGCAGCACATCAAAGGCACCATCCGCAGCCGCGTTCTGTTCTAGGTCGCACTCGCTGCAATGAAAAAGGAGACCCTCGGGTCTCCTTTTTTTGTGCCTGACTTTCAGCCGTTGCGGGCGATCAATACTCGATCCGCACATCGCCCTTGGGTACGCTGCAGCACGACAGGATGTAACCCTCTTCCACGTCGTCGTCGGTGATGCCGCCGTTGTGCTCCATTTCCACTTCGCCGCTCAGCTTCATGACCTTGCAGGTGCCGCAAATGCCCATGCCGCAGGCTTTAGGAATCATCAGGCCCAGCTTGGCCGCAGCGGCGTGGACGGTTTCGCCCGGCCCCACACGAATGCTCTTGCCGGTGTCGGTGAACTCGACCTGATGCAGATCGGCGAAGTCGATTTCCGGCGCGTCCGCTGCCTGCTCGGCGTGTTCCACAGCGTCGGCACGGGCTTCGGGCGGTGTCGCCCCGAAGGATTCCTCGTGGTACTGCTCCATGTTGAAGCCGTTGGTTTCCAGCAGACGCTTGATGGCATTCATATACGGCGTCGGGCCGCAGCAGAATACTTCGCGCTCCATGAAATCCGGCGCCATCAGCTCGAGCATTTTCTGGTTCACGTAGCCGCGATAACCCGCCCACGGTTCGCCTAGACCATGCTTCTCACAGACGATGTGCAGGCTGAAGTTGTTGATCCGCGAGGCCATCTGCTCCAGCTCGCGGTGGTAAATGATGTCTTTGGGCGAGCGGGCGCTGTGCACGAAGACCATGTCGACATTGGCGTTGGTGTCGTAAAACCAGCGGGCCATGGACATGACCGGCGTGATACCAACACCGCCGCTGAGGTAGAGAATCTTCGGATTGGGGAAGTCGATGGCGTTGAACAGACCGACCGGGCCATGAACCGCCAGCTCCTGACCTTCGTGCAGCGTGTCGTGCAGCCAGTTGGAGACCTTGCCCCCCGGCACGCGCTTGATGGTGACTGAAAAGCTATAGGGTACCGACGGCGCGCTGGAAATGGTGTAGGAGCGCATGATCGGCACGCCTTCGATTTCCAGCTCCAGGGTGACGAACTGCCCCGGCTTGAAAAAGAACAGGATCGGCTGGTCGGCCATGAAGCAAAAGGTGCGCACGTCCCAGGTTTCCTGGATCACCTTGACGACCCGCACGAGGTGGCGGCCATTGGCCCAGGTCTGGGTGTTGACCGGGCTGAGGAAACTCTGGGACATGCTCAATCTCCACGGCCGACAGTCGGCCTCTTATGGTGCGGATTCTGCGTAACGGCGCGTTCGCCTATTTACCTATCAGCGACATTCACATACTTATGGCGACCAGCCCCATACCATCGGGGTTAGGCCGTCGGAAACGGATTCGGCCATGTCGCCCATGGATAAGGATCTGTCCTCGCCGGGCTCCACACTCGCCGTTAAATGGTTACGCATTTTTTACGGCGAACCCCGAGCGACAGAAACCACCGTCGCCAAGCATGCCAGACACAAAACACAACCGTATTAGCCACATTCGCCGACCGATTAGATGCGGTCATGAGGACTTGAAAGATGGACGTCACCGCAACGTTGAGCTTGGGCGATCCGCTGGAACCTGCACGCAAGGCCACTGCCGAGATGCTGCAGAACCGCGAGCGCACGTACTCGCTGCCGCAGCCTTTCTACAGTGATGAGCGGCTGTTTGAAATCGACATGCAGGAAATCTTTCAAAAAGAGTGGCTGATTGCGGGGATGACCTGCGAGATCCCGGCCAAAGGTAATTTTCTGACGTTGCAAGTCGGTAAAAATCCGGTTGTCGTGGTGCGGGGTGCCGACGGCGCGGTGAACGCGTTTTTCAACGTCTGCCGCCATCGGGGTTCGCGCCTGTGCACCAAGGAAAAGGGCAAAGTCGCCAAGCTGGTGTGCCCTTACCATCAGTGGACTTATGAGCTGGACGGTCGTCTGTTGTACGCCGGCACCGAGATGGGCGCTGACTTCGACATGAAGCAGTTCGGCCTCAAGCCGATCAATTGCAAAACCGCAGGTGGCTATATTTTCATCAGCCTGTCGCAAAACCCGCCCGCCATCGACGCGTTCCTGCAGACCCTCAATCACTACATGGAACCGTACGACATGGAGAACACCAAGGTGGCGGTGCAAACCACCCTGGTGGAAAAAGCCAACTGGAAGCTGGTGCTGGAAAATAACCGCGAGTGCTACCACTGCAACGGTTCGCACCCTGAGCTGCTGAATACGCTGCTGGAGTGGGATGACGTGACCGACCCGCGCGCCGATCAGGCGTTCAAGGACCACGTCGCCGCCTCCGCTGCCGCCTGGGAAGCCGAAAAAATCCCGTTCGCCCACGCCAGCTTCGGCCTGCGTAACCGCATCGTGCGCATGCCGCTGCTCAAGGGCACTGTGTCGATGACGATGGACGGCAAACAGGGCAGCAACAAGCTCATGGGCCGCATCAAGAACCCGGACTTGGGCTCGATGCGCATCCTGCACCTGCCCCACGCCTGGAACCATTGCATGGGCGATCACGTCATCGTTTTCACCGTGTGGCCTATAAGCGCTCAGGAAACCATGGTCACCACCAAATGGCTGGTGCACAAAGATGCCGTCGAAGGCGTCGACTACGACGTTGCTCGTCTGCGTGAAGTCTGGGACGCCACTAACGACCAAGATCGTCGCCTGGCCGAAGAAAACCAGCGCGGCATCAACTCCATCGCCTACCAGCCTGGCCCGTACTCCAAGACCTATGAGTTCGGCGTCGTCAACTTCATCGACTGGTACAGCGCACGCTTGCTGGAAAACATGGGCGCCGAGCCCGCGGCGTATTTACAGGGTGTGGCGGTTAATCACGAATAAGGCATGTAGCGCCTGAGCGGGCCTCTTCGCGGACAGGTCCGCTCCCACGAGATTTGCGTCGTACTTGTGGGAGATCCACTCCCATGAGATTTGCGTCGTACTTGTGGGAGCGGACCTGTCCGCGAAAGCGCTATTGGTATCAACGCTGATAATTGATCGGGAAATGATCAAACCTCGCAACACACTCCCCGCAGAGCCCCGCAGCCATCCACAAACAACTTATCCACAGCTCAACCCACAGCTTTTGTGGGAAAGTAGATTCTGCGTTGTAAGAAAAACCATAAAAAACCGTGACTTATTCTAAAACCTGTTTTCCGAAACCCTCTGTACGTTTTTTGATCAACACTCTGAACGGCACGTACTTAAAGGGTTATAGCGGACAGCGAACACCTTATCCACAGATCAGCCAACAGAGAATGTGCGCAATTCGTGCATCATCCCGGCGGCTTGTGGAAAAACGGGATATCTCATCCGTCCCAGGCCTGCAGTGATGATAAGCAGAACATTAGATCGTATTTGATCATTAATTGATCAACACCTTACAGCCCTTGTGTTACGAGGCCCACAGCCGATAGCGAACAACTTATCCACATAACCGCTCACAGAGAATGTGCGCAACTTTGAAGGGTCCACGTTGATGATCCTGAATAAAATCCCTTTAAAATCCGGTAGATAGCCTGATCAAATTTTGTACAATACCCTACAAGCTACGGAATACATGATCTCTAGCGATCACCGAACAGGTTATCCACAGGTGGGTCAACAGCGATTGTGGGTAACGAACTAATCTGAACGCCACGAGTTATTGTATCCGGCGCAAAAAAGGCGCCGTGTAGGCGCCTTTTCTTTGAAGGGTGAGATCTACCGAACGACCCCCTCTTCAATCAGCAGTTTGAGAATCGCCGCTGCACCTTCCTGCGCACTGACTCCCTTGAGCACTTGCCCACCGCCGCCGCTGGCCTTGGCGGTTGCAGCCTTCATGCGGTCCGCGCCGCTTTTGGCCTTGATAACCTTCAGCCGCTTGGGTCGCGGTTTGGCGGGTCTTAGCGGATCTCCTGCGAGCAACTCGTCGATAACCACTTCCACGTCTTCTACCCCCAGCAATCCACGCTGGGCAGGGCCGTACGCGCTCTGCCGCGGCTTGGGCGCTGCGTTATCCACAGTGGCCAGAAACGGTAGACGAACTTTCAGCCGACGACGTTGGCCGCGCGGCAATGCTTGCAGCACTTGGGCGGTACCATTGCTGATGGATTCAACCTCAGCCAGGCCAACTACTACAGGCCAGCCGAGTTTTTCGGCCAGCAAATAGGGGAGCATGCCAGAGCCTTCGCCGGTTTCTGCCTGACTGCCGGTCAGCACCACTTGAACGCCGGATTCGCGGACGTAGTCAGCTAAACCGGGCAATGCATCTGCACCGGCAGGCTGTTCCAGCACATGCAGTTCATCCAGACCCATACCGAGATAAGCACGCAAGGCTGGCTCATTGGGATCACCTGCGTGCAGCACGTGCAAGTTATCCCCAGCCAGTTGCATACCGAGTTCCACGGCGCGGGCATCCTGTTCGGCGCGACGAGGTCGGCCCGACGTTGGATGCGCACCAATGGACACAAGGCTGATGACGTGCAGTAGGCTTTTATCCACAGGCTGACTATTAGGCTGCATCACGTTTCGCCCCATTGCGATATTCCTCAACTGCTTCAATCAGCGCATCGAGAATGGCAGCGCTTTCGCCGATGACGGACAAATCGGCCCGCTTGATCATGTCGCAGCTCGGATCAAGGTTAACGGCCACGACCTTGTCGCACGCGCCAATCCCCTGCAAATGCTGGATCGCACCCGAGATACCCACAGCCACATACACCCGCGCAGTTACCCAGGTGCCGGACGCTCCAACCTGACGATCTCGTCCCATGAAGCCGTCGTCCACCGCCACGCGAGAGGCGCCTTCGGTAGCGCCCAAAGCCACTGCCGTGCGGTGGAACAAATCCCAGTCCTTGACGCCATTACCGCCTGAAAAGATGAACTCGGCTTCCGCCATGGGGATAAGTGCCGGATCAACAGCAACCGCCCCAAGGTCTTCGATACGCGGCAAGCTGCGCGCGAGGGTTGTGGATAACTCCACCGGCAAGGCTTCGTGCCGGGTTTCGCTAACCGGTTCGGCGCACTCAGCAGCGGCAAGAATCAAACGCGACACTCGCCGAGCAAGGTCTTCACGCCCTGCGCCCGCACGCCCTGTGGACACTTCATCTTTGACCTGCCACACCCTTGTCGCCGGGCGCTCGCCGATGCTGGCCGCGAAGCGTCGCCCTACCTCGCCTCCGCCCGTACGGCTGTCCGGCAGCAACCAATGGCGCGGATCGAACTGGTTATCCACAGCCCGTAGCCCTTGCACACGCTGCTCGGGGGAATAGCCGCTGAATTCACCACCCTCCAGCACCAATAAGCGATCGACGCCGGCGGTCTCGAAAGCATTCTCTTTATGCTCGCCAAACACGATAGCTAACACCGCGCCATCCTGGCCGGCAAGGCTGTGGGCCAAGCCGAGCAAATCGCGGTCGTGACTGCTCAGGCGACCGCCGACCATGTCCGGCACTACGGCGATATAGAAAGCCGGAGCAGCCACCTGATGCAGCGGCAATTGCACTTCAACGGAGGCCGAGCGCTTGACCGCCCCGCCCTGCTGCGCGCCACTGCGGTCGATTCGCTTGATACCGTTAGGCCCGATGAAACCCAAGCCGTGCACATTCTTGCGCATCAGGCCGTTGGGCCCCATCCAGCTGCTTTGCGCAGGCTGCATGGCCGCGTGCAGCGGATGCAGGCGGTTGCGGGCGATCCAATCGGCGCGGGGGTCGCGGCGGATAATGTCGCTCATCAATGGGCCTCCGCAGGTTCACGTTTGGTAGGAGCAGTTTTGCTGGGGATAACTTCTTCCAACAGGGCGTCGGCCACCAGCTCAGCGATGTCTTTGATCAATGGCCGCGGTTCGACCACGCCTTCGAGCATCGCGGTGCATTGTGGACAACCCACGGCCACCAGTTCCGCGCCAGTTTCGCGGATGTCTTCCATGCGCATGTCGGGGATACGCTGCTTGCCGGGGATGTCGGTAATCGGCGCACCCCCGCCGCCACCGCAACAACGAGAACGGAAACCGGAACGGACCATTTCCTTGACCTCGATGCCGAGCGCGCGCAGCACTTCACGTGGCGCCTCGTATTCGCCGTTGTAGCGGCCGAGGTAGCACGGGTCGTGATAAGTCACGCTGGTGCCTTTGTGCTGACCGATGTTCAGCGCGTTGTCGCCGATCAATTCGGCCATGTAGGTGCTGTGGTGCTGTACCAGGTAGTTGCCATCGAACGCGCCGTATTCATTTTTCAGCACGTGAAAACTGTGGGGGTCGCACGTAACGATGCGCTTGAAGCTGTATTTGCCCAGCGTCTGAATGTTGCGTTTGGCGAGCATTTGGAAGGTAGCCTCATCACCCAATCGGCGGGCCACGTCGCCGCTGTCGCGTTCTTCCAGGCCCAGCACTGCGAAGTCGACTTTGGCAGCTTTCAGAACTTTGACGAACGCGCGCAAGGTGCGCTGATTGCGCATGTCGAACGCGCCATCGCCGACCCAGAACAGCACGTCAGTGGTTTTCACTTCGCTGAGCAGCTTGAGGCTCAAATCTGCTGCCCAGTTCATCCGTCCGCCCGGCGCAAAACCGCCGGGGTTGTCGGTGGCGATGAGGTTTTCCAGGACTTCGGCGCCCTTGTTCGGCGTCGCGCCTTTTTCCAGCGTCAGATGACGGCGCATGTCGACGATGGCGTCTACGTGCTCGATCATCATCGGGCACTCTTCTACGCAGGCGCGGCAGGTGGTGCAAGACCAGAGGGTTTCAGCATCCACCAAACCGTTGACGATGGGCTGATGCGGATTCCCACCGTGTTCACCGATTGGCTTGCCTGGGTACGGGCTGCCGGCAAACTTGGCATCAGTGCCACCAGCCAGGCCGACGACCATGTCCTGAATCAGTTTTTTTGGGTTTAGGGGTTGGCCAGCGGCGTAGGCCGGGCAGGCTGCTTCGCATTTACCGCACTGCACGCAGGCATCGAAACCCAGCAGTTGGTTCCAGGTGAAGTCTTTGGGTTTTTCCACACCCAGCGGCGCTTTCGGGTCAGACAAGTCCAGCGGCTTCAAACCGGTCGAGCGACCGCCACCAAAGCGTTCGGCGCGACGGTGCCAAGCCAGATGCAGGGCACCGGCAAAGGCGTGTTTCATTGGGCCGCCCCAAGCCATGCCCAAGAACAATTCAGAAACGCCCCACAGCACGCCGATCCCGAGGATGACAGCCAGCACCCAGCCGCCGAAGTCTTCCGGCAGGATACCCGCGACCGGCAGTGTCACCAGAAAGAACGACGCCGAGAACGCCAACAGACTTTTCGGCAGGCGCATCCACGGGCCTTTCGACAGGCGAGCCGGTGGATTGAGACGACGCAGAAACATAAAGATCGCGCCGACGAACATCACAGCCGACATCAGCAGAAGGGCGTACCCCAGAAACCGGTTATGCAACCCAAAACCATGAACCAGAATCGCCAGCACGATAGACGCCACCGCCCCGCCCGCCGTGGCGACGTGGGTGTTGGCGATGTATTTGTCCCGCGCCACGACGTGGTGCAGATCGACCATGTAGCGCTTGGGCATCGCCAGCAAACCGCCGAGCAGATCGACCTTGGACGCGCGACCGTTGCGCCAGAGCATCGCCCGCTTTGCCGCGCCGAGCACGGCCAACGCCAGCGCTGCAAACAGCAGGATGGGAAGAAGGGTGTTTAACATGTGGAGCTCCCAAAGACCTCAGGTCTTGCACGGGTCGGGCTGAAATACGGTCTTTGTAGGAGCTGCCGAAGGCTGCGATCGACCAGGAACCGGTCACGCGGCATCAAGCAAGAAGGTCCTGCGGACCTTATCGCAGCCTTCGGCGGCTCCTACATTGATCGGTGTCGCTCGTTAAAAGTCTTTGCAGAGCCGCAACGCGTCGTAAATCGCCGCATGCGTATTTCGCTGCGCCACGCAGTCGCCGATTCGGAACAGCAAGTAGCCGTCACCGGGCTGGCTCAACGACGGCTGCGGCTGGATGGCGAACAGGGCTTCGATATCAATCTGGCCTTTATTGCGCGAGTCTTCCTTCAAGCCGTAATACAGCTCTTCGTCAGGCCGCACGCCGTTTTCCACCACCACCTGATCGACCACCCGCTCCTCTTTCGCGCCGGTGTATTCGTTCTCCAGCACGGCCACCAGCTTGTCGCCTTCGCGGTAGACCTTCTCCAGCATCATGTCGCCCGTCATGATCACTTCTTTGGGGTACATGCTGCGGTAGTACGTCGGGAACGACGTCCCGCCAATCGCAACGCCCGGCTTGATGTCATCGGTGACGATCTCGACCTGGCTGCCCTTGTCGGCCAGGAAGTCGGCGGTCGACATCCCGGTGAATTCACAAATTGTGTCGTACACCAGCACGTTCTTGCCCGGCGCCACTTTGCCGTCAAGGATGTCCCAGCTGCTGACGACCAAGCCTTCAGCCGCGCCCCAATGCTCGTTCTGCTCGATGAAAGGATGGCCCCCCACCGCCAGCACGATCACGTCCGGACGCAGATCGCGAATGGCAGAAATATCTGCAGCCGTGCCCAGGCGCAGATCGACTTTCAGACGCGCCAGTTCCAGCTGGAACCAGCGCGTGATACCGGCAATCTGGTCACGCTGCGGCGCTTTCGAAGCCGTGGTGATCTGGCCGCCAATAGCGTCTTTTTTCTCGAACAGCGTCACGTCATGGCCACGTTCAGCCGAAACCCGCGCTGCTTCCATACCGGCAGGGCCGGCACCGACGATCACCACTTTGCGTTTCACGCCGGTGGTTTTTTCGATGATGTGCGGTACGCCCATGTACTCGCGGGAGGTCGCGGCGTTCTGGATGCACAGCACATCCAGCCCTTGATACTGGCGGTCGATGCAGTAGTTGGCGCCGACGCATTGTTTGATCTGGTCCACCTGACCGGCTTTGATCTTGGCGATCAGGTGCGGGTCGGCGATGTGCGCGCGGGTCATGCCGACCATGTCGACGTAGCCGCCTTCCAGAATGCGCGTGGCCTGATTCGGGTCCTTGATGTTCTGCGCGTGCAGCACAGGCGCCTTGACCACTTCCTTGATCCCGGCCGCCAAATGCAAAAACGGCTCCGGTGGATAACTCATGTTCGGGATGACGTTGGCCAGGGTGTTGTGGGTGTCGCAACCCGAACCCACGACGCCGATAAAGTCGATCATGCCGGTCTGGTCGTAGTACTTGGCGATCTCCTTCATGTCCTCGTGGCTCAAGCCATCGGGGTGAAATTCGTCGCCACAGATACGTAAACCTACGCAGAAGTCAGGACCGACCTCCTTGCGCACGGCTTTGATCACTTCAAGCCCGAAACGCATGCGGTTTTCGAAACTGCCGCCCCACTCGTCCGTGCGCTTGTTGACGCGGGGGCTCCAGAACTGGTCGATCATGTGCTGGTGAACGGCGGACAACTCGACACCGTCCAGACCACCGGCCTTGGCACGGGCGGCAGCACTGGCGTAGTTGCCGATCACGCGCCAGATTTCTTCCGGCTCGATGGTTTTGCAGGTCGCGCGGTGCACCGGTTCACGGATGCCCGACGGCGACAGCAGCGTGGGCCAGTGGTCGCCGTCCCAACGGGAGCGACGGCCCATGTGGGTAATCTGAATCATGATCTTGGCACCGTGCTTGTGCATGGCGTCAGCAAGATTCTGGAAATGCGGGATGATTTTGTCGGTCGCCAGGTTGACCGATTTCCACCAGCCTTGAGGACTGTCGATGGCTACGCTGGAGGACCCGCCGCAGATTGCCAGACCGATGCCGCCCTTGGCTTTCTCTTCGTAGTACTTCACGTAGCGGTCGGTAGTCATGCCGCCATCGGTGGCATAAACCTCGGCGTGCGCGGTACTCAACACGCGGTTGCGGATGGTCAATTTACCGATTTGAATCGGTTGAAACATCGCTTCAAAAGCCATGACAGAAACCTCGACTTACAACGGCTTGACGATGAACAGGCCGTCGTCGTGGCCTTCTTCCGAACCGCCGTAAACCTGCTCGGCCACCGTGCGGATTTTGCTGCCGCTGGCTTCCAGCACTTGGTCCATGGCGCCGGCAAACCAGCCAGTGAACATGTAGTCGACCTTGCGACCGACCTTGCCGTAGACGTAAACGAAGGCGGAGTGCTCAAGCTTGACGCTGGCAGTGCCTTTTTCCAGATCGATGTCCTGAATCTTGAACAGGCCCCACCCGCGCTGGGACAGACGATTCATGTAGTGCTCGAACACCGCAACGCCTTCAATGCCGTGGCATTCGGCTTCTTTCTCACACCAGTGCCAGGCGGATTTATAGCCGGCCTTGTAGAGAATTTCGGCGTAGGCATCAGCGCCGAGGACTTCTTCGATGCCCATGTGGTTGTTGACGAAAAAGTGGCGTGGCACGTACAGCATTGGCAGGGCATCGGAAGTCCAGACACCGGTTTCGCTGTCGACTTCGATTGGCAATTGCGGGGCGATTTTAGCCATGGAAACTTAACTCCGGAAAATTCAGTTAATGCCCTCTACGCGAATGGCAGAGGGAAAAGATTCAGTGTCTGGGAGCGTTATTCGCCCCAGACGTCGCCCAGGATGCGCATCCAGTTCTCGCCCATAATCTTGCGCACGACACGCTCGGAATGACCGCGCTTGAGCAGGGTTTCCGTCAGGTTCGGAAACTCGCCGACGGTGCGGATGCCCAGCGGATTGATGATCTTGCCGAAGCTGGTCAGGCGGCGGGCGTAGCCCTTGTCGTGGGTCAGGTATTCGAAGAAGTCCTGGCCATGGCCCTGGGTGAAGTCGGTGCCTATGCCGATGGCGTCTTCGCCGACGAGGTTCATCACGTATTCGATGGCTTCGGCGTAGTCGTCGATGGTCGAATCGATGCCCTTGGCCAGGAACGGCGCGAACATGGTCACGCCGACAAAACCGCCGTGGTCGGCGATGAACTTGAGTTCGGCGTCGGATTTGTTACGCGGGTGTTCTTTGAGACCCGAAGGCAGGCAGTGGGAATAGGTCACTGGCTTCTTGGATTCGAGGATGACTTCTTCGCTGGTCTTGGAGCCGACGTGGGACAGGTCGCACATCACACCAACGCGGTTCATTTCGGCGACGATCTCGCGACCGAAACCCGACAACCCGCCATCACGCTCGTAGCAACCGGTGCCGACGAGGTTCTGGGTGTTGTAGCACATCTGCACAATGCCAACGCCCAGCTGCTTGAAGATCTCGACATAACCGATCTGGTCTTCGTAGGCGTGGGCATTCTGGAAGCCGAACAGGATGCCGGTCTTGCCCAGCTCCTTGGCCTTGCGGATGTCGGCGGTGTTGCGCACCTGAATCACCAGGTCGCTGTTTTCGCGGATCAGTTTCTGGCTGGAAGCGATGCTGTTGACGGTCTGCTGAAAACCTTCCCACACCGACACCGTGCAGTTGGCCATGGTCAGGCCGCCTTTGCGCATGTCTTCGAACAGCTCACGGTTCCACTTGGCAATGATCAGCCCGTCAATAACGATGCTGTCGGCGTGCAATTCGGCTGGGCTCATCAGGCTGTCCCCTTTAGGCTAATCACGCGCCGAATCGTCTGCCGGCGCTTTGGGGCCAGCATATGCCTGAGGGTCATGGAAGCCGGGTGCAAAAACGACAAGGGGTTTGCCGAAAGCGTCAAGAAACGACAAAGGGTGATGGCGCGCGTCTGCTGCCTGCGTTTGATAACTGTTCTTTGGCTCGCGCTTGGGCGAGAATCCGACGCATCACTGGATCGGGACGACGCAATGAAAACGATTTTGCTGGCTCTGGCTCTATTTGCGACAGGCGCTCACGCCGCGCAGGACCCGGATTCGACGCCGTGCGACGGCGTCGACGAAGACAAGCAGACGCTGGAATGTTCGGTGTACAGCCGCGATACCGCCGTCAAATTGCTCGATGAGAACTTCCAGAACCTGATGGAACGGGTGCAGACCCAGTTCGGTGCCAACAAGGCTCAGGCTGACGAGTTCACTGGCAAACTGAAAGTGGCGCAGGAAGCGTGGAAAAAGCTGCGTGACGCCGATTGCGCCGTCGAGGTGTTCCCCGACAAGCCAGGCACCAAGGATTACAACATCAGCCAGAACGATTGCCTGGCGCGCACCAGCGACGAGCGCTCCGAATACCTGGAAACCATCGCCCAGTCGGACTGATCGTCAAATGAGATACCCTGACGCCCTTCACGAGCTCAAGGCATCCCCATGAAAATCTGTGGCGTAGAAATCAAAGGCAGCGAAGCCATTTTCGCTGTCGCCTCCCGCGCAACCGGCGCACTCGAACACCTGCCACTGGCCACCAAGAAAATCGCCCTCGAAGACGACGATGAGTCGGCTAACGTCAAAGCCTTCAGCGCATTGATCGGCAAATTCGTGCGCGACAACGACATCACACAGATCGCCATCAAGAAGCGCAGCAAGAAAGGCGAATTCGCCGGCGGCCCGACCACTTTCAAGATCGAGACGATCTTTCAGTTGCTCGAAGGCTGTGAGGTGACGCTGTTGTCGCCACAGACCATCAACGCGCAGTTCAAAAAGCACAACTTCGAACTGCCTGCGGCGCTGAACAAGTATCAACATGAAGCTTATAAAGCGGCGTGTTCGGCGTTGATGAAAGTCGGGAAGTGAACGCAACTTTGTAGGTACTGACGAGCACCGCGAGGCTGCGATTGCGGTGTGCCAGACAGATTGCATCGCAGCCTCCCGCTGGTCGTCAGCTCCTACAGGGGCGTCAGGCTGACGATTTCTTTTCACGTCGATCCTCCCTCGGACACTGCGTAAAGCGCGCTCGATAGCTACGAGTGAAATAAGACGGCGATTCAAAGCCACAGGCAATGCTGACTTCCAGCACGCTCATGTCGCTCTGACGTAACAGCTGTCGAGCCTTCTCCAGCCGCAGGCCGAGGTAGAAATTGCTCGGAGTGTCATTCAGGTGCAGCCGAAACAGTCGCTCAAGCTGGCGACGCGTCACCTGAATGCCCTCCGCCAATTCAAGCGTACTCAGCGGCGGCTCGGTGTGTTGCTCCATGACCCCGATCACTTGCACCAGTTTCTTGTTGTTGATGCCGTAACGCGTAGCAATCTGCATGCGCTGGTGGTCTTTACGCGGGCGGATGCGGCCCAGCACGAATTGCTCGGAGACCTTGATCGACAGATCCGGCCCGTGGGCCTGGCCGATCAGGTCGAGCATCATGTCGATGGACGCCGTCCCTCCCGCCGAGGTAATCCGGCGGCGATCAATTTCGAACAATTCTTGCGTGGCCTGCAGTTTGGGGTAGGACTCTTTCAAGGCGTCCAGCGCTTCCCAGTGCAAGGTCAGACGATAACCGTCCAGCAGACCTGCTTCGGCCAGCACGAAAGCACCGGTATCGATAGCGCCCAGCGTGACACCTTCGTGATCCAGGCGGCGCAGCCAGTGCTCCAGCGCTGGCGTGCAAAACTTGAGCGGATCGACACTGCCCATGACCCACAACGTCGCGCCCTTCTTCAGCGGCTCCAGCGCTGCATCGGCGTTGACCGACATGCCATTGCTGGCAATCACAGCTCCGCCATCGAGGCTCAGGATGTGCCAGCGGTACAACTCGCCACCGAAGCGATTGGCGACACGCAGGGGTTCCACGGCCGAGACAAAGCCCATCATCGAAAAACCGGGCATCAACAGAAAGTAAAAGTCTTGGGACATCGTTGGAGAAAATCCTAGAGGGCACCACGGTTTCTGTAGGAGCGCGCTTGCCCGCGATTATGGTGTGTCAGTCAAAAAATTCATTCCAGACTGAGCTTCTTCGCAGGCAAGCGCGCTCCTGCACAGAATCAAGTTCACAGACGGAGCAGCAATACACCTACTCCCGAACCGCGGCAACTGTGCAGGTCGCTGCTGTGCAAGAGCTTGTCGCCGCTGTGCGTTTTAACTGGCCTTGAGCTGCGTAGCTTTGCATCTCAAAAGCGGGCAGCAAAAGCCTGCACGACCGACCGAACCTGGCCTGCAAGGAACCCAAACATGAATCACGACGTCATCATCACCTGCGCACTGACCGGTGCTGGCGACACGACCGGGCGAAGCCACTTGGTCCCGATCACACCCAAGCAGATCGCTGCCGCTGCGGTTGAAGCCGCAAAAGCGGGGGCGACGGTGGTGCATTGCCACGTACGCGATCCTGAGACCGGCAAGTTCAGCCGCGACGTTGAGCTGTATCGCGAAGTCATGGATCGCATTCGTGAGGCGGACATCGACATCATCGTCAACCTGACCGCAGGCATGGGCGGCGACCTGGAAATCGGTGCGGGCGAACGTCCGACGGATTTTGGGCCGAATACGGATCTGGTTGGCCCTTTGGCGCGGCTGGCTCACGTTGAAGCGCTGCTGCCGGAAATCTGCACACTGGATTGCGGCACCCTCAACTTTGGCGACGGCGACACCATTTACGTGTCCACCCCGGCGCAACTGCGTGCCGGCGCCAAGCGGATTCAGGAACTGGGCGTGAAGGCTGAGCTGGAAATTTTCGACACCGGGCATTTGTGGTTCGCCAAGCAGATGATGAAAGAAGGCCTGCTGGACGATCCGCTGTTTCAGTTATGCCTGGGCATCCCGTGGGGCGCGCCCGCCGACACCACGAGCATGAAAGCGATGGTCGACAATCTGCCAGCCGACGTGGTCTGGGCCGGGTTCGGCATTGGTCGCATGCAGATGCCGATGGCGGCGCAAGCCGTGCTGTTGGGCGGTAACGTGCGGGTCGGACTGGAAGACAACATCTGGCTGGATAAAGGTGTGCTGGCGAGCAATGGCGCACTGGTGGAACGCGCCAGCGAAATCCTCAGCCGCCTGGGTGCGCGGGTCATGACCCCGGCAGAAGGGCGCGTGAAGATGGGCCTGAAGAAGCGCTTTTAATCCTGCATCAATCCATGTAGGAGCGTGGCTTGTCCCGCGATCTGACGCGAAGCGTCAGTAAATCCGGCGAATACGGTGTGCCTGTAATACCGATTGCGCAATGGTGACGACCGGTGCCCGGTCGATCGCGGGACAAGCCACGCTCCTACAAGAATCAGCCGAACCTCTTCGAGTAATCCACATGACCTTCATCACCCACATCAAAACCTTCGCGGCACTGGGCAGCGGCGTTATCGGCAGCGGCTGGGTCGCGCGGGCCTTGGCTCACGGCCTGGACGTCGTGGCCTGGGACCCGGCGCCCGGCGCTGAAGCGGCCCTGCGCAAGCGCGTCGCCAATGCCTGGCCCGCTCTGACCCAAAAAGGCTTGGCCGCCGGCGCTTCGCAAGATCGCCTGCGCTTCGTGGCAACGATTGAGGAGTGCGTCCGCGATGCGGACTTCATTCAGGAAAGCGCCCCTGAGCGGCTGGAGCTGAAACTTGATCTGCACAGCAAAATCAGCGCTGCAGCCAAGCCCGATGCACTGATCGGTTCCAGTACCTCAGGGCTGCTGCCTTCAGAATTCTACGAAAGCGCGACCCACCCCGAGCGCTGTGTAGTAGGTCACCCGTTCAACCCGGTGTATTTGCTGCCGTTGGTAGAAGTGGTGGGCGGCAAGAACACGGCGCCGGAGGCCGTTCAAGCGGCTATGCAGGTTTACGAGTCGCTTGGCATGCGACCGCTGCACGTGCGCAAGGAAGTCCCGGGGTTTATCGCCGACCGTTTGCTCGAAGCGTTGTGGCGCGAGGCGCTGCATCTGGTCAACGACGGCGTCGCAACCACTGGTGAGATCGACGACGCGATCCGCTTTGGTGCGGGTCTGCGCTGGTCGTTCATGGGCACCTTCATGACCTACACCCTGGCGGGTGGTGATGCCGGGATGCGGCATTTCATGGCGCAGTTTGGCCCGGCGTTGAAACTGCCCTGGACTTACCTGCCCGCACCGGAGCTGACCGACAAACTGATTGATGATGTGGTCGATGGCACCACGGATCAGCTCGGCACCCACAGCATCGCAGCGCTTGAGCGTTATCGCGATGATTGCCTGCTGGCGGTGCTGGAAGCGGTGAAAAAGACCAAGGAGAAACATGGGATGGCGTTTAGCGAATAGTCACAGTGATCGTTCCCATGCTCTGCGTGGGAACGCCTTTCTGGACGCTCGGCGTCCGCTGATGTGACGCAGCGCGTCACGGGTTGTGCTACACGCGGAGCGTGGGAGCCATCACTAACCCGGTACTTTTTATGCCAACTCTTACCACCTACAAAACCCCAGTCCTCAAAGACTGGGTCGATTACAACGGCCATCTGCGCGATGCGTTTTATCTGCTGATCTTCAGCTACGCCACCGATGCGTTCATGGACCTGATCGGCCTGGACAGCAGTAACCGCGAAGGCAGCGGCCATTCGCTGTTCACTCTGGAAGCGCACATCAATTATTTGCACGAGGTGAAGCTGGACGAACAAGTGGAGGTTCGCACCCAGATCGTCGCCCACGATACAAAGCGCGTGCACCTCTATCACAGCCTGCACCGGGCGGGCGTGGATGAAACGTTAGCCGCGAGCGAGCAGATGCTGTTGCATGTGGACCTGGCGGGTGGAGCGAAATCGGCGCCATTCAATGAGCAGTCGCTCGAACAACTGAGCGGGATTCTGGCCGGGCAGGCTGATCAACTTGCGCCCGCCTACATCGGACGCGTAATAGGCCTACCGCCACAACGCTGACCCTGTAGGAGCTGCCGAGGCACGAAGGCTGCGATTGCGTTGTGTCAGGCTGACCGCGATCGCAGCCTTCGTGCCTCGGCAGCTCCTACGGAGAACGCATGCGATTCCAAATCCCACGCAAAAAAAGCCCGCATCACTGCGGGCTTCTTTTTTAGCCGAGCCTCAGATCAATTGACCTTCGCGTTCAGCTCGCCTTTGGCGTAACGCTCGAACATGCCTTCCAGGGAGATCACTTTGATCTTGGAAGCATTGCCAGCTGTACCAAACGCTTCGTAACGGGCGATGCAGACGTCGCGCATGGCGGTGACTGTTTTCGCCAGATATTTACGTGGGTCGAACTCGCTCGGGTTCTTCGCCATGAACTCGCGAATCGCGCCGGTAGAGGCCAGACGCAGGTCGGTGTCGATGTTGACCTTACGCACGCCGTGCTTGATGCCTTCAACGATTTCTTCGACCGGCACACCGTAGGTTTCTTTGATGTCGCCGCCGTATTCGTTGATGATTTTCAGCCATTCCTGCGGCACGGAAGACGAACCGTGCATCACCAGGTGAGTGTTGGGAATGCGCTTATGGATTTCTTTGATGCGCTCGATCGCCAGGATGTCGCCGGTTGGCGGCTTGGTGAACTTGTAAGCGCCGTGGCTGGTGCCGATGGCAATGGCCAAGGCATCGACGTTGGTGCGCTTGACGAAGTCAGCGGCTTCTTCCGGATCGGTCAGCATTTGACTGTGATCGAGCATGCCTTCTGCGCCGACACCGTCTTCTTCACCGGCCATACCGGTTTCCAGCGAACCGAGCACACCCAGCTCGCCCTCAACCGAAACGCCACAGGCGTGAGCCATGGCCACAACGCGTTGGGTGACGTCGACGTTGTAGTCGTAGTCGGCCGGGCTTTTGCCGTCTTCGCGCAGGGAACCGTCCATCATCACCGAGCTGAAACCCAGCTGGATCGAACGCTGGCAGATGTCAGGGCTGGTGCCGTGGTCTTGGTGCATGACCACCGGGATGTGCGGGAATTCTTCGATTGCCGCGAGGATCAAGTGGCGCAGGAAAGGTGCGCCGGCGTATTTGCGCGCACCGGCCGAAGCCTGAACGATCACCGGGGAATCGGTCTTGTCAGCCGCTTCCATAATGGCGCGCATCTGTTCCAGGTTGTTCACGTTGAATGCGGGGACGCCGTAGCCGAATTCGGCTGCGTGGTCCAGCAGCTGGCGCATGCTGATAAGTGCCATTGTCTTTTTCTCTCCCGGTGGGGTCGTTGATCGTGCATGCCTGCCGTGTCGGCGGCTGCTGTTCAAATTATAGGGGCGTATAAATCACAAGCCCGGTGCTGCATCGATCAGAGTACAAAGCGGTTACTGCGCCTTGCAGCCTCGACCGATCAAATCGTTGGTCGCGTCCCAGTAAACCAGGCCTTCGCTACCTTTGTTGTCGAATGCCAGCACGCCATTACTGTACAGCGTGCCGGACGCGCCGGGCTCAGCCTGAAGCCGAAACACCTGCTCGCTCTGGTTCAAGCGCACATCGACCTCTTTCTTGGCCGGGTCTGCATAGCGCCAGAAGACTTCAGCCTTGCTGTCACACACCCAATGGGTCCATGGCTCGGCGGGTTTGGAGGCTGTCATGCTGGCGCAACCGCCCAGCACTGCAAGTATCGCAAGGGCAATCAAGCCTTTCATTACCACTCCTGGGTCATTGATACGTCACTAATCACACGCAATTACCGCGCCTATCGGCAGGCTACAGGCCCAACGGCCGGCATGAAGTCATACTTTTCCCAGAACTCGGGACCACCGCGCTTATAAACCACTGGCACGGTTTCAGCCTGCCAGCCTGCTTGATAGCAGCTGACATGAAGCAACTCGCTTCCCGCCGGCTGCGCCTCCTCGGCTTCAGGCTTGCTGGCACAACCGCCCAGCAGACCCGCTATCAGCAATAGTGGTAGTGGCTTGACCATCTGACTCCCCTTCTCCAAAGCCTGATATTCAGGCCTTGGCGCGTTGTTCCAGGATTTCCACGGCAGGCAGCACCTTGCCCTCGACGAACTCGAGGAACGCGCCGCCACCGGTAGAAATGTAGGAGATTTGATCGGCAATGCCATATTTATCAATGGCCGCCAGCGTGTCGCCGCCGCCTGCAATGGAGAATGCCGAGCTGTCGGCAATGGCCTTGGCAAGCGTCTTGGTGCCTTCACCGAACTGATCGAACTCGAAAACGCCAACCGGGCCATTCCACAGAATAGTCTTGGAAGATTTCAACAGTTCGGCGAACTGCTTGGCGGTCTGTGGGCCGATATCGAGAATCATGTCGTCGTCGGCAACATCGGCAATTAGCTTGACGGTGGCTTCAGCATCTTCAGCGAAGGCTTTGGCAACCACCACGTCGACCGGCAACGGCACGCTGACCTTGGCCGCAATGGCGCGCGCGGTGTCCAGCAGGTCTGGCTCGTACAGCGATTTGCCGACTTTATGCCCGGCTGCCGCGAGGAAGGTGTTGGCGATGCCGCCGCCGACGATCAACTGGTCACAAATGGTGCTGAGGCTGTTGAGCACATCCAGCTTGGTGGAAACCTTGGAGCCAGCAACGATGGCAGCCATTGGCTTGGCCGGTGCGCCCAGTGCTTTGCCCAGCGCATCCAGTTCATTGGCCAGCAGCGGGCCAGCGGCTGCGACTTTGGCGAACTTGGCGACTCCGTGGGTCGAGCCTTCCGCGCGGTGAGCGGTACCAAAGGCATCCATCACGAACACATCACACAGAGCGGCGTATTTGTGCGCCAGCTCGTCAGTGTTCTTTTTCTCGCCTTTGTTGAAGCGCACGTTCTCGAACAGCACGATCTCGCCGGCCTTGACGTCGACACCGTCGAGGTAATCGGCCACTAGCGGGACCTCACGACCCAAGGCTTTGCTCAGGTACTCAGCTACTGGCTTGAGGCTGTTTTCGGCGGAGAATTCACCTTCGGTCGGACGACCCAGGTGGGAGCAGACCATGACAGCCGCACCCTTTTCCAGCGCCAGCTTGATGGTCGGCAGCGAAGCAAGAATACGTGCATCGCTGGTGACGACACCGTCCTTGACCGGGACGTTGAGGTCTTCACGGATCAGTACACGCTTACCTTGCAGATCGAGATCGGTCATCTTCAACACGGTCATGAGGCTTTCCCTGTTTTTACTGTTGTTGTTGCGAGACGCGCAGGTAGTGCTCCGCGACGTCCAGCATTCGATTGGCAAAACCCCATTCATTGTCGAACCAGGCCAGCAGGTTCACCAGTCGCGGGCCGGACACCCGGGTCTGACTGGCATCGACAATGGCCGAATGAGGGTCATGGTTGAAATCACAACTGGCGTGCGGCAATTCGGTGTAAGCCAATAACCCTTTCAGCGGGCCGCTGGTGGCGGCCTCGCGAAGAATGCGGTTGATCTCCAGTGCATCGGTATCACGGGCAGTCTGCAGCGTGATGTCCAGGCACGAGACGTTGACCGTAGGCACTCGAACAGCTTTGGCCTGAATTCGGCCCGCAAGTTCCGGTAACAGCCGCTCGATCCCACGCGCCAGACCAGTGGACACCGGAATAATCGACTGAAAGGCAGAGCGCGTACGGCGCAGGTCTTCGTGATGGTAGGCATCAATCACCGGCTGGTCGTTCATGGCCGAGTGAATGGTGGTGATCATGATGTATTCCAGGCCCAACGCCTGATTCAGCAATTGCAGTAATGGCACGCTGCAATTGGTGGTGCAGGAGGCCGCGGATACCAGCAGTTCATGCCCGGTCAGCGTGTGCTGGTTGATGCCATGGACGATAGTGGCATCGACATCGGCCTCGCTGGCCATCGGCTGCGAAAACAAGACACGCGGCGCGCGGGCAGCGAGAAAGCGCTCGCCGTCGGCACGGGTGTTGTAGACGCCGGAGCATTCGAGCACCAGATCAATGTCCAAAGCGGCCCAGTCGATACCTTCGGGCGTCGCGCTGCGAAACACTTTGATGACGTGATCATTGATGTGCAGAAAATCGCCTTCGACCCGTACTTCACCGGGGAACCGGCCGTGTGTCGAATCAAAGCGCGTGAGGTATTCGAGGCTAGCCATGTCGGCCAGATCGTTAATTGCCACTACTTCAAAACCGGCCTTGGCACCACGTTCGCACAGCGCGCGCAAGACGCAGCGGCCGATACGGCCGTAACCGTTGAGTGCGACTCGATAGGGACGGGATTGGGGCATGGGGGTTCTCGCAGGTATATCGAAAACTTGTAGGAGCGAGGCTTGTCCCGCGATCTGCCGGGAACCGGCAGCAAATCAGACGACCCCGGTGTGTCAGTCACAACGGGGTCGCATGATTTACTGCTGCTGCGCAGCAGATCGCGGGACAAGCCACGCTCCTACAAGGCCGCGTGTGTTTCTCAGTCTTCCAGCAGCTCTTCAGCCGTGGAAATGACGTTCTCCAGCGTAAAGCCGAACTCTTCGAACAGCGCAGGCGCAGGCGCCGACTCGCCGAAGGTGGTCATGCCGATTACGCGGCCTTCCAGGCCCACGTATTTGTACCAGTAGTCGGCATGAGCTGCTTCGATGGCGATACGCGCGCTGACCTGCAACGGCAGAACCGATTGCTTGTACGCGGGATCCTGCGCTTCGAACACGCTGGTGCACGGCATGGAAACCACACGCACGTTGCGACCCGAAGCGGTGAGTTGGTCGTAGGCCAGAACAGCCAGGCCGACTTCCGAGCCGGTCGAAATCAGGATCAGCTCAGGCTCGCCCACGCAATCGCGCAGTACATAACCGCCACGGGTGATGTTTTCCAGCTGCTCTGCATCGCGAGCCTGATGGGTCAGGTTCTGACGCGAGAAGATCATCGCCGAAGGACCATCATTACGCTCGATGGCGTATTTCCAGGCCGCTGCCGACTCCACGGCGTCGGCTGGACGCCAGGTGTCCAGGTTCGGCGTGGTGCGCAGGCTGGTCAGTTGCTCGATCGGCTGGTGCGTCGGGCCGTCTTCGCCCAGACCGATAGAGTCGTGGGTGAACACATAAATGACGCGCTTCTTCATCAGCGACGACATACGCACCGCGTTACGCGCGTATTCCATGAAGATCAGGAACGTTGCACCGTAAGGCACGAAACCGCCGTGCAGCACGATACCGTTCATGATGGCGCCCATGCCGAACTCGCGGACGCCGTAATGCAGGTAGTTGCCGCTGGCGTCTTCGCCGGTGATGCTCTTGCAGCCTTTCCAGATGGTCAGGTTGGAACCGGCAAGGTCAGCCGAACCGCCGAGGAACTCAGGCAGCAGTGGGCCGAAGGCGCTCAGGGCGTTCTGGCTGGCTTTACGGCTGGCGATGGTTTCGCCTTTGGCGTTGACTTCAGCCACGTAGGCTGCGGACTTCTCGGCGAAGTCAGCCGGCAGCTCGCCGCTCATGCGACGGATCAGCTCGTTGGCCAATTCAGGGTGCGCTGCGGAGTAAGCCGCAAAACGCTGATCCCATTCAGCTTCGGTCGCGAGGCCTTTTTCCTTGGCGTTCCACTCGGCGTAGATGTCAGCCGGGATTTCGAACGGGCCGTGGGTCCATTTCAGTGCAGCGCGGGTCAGGGCGATTTCGTCGTTGCCCAGTGGCGCGCCGTGGCACTCTTCTTTGCCTTGCTTGTTCGGCGAGCCAAAACCGATGGTGGTCTTGCAGCAGATCAGGGTTGGCTGATCGCTTTTGCGCGCGGTGTCGATGGCGGTTTTGATTTCTTCGGAATCGTGACCGTCAACGTTGCGGATGACCTGCCAGCCATAAGCTTCAAAGCGCTTAGGCGTGTCGTCGGTGAACCAGCCTTCGACTTCGCCGTCGATGGAAATGCCGTTGTCATCGTAGAACGCGATCAGTTTGCCCAGTTGCAGCGTACCGGCCAGGGACGCGACTTCATGGGAAATGCCTTCCATCATGCAGCCGTCACCCATGAAGACGTAGGTGTGGTGATCAACGATGTTGTGGCCAGGACGGTTGAACTGCGCGCCGAGAGTCTTCTCGGCAACCGCGAAACCAACGGCGTTGGCAAAACCCTGACCCAGCGGACCGGTGGTGGTTTCAACGCCTGGGGTGTAACCGTATTCCGGGTGACCCGGCGTGCGGCTGTGCAGTTGGCGGAAGTTTTTCAGGTCATCGATGGACAGGTCGTAACCGGTCAGGTGCAGCAACGAGTAAACCAGCATCGAACCATGGCCGTTGGACATGATGAAGCGGTCACGATCGGCGAATGCCGGGTTGGTCGGGTTGTGTTTCAGATAGTCACGCCAGAGGACTTCAGCGATATCCGCCATGCCCATCGGGGCACCTGGGTGGCCGCTATTGGCCTTTTGCACGGCATCCATGCTAAGGGCACGAATGGCATTGGCACGCTCACGACGGCTGGGCATCGCTGATCTCCTGGGGCAGAAAGAATATGGGATCTGAAAAAGGCGGCCATTTTCCCTCAGGCATAGCTTGGGGGCAATGACAGATAACGCCGCAGCTCGATTTTCCTGAGCTACCGGGTTTTTTATCTCAGCTGACCACCCTACAGCACGCAGACGGCAGAATCACTGCGCCCAACCATCGCCACCCATCGACCAATATCAAAACATTTTGATATTGGTCTTGCGGCCTGGCAGGTCGATAACTAGACTGCCTGCCTTATGAATCTACGCGTCCCTGTCATCGACCATGATCCTTGCGACGACCTGGCTGCCCTGTGCAAGGCCGGGGGCGATCCGTTGCGGCTGAATGTGTTGCGGGCGCTGTCCAACGATTCGTTCGGTGTATTGGAGCTGGCGCAGATTTTCGCCATTGGCCAGTCCGGCATGAGCCATCACTTGAAGGTGCTGGCCCAGGCCGATCTGGTGGCGACGCGCCGTGAGGGCAATGCGATCTTTTATCGCCGCGCCCTGCCGCATATCGAACAGACCGGGGGCAAGCTGCACGCCGCCTTGCTCGAAGAAGCAGACGGACTGACCTTGCCCGAGGACGTCCAGGCAAGAATCGGATTGGTGCATCGCCAACGCGCGACGGCCAGTCAGGATTTTTTCGCCCGCACCGCTGAAAAATTTCGCGCCCAGCAGGATTTGATCGCTGGCATTGCGCAGTACCGCGACAGCCTGTTGTCGCTACTGGACAAGTTGAGCTTCGACGCCGGCGCCACAGCGCTGGAAGTGGGTCCGGGTGACGGTGGTTTTTTGCCCGATCTGGCGCAGCGCTTTCGCCACGTCACGGCGCTCGACAACAGCCCGGAAATGCTCGATCTGGCCAGACAACTGTGCCAGCGCAAAGCACTGGATAACGTGGAGTTGCGACTGGCCGACGTTTTGGGCGACGTCCAGTTGCACGCCGACTGCGTGGTACTGAACATGGTGCTTCACCATTTCGCTGCGCCAGCTGAGGCATTGAAACAATTGGCCAACTTGTTGCAGCCGGGCGGCAGCCTGCTGGTGACCGAGTTGTGCAGCCACGACCAGAGCTGGGCCAGGGAGGCCTGTGGCGATCTCTGGTTAGGTTTCGAACAGGAAGATCTGGCCCGTTGGGCCATCGCTGCGGGGCTGGTCCCCGGGGAAAGTCTGTACGTAGGCTTACGTAATGGTTTCCAGATACAGGTCCGCCATTTTCAGCGACCGGCTGGCGACACTCAACATCGGTATCAATCAGGAAACCCGTCGAGATGAGCGAATACTCCCTTTTCACCTCCGAGTCCGTGTCCGAAGGGCATCCGGACAAAATCGCCGACCAGATCTCCGATGCGGTTCTGGACGCCATTATTGCCGAAGACAAATTTGCCCGGGTCGCGTGCGAAACCCTGGTCAAAACCGGCGTCGCGATCATCGCCGGTGAAGTCACCACCTCGGCCTGGGTCGATCTGGAAGACATCGTCCGTAACGTGATCCTCGACATCGGCTACAACAGCTCCAACGTTGGTTTCGACGGTGCCACCTGTAGCGTGATGAACATCATCGGCAAGCAATCGGTGGACATCGCTCAAGGCGTTGACCGCAGCAAGCCGGAAGATCAGGGCGCTGGCGACCAAGGTCTGATGTTTGGTTACGCCAGCAACGAAACCCCAGAATTGATGCCTGCGCCGATCGCGTTCTCGCACCAGTTGGTCAAGCGCCAGGCCGAAGCCCGTAAGTCTGGCGTATTGCCTTGGCTGCGCCCGGATGCGAAGTCCCAGGTCACCTGCCGCTACGAAAACGGCATCGTGGTTGGCATCGACGCGGTCGTTTTGTCGACCCAGCACAATCCGGATGTCTCTTACGCGGACTTGCGCGAAGGCGTGATGGAGCTGGTCGTCAAGCATGTGCTGCCTGCGCACTTGCTGCACAAAGACACTCAGTTTCACATAAACCCGACTGGCAACTTCATCATCGGTGGCCCGGTAGGCGACTGCGGTCTGACCGGTCGCAAGATCATCGTCGACAGCTACGGCGGCATGGCCCGTCACGGCGGCGGCGCGTTCTCCGGTAAAGATCCATCGAAGGTTGACCGCTCTGCGGCCTACGCCGGTCGTTACGTGGCCAAGAACATCGTCGCCGCAGGCCTGGCCGAGCGCTGCGAGATTCAGGTGTCCTACGCCATCGGAGTCGCGCAACCGACTTCGATCTCGCTGAACACCTTCGGCACCGGCAAGATCAGCGACGACAAGATCGTGCGTCTGGTGCGCGAGCACTTCGACCTGCGCCCTTACGCGATCACCACCATGCTCGACCTGCTGCACCCGATGTACCAGGAAACCGCTGCATACGGCCACTTCGGTCGTACGCCGGAAACCAAGACCGTGGGCGACGACACCTTCACCACGTTCACCTGGGAAAAAACCGACCGCGCCGAAGGGCTGCGGGCTGCTGCCGGTTTGTAATCCATAGCTCGGTTTACTGTAGGAGCGAACTTGTTCGCGATGCGTCCTGACTGATACACCGTGTCAGCCGCTTCGCCAACGAGTTGGCTCCTACAGAAGTCCCGGCGTCCACCGCAAAACCCCGTTACCACTCAAAAACCGATTCTTGATCTGCAGCAGATAGCCTCTTGAGCCCCCCTCAAGCAAGGATGCTTCGATGCTGCCTTCACTTCGCCTGCTTATTTGCGCCGTTTTCGCGTTGCTCTCCCTCCCTTCCTACGCAATCCCCTGCCCCGACTGGCCACCCGTTAAGGCGCGCTCAGAAATCTCCTCGCTCCAAACCCAAGTCGGTCGCTGGAACGACAGCTATCACCGCGAAGGTATATCGCTGGTCGCCGACGAGCTTTACGACCAGTCCGTAGAGCGTCTGGCACATCTGAAAACTTGCTTTTCAACCCCGCTGGCGTCCACGGACAACCCGTTAATCACCGCTGGCGGGCCGCAGCTGCATCCGATCCCCCATACCGGTTTGAGCAAATTACCCGATGAAATCGCCGTCCAGGCGTGGCTCAACGGCCGCACCGATCTGTGGATTCAGCCGAAGGTGGACGGTGTAGCGGTCACGCTGGTGTACGAGGACGGCCACTTGACTCAGGTCATCAGCCGAGGCGACGGCGTCAAAGGCCAGGACTGGGGCGATAAGGCCCAAGCCATTGAAGCGATCCCCAAGCATTTACCGTGGCAAAAAAAGACCCTGATCCTGCAAGGCGAGCTGTACTGGAAGCTCAACGGCCACATTCAGGCCGACGCTGGCAGCCTGAACGCACGGAGCAAAGTGGCGGGATTGCTGGCGCGCACCTCGATCAGCAAACAGGACGGCGCGCATATCGGGTTGCTTGTCTGGGACTGGCCAGATGGCCCAAGCACTATGCGTGAGCGACTGGCGGGTCTGCGCGCCTTGGGCTTTGACGACAGCATGGATTTCAGTGAGCCATTGGAAGGATTCATGCAGGCGCAGAAATGGCGTGAGCACTGGTATCGCTCGCCCCTGCCTTTTGCCACCGATGGCGTGGTGATGCGCCAGAGTGAACGTCCACCCATCGAGCGCTGGCAGGCGAAGGCGCCGTACTGGATCGCTGCGTGGAAATACCCCTTTGCCCAAGTACTGGCCGAGGTGCGGGCGGTCAATTTCAATGTCGGGCGCAGCGGTCGGATCACGCCGGTGCTGGACCTCAAAACCGTTCAACTGGATGACCGCAAGATCAGCCGCCTGAGCGTCGGCTCGCTGCAGCGTTGGCATGAATTGGACATTCGACCTGGGGATCAAGTGGCGGTCAGCTTGGCGGGCTTGACCATTCCACGGCTGGACGGCGTGGTCTCGCGCAGTGTTGAACGCGCGGAGCTTAATGCGCCGCAAACCGCCGACTATCACGCCTTGAGCTGTCTGCAAATCACCCCGGCCTGCAAGGATCAATTTCGTGCGCGACTGATCTGGCTCAGCGGCAAAAAGGGTTTGGGCCTTGCAGGCGTTGGGCCAGGGACGTGGGACAAGTTGATTCAGGTCGGAGCAGTAGAGGGGTTGCTCGATTGGATGACCCTCGATGGTGCACAGATTGTTAAGATTCCGGGCCTTGGCGAGCGCAGCAGCGCTAAACTGTTGAACGCTTTTCAGAACGCACGTGAACGGCCGTTTCAGGCATGGCTGAAAGCCATTGGTTTACCGCCCACCGGGAGTGCTCAGCTGGGTAACCGATGGGATGAACTGGCATCGCGCAGTGCCGAGCAGTGGCAGGCCGAACCTGGGGTTGGCCCCGGCCGCGCAAAACAGTTGTTCGCCTTTTTTCAGGACCCACAGGTGCAGGCACTCAGCACACAATTGCGGGACCATGGGATTGATGGGTTTTAGTCATTTTATTTGCGCCGGACGATTGTGTTGAGCGTCCGGACATCTTTTTCAAGGAGCCTTTATGAAACGCTTGTCACCGCTGATGGTGTTCGCTGCCCTCGGATTACTCGCCGCCCCCGCGTTCGCGGCCCAGCCGGCCCCTTCCGTCAGCGGATGTGCAGCCAAACGCCAGGACATCAGCACGCAAATCGAACACGCAAAAGCCGCTGGCAACAGCAATCAGCAGGCCGGACTGGAAAAAGCACTCAGCGAAGCAACCGCTAATTGCAACGACGCGACCTTGCTCAAGGAGCAGGAACAGAAGGTCTTTGAAGCCAAGCGCGAAGTCAGTCGCCGTCAGGCCGACCTGAACAAAGCCATGAGCAAGGGCGATCCGGAAAAGATCGACAAGCGCAAAGACAAGCTCGCCGAATCGCGCAAAGAGCTCCAGGACGCCCAGACTGAACTGGAGAAGGTTCAGCCTGATCAGGATGATGAGTAACTAACCAACTGTAGGAGACAACTTGTTGGCGAGGGGGTTAATGCGGTGTGTCAGGCAGGACGTCTCGCGAACAAGTTCGCTCCTACAGCTGACGCAACGCTCAATGATCCCGAAATTCCTTGTGACACGCATCACACGCGCCTTCGACCTTCGCCAACGCAGGGTCCAGAACGCTTTTGCGGAAAGGTCGGACCTGGCCTGCGATCACCAACTCCCCGGTCGCCGACTCCAGCGACCGCGCCAGTTCCTGAAACCTTGCCTGCTTCTGCCAGACCTCATCCTTGGCGCTGGTGTGATCGGCCTCTCGCACCGCAGGGAAGTGTTTCCAAGGCTCGTGGGACAAAGCGTCGAGCTTGACCGAGTTGTCGGCAAAACGCTGACCCTCGAACGGCACCCGGCCGCGCAGCATGCCGCGCATTTCTTCGCTGGTGTTGAGCATCTGTTTGAAGATGGCCTTGCGCTGCCCCAGCGGCGAATTTGGATCAACGCCGCCGCACGCACTCAGCGCCAGACAGACGAGCGCCACGCACCCCAGCCGTTTCATCCTACGATTATTCAAGGCCATGAATCGGAATCAAGCCGACACGACAAACAGCGACACCACCAACGCCAAGCCCGCGAGCCAGGCCAGCGAACGCAGCGCGGCCCAGTCGGCCAGATAAAAGATGATGTAGAGCAAGCGCGTGGTGACGAACAAAACGGCCAGCACATCAATGGTCACCAACTGGGCGACGCCTGCGATGTGGGCGATGATCACAGCGGCGGCGAAACCGGGAATGGCTTCGAAACTGTTGAGCTGCGCATTGTGCGCGCGGCGCGGAAGTCCTTCGAGACGGTCGAGAAAGTCCCGGGGATCATGATTCTGCCGTGCACTGAATTTGCCGCTGCCGAACTTGGCAATGCCAGTGCACACTATCGGCAACAGAATCACGATCAACACACACCAGAAAGCAACGGTCATAACCACATCCTTTTTTTAGAATTTGAGCTTCATCAGAAGCATCCCGAGTAACACCAGTCCACAGGCTAAGAGCCGGGGCCGACCGAAAGGTTCTTTCAGATAGCGCATGCCGAACAGCACCACCAGCACCACGCTGACTTCTCGCAACGCAGCCGCCTGCGCCACCGAGCCCAGCTGCATAGCCCACAGCACCAGCGCGTAGCTGAACAACACGCAGAAGCCGACACTTAACCCCAGCTTCCATTGCTCGCGCCAGAACAACATGAACGCCGGACGTTTGCCGACCATCGCCAGTAACGGGAAGGGCCAGGCGCTGATCAGCGTCAGCCAGACCAAATAATTCAGCGGCGCCACCCCAAGCTTCAGCGCTTGGCCGTCGATCCACGTGTAACAACCGATACACAAGCCGATCAGCCCCACTACCGGCAGCATCGACCAGGGCAAACGATCCCCGCCACCGCCCTGCCACAGTAGGCAAATCATCCCGCAGGGGATCAGCAGAATGCCGAGGATCTGTTGAGTAGTGAGCTGTTCTCCGGCAAAGAACAGCGTCAACGCCAGCACCACCAAGGGCGACAATCCCCGCATCAGCGGATAGACCAAGCCTAGGTCACCCACCCGATAAGCGCGGATCAGCAGCGCGCGGTACAACAGCTCAAACAAGGCTGACCCGACAAGCCAGGGCCAGACCTCGGCCGCTGGCGGCGCAACGAAGCCGACGGCTATCACCGCAAGAATGAACGCGACGATGTCCATGCTCGCGATCACCAGCAAGCGCTCGCCGCTGAACTTGATCAAGGTGTTCCAGGTGGCGTGCAGCACCGCTGCAATCAGAACCAGGATTGTCGCCAGCACGTGTTCTCCTTAGGAGCCCGAGACGTTTGGCCGGGCGGTGTACCGTCATGCGAGTGATGAATAAACGATGACAGCAATGCGAGGCCCACGAGGATAGCCGAAGGCGATCCCCTGTTGGAGCCGAGCTTGCTTGCGAAGCCTTAACCTCGGTCTGCCTGACAAACCGCATCGCTAACTTCGCGGGCAAGCCTCGCTCCAACAGGTCGTGCATCTCAAGCCATACGCGGCCTTGTTGGAGCCGAGCTTGCTCGCGAAGCTGGCGTCTCGGTCCGCCTGACACTGCGCGAGCTGGCATCAGGACCGGCGAAAGATGTGTCTGCATGCGTCGCGAACACATCCAACTTTGGCACGACGCTCGACTCCAAGTTGCCGTGCAGGATTTGAATTGCACACACAGGACTCCGAATGCTTGAACTCGCTGCTGGTTTTATCTGCCTTACTTCGCTGCTCACGTATGTGAACTTTCGTTTCATCGGCCTGCCGCCCACCATCGGCGTAATGGTCACCGCACTGCTGTTCTCACTGATTCTCCAATCGCTGAGCTTGCTAGGTTTTCCGGGCATGGAAGAGCGCGTGCAGAGCCTGATCGGCCAGATCGATTTCGGCGATCTGCTGATGAACTGGATGCTGTCCTTTTTGCTGTTCGCCGGCGCCTTGCACGTCAACCTGTCGGACCTGAAAAACTACCGCTGGCCCATCGGATTGCTCGCTACCTTTGGTGTGCTGATCGCCACTACGGTGATCGGCGCCCTGGCCTACTGGATTTTCGCGATGTTCGGTTGGCACGTGAGCTTCCTTTACTGCCTGCTGTTCGGCGCATTGATTTCGCCCACGGACCCAATCGCTGTGCTGGGCGTGCTGCGAACGGCCAACGCCTCCAAGCCCCTGAAAACCACCATCGTCGGCGAGTCGCTGTTCAACGATGGCACCGCTGTTGTGGTCTTCACCGTATTGCTGGGCATCGCGCAACTGGGCGAAACCCCGACGGTGGGTGAAACCGCCATGCTGTTCGTGCACGAAGCCATCGGAGGCGCTTTGTTTGGCGGGCTGATCGGTTACGCGGTGTACCTGATGATCAAAAGCATCGAGCAGTATCAGATCGAAGTGATGCTGACGCTGGCGCTGGTGATTGGCGGTTCGGCGATGTCCACCGAGCTGCATGTTTCGGCGCCGATTGCGATGGTGGTTGCCGGTCTGATCATCGGCAATCTGGGCCGCAATCTGGCAATGAATGACATGACACGCCGCTATTTGGATGGCTTTTGGGAATTGCTCGACGACATGCTCAACGCGCTGCTGTTTGCATTGATCGGCATGGAGCTGTTGCTGCTGCCGTTCTCGTGGCTGCACTTGCTGGCGGCAGGGATGTTGGCAGTGGCGATCCTGCTGTCGCGCCTGCTGACCGTGGCGCCTGCGATTTTGCTGATGCGGCGCTGGCGTGAAGTGCCGCGCGGCACTATTCGCATCCTGACCTGGGGCGGCTTGCGGGGCGGCGTTTCAGTCGCCCTGGCGCTGGCGTTGCCGCTGGGACCTGAGCGTGATCTGTTGCTGAGCATCACCTACATCGTGGTGCTGTCATCGATCCTGTTGCAGGGCTTGAGCATCGGCAAGCTGGTCAAGGCCGTGACCCGCGAACCCGCTACAGCTCAAACCGCAACGGCGCATTGAAGTCGTAACATCTGCTGTCAGCGCTGGCGCGATTGGCTAAGATGCCACCAGCGCCAGCTTCAGCTGGCCGTCATATGGCCCAGGAGCACCAATGGTTAGCAACGAGGACACCGCGATCACCGGCGCTGCACCGATGATTCCCGAGCAACGCCGGGAGTTGATGCTGCGTCAGTTGCGCAAACATCAGGTGTTGAGCGTTCATCAATTGGTGGAGATGTTCGATTGCTCGCACATGACCGTTCGCCGAGACATTGCGCTGCTCGAACAAAGCGGCCGTGCTTACTCAGTGACAGGCGGCGTCCGAATCGCCAGCCAGGTTCACAGCGAACCCAGCCATCAATCCAAAGCCGTCGTCGAACTTCCGCACAAACAAGCCATGGCGCGCCTGGCCGCAAGTTTGCTGCACCCGGAGATGACGGTGTATCTGGACGCCGGCACCAGCACGTTGGAGATCGTGCCGCACATCGTCGCGCTGGCGGGCATGACCGTTGTGACCAATGACTTCGGCGTGGTGCATGCCCTTGCCGATGCAACCCATGTGGATGTGATTCACACCGGCGGTCTGCTCGACCATCCCAACCGCTCCAGCGTGGGCGGTCTCGCCGCCGCGACCTTGCGCCAGCTGGCGACCGATGTGGCGTTCATGTCCACCAGCTCATGGGATCTGCAGCGCGGCACCACCACCCCGTCGGCGCTCAAGGTCGAGGTCAAGCAAGCGGCCATGCAGTCGGCCTCGCGTTCGGTGCTGCTGACCACCAGCTCGAAATACGGCACGTTCGGCATGTACAAAGTTGCGGGGCTTGAGCAGTTCGACGCGATCATCAGCGATGAGAACCTTGCAGAAGCCGCAGCAGAAGCTATCCGCAGGCAGGGCGTGGAGTTGATGTTGGCGTCGGTGGGCGGCAAGCAGTAGACCAGACGAAGCGGTCTTGACCTGACCCTCAAACGTGGGAGCGGACCTGTCCGCGAAAAAGCCGGTACATCCGCAAGAAATGCTGCGCCTGAGCCACAGTCTTCGCGGACAGGTCCGCTCCCACATTCACTGCATCAAATTGATAGGCCGTTTTGCATTTCTAGCCTCGATTCACTCGGGGCTTTTTTGTGCCTGCGATCTGCCGCCAATGTTAATTTTTGTGAATTTAAAAAAACACTTCACATTATCTGATCACAGGTTCACTATCGTTTTCACAGTTTCGAACTACACATTCGAGCGCCGGTGTATGAGTTTCGGCGTGCGACCCGAGGAGACACACCATGAATAACAAGAACGTCGGCGTTATCGGTTTGGGCGCCATGGGCTTGGGCATCGCCCGTTCACTGCTGCGCAGCGGCTTTAGCGTTCATGCCTGTGATGTGCGCACCGCTGTCACCGAACAATTTGCTACTGAAGGCGGCGTAGCCTGCGCTTCCCCTGCCGCCATGGCAGCACTCTGCGATGTGATCGTCACCGTCGTGGTCAACGCAAAACAGACTGAAACCGTCCTGTTCGGCGACAACGGTGCGATTGCCGCTTTGCGTCCCGGCAGCCTGGTCATCGGCTGCGCCACCGTCGCTCCGACTTTCGCCATCGAACTGGGCGAGCGTCTGGCGAAAGAAAACCTGCTCTACCTCGACGCCCCGATCTCCGGCGGCGCCGCCAAAGCCGCTTCCGGCCAGATGACCATGATGACCTCCGGCCCGGCTGACGCTTACGCCAAAGCCGACGACGTCCTCAACGGCATGGCTGGCAAGGTCTACCGCCTGGGCGACGTCCACGGTCTGGGCTCGAAAGTTAAAATCATCAACCAGTTGCTGGCCGGTGTTCACATCGCAGCCAGTGCCGAAGCCATGGCTCTGGGCCTGCGTGAAGGCGTGGACGCCGACGCATTGTATGAAGTGATCACCAACAGCGCCGGTAACTCGTGGATGTTCGAAAACCGCGTGCCGCACATCCTAAAAGCTGACTACACGCCGCTGTCCGCCGTGGACATCTTCGTCAAGGACCTGGGCCTGGTGCTGGATACCGCACGGGCCAGCAAATTCCCGCTGCCGTTGTCGTCCACTGCGCACCAGATGTTCATGCAGGCCTCCACCGCAGGCTTTGGCCGCGAGGACGATTCGGCGGTGATCAAGATTTTCCCGGGCATCACGCTGCCTGTCGCCAAACCTGACCAAGCCTGAGGAGCCTGTAATGAGCGCAACCATTCGCCCATTGCTGGGCTGCATCGCCGATGACTTCACCGGCGCCACCGACCTTGCCAACATGCTGGTGCGCGGCGGTATGCGTACCGTTCAGAGCATCGGTATCCCCAGCGCCGACAGCCTGGCGGACATGGATGCCGACGCGATCGTCATTGCGTTGAAATCCCGCACCACGCCGGCCGCCGATGCCGTTGCCGAGTCCCTTGCAGCGCTGCAATGGCTGCAGGACCAAGGCTGCGAGCAGATTTTCTTCAAGTACTGCTCCACTTTCGATTCAACTGCTGCTGGCAACATCGGTCAGGTGAGTGAAGCGCTGCTGGCCAAACTGGGCAGCGACTTCACCCTGGCCTGTCCGGCGTTCCCGGAAAACGGCCGCACTATCTTCCGTGGTCATTTGTTCGTGCAGGACCAACTGCTCAACGAATGCGGCATGCAAAACCACCCGCTGACGCCGATGACTGACGCCAATCTGGTGCGCGTGCTGCAATCGCAAACCCAGCTGAAAGTCGGTCTGCTGCGCTACGACAGCGTGTCTCAAGGCGTCGAAAGCGTCCGCGCGCGCATCGCCGAACTGCGCGCTGACGGCGTAAGCATGGCCGTGGCCGATGCGTTGTCGGACGCCGATCTCTACACCCTCGGCGCCGCTTGTGCTGACTTGCCGCTGCTGACCGGCGGTTCGGGTCTGGCGCTGGGTCTGCCAGGCAACTTCCGCAAGGCCGGCAAGCTACGCGACATCGACGCATCGAAACTCGAAGACATCAGCGGTGGTGAAGTGGTGCTTGCGGGCAGCGCTTCGGTGGCCACCAACGGTCAGGTCGCGGCTTGGCTCGCAGCCGGTCGCCCCGCTCTGCGCATCGACCCATTGGCGTTGGCCGACGGTCAGCCAGTGGTTGAACAGGCGCTGGGGTTTGCGCGGGATGCCGGGCAGACCGTGCTGATCTACGCCACCAGTTCACCCGACGAAGTCAAAGCCGTGCAGCAAAAACTGGGCGTCGAACGTGCAGGCGCACTGGTCGAAGACGCCTTGGGCCAGATCGCCCACGGTTTATTGCAAACCGGAGTACGCCGCTTTGTAGTAGCCGGCGGGGAAACCTCTGGCGCAGTGGTTCAAGCACTCGGCGTGCAGCTGTTGAAAATTGGCGCGCAGATCGATCCGGGCGTTCCGGCCACGCAAAGCACTGGGGCTCAGCCTTTGGCGCTGGCGCTCAAGTCCGGCAACTTCGGCGGCCGTGACTTCTTCGACAAAGCCCTCAAGCAATTGGCCGGAGGTGCGCAATGAGCACTGAAAACACTCTGCGCGAAGAAATCTGCACCATCGGCCGACTGCTATATGGCCGCGGCTACACGGTCGGCAGCGCTGGCAACATCAGCGCCCGCCTCGACGACGGCTGGCTGATTACGCCGACCGACGCCTGCCTGGGCCGTCTGGACCCTGCGTCCATCGCCAAGGTCAATCTGGCCGGTGAGTGGGTGTCCGGCGACAAGCCTTCCAAGACTCTCGCGCTGCATCGTGAAGTCTACGACCGCAATCCCGGCGTTGGCGGCGTGGTGCACACCCACTCCACGCACTTGGTGGCGCTGACCCTGGCCGGCGTTTGGCAGCAGGACGACATCCTCCCACCGCTCACGCCGTATCAGGTGATGAAAGTCGGGCATATCCCGCTGATTTCCTACGAGCGTCCGGGCTCACCGAAGGTCGCCGAGCAGGTCGCGCAACTGGCCAACAGCGTGCGCGGCGTGATGCTTGAGCGCCTTGGCCCGGTGATCTGGGAAAGCTCGGTGGCCAAAGCCTGTTACGCCCTCGAAGAGCTAGAAGAAACCGCTCGCCTTTGGCTGATGAGCAACCCTAAACCAGAGCCGCTGGATGCAGCGGCGCTGGAAGATCTGCGCCAGACGTTCGGCGTGAAATGGTAATGCGACAGCGTTGACCCGGGGCCGCTTGCGGCCTCCCCAAGCATCCGGGCGTTGCCGGAAAACAATAACAACAGGACATCACACACCATGACTCCTCTCTTTTTGATGTTGACCGCTGGCGTAGGCATCGCCCTGTTGCTGTTGCTGGTGCTGAAGTACAAATTTCAGCCGTTCGTTGCGCTCATGTTGGTCAGCATCATCGTGGCACTGGTGGCAGGGGTTAAACCTGCCGATCTGGTTGCCACGATTGAAGGCGGCATGGGCAAAACCCTCGGTCACATCGCGATCATCATCGCGCTGGGTGCAATGATCGGCCGCATCATCGAACTGTCCGGTGGTGCAGAAGCGCTGGCGAAAACCCTGATCAACCGCTTCGGCAACCGCCGTACACCACTGGCGTTGACGATTGCCGGGTTCATGGTCGGGATTCCCGTGTTCTTCGAAGTAGGCGTGATCATCCTCATGCCATTGGCCTACGGCGTTGCCCGTGCGGCCCGTAAACCGCTGCTGATTTTCGCGCTGCCAATGTGTGCCGCGCTGCTGTCCGTGCATGCGTTCTTGCCGCCTCACCCTGGCGCCGTTGCGGCTGCCGGTCAGTTGGGTGCCGATCTGGGCCGCGTGCTGATGTTCGGCATCCCGATCGTTGGCGTGCTGTGCCTGATCGGTTACCTGATCGCCGGGCGCATGACCCGCAAGGTCTACCCGATGACCGACGACATTCGTGCAGAAGTCTACGGTCCGCACATCACCAACGAAGACTTGGTTGCCTGGGCTCGCGATGATTACTCGAACACCAGCGAAGCTGCGCACAGCAAGACGCTGGGCCTCGAAGAAAGCGCCAGCAGCCTGGCCGCGAAACTGCCTCCAGCCCCTGCGCCGGGTTTCGGCCTGATCATTGGTTTGATCCTGTTACCGATCGTGCTGATTTTGCTCGGCACTCTGGCGACCACGATGCTGCCGATCGAATCGACGCTGCGCAGTGTGCTGACAGTATTGGGCGCGCCCTTGGTTGCGCTGTTGATCGACACCCTGCTTTGCGCCTATCTGCTGGGCACGCGTCGTGGCTGGAGTCGCACTCAGGTGTCTGACGTGATCGGTTCAGCATTGCCGGGTGTGGCGATGGTGATCCTGATCGCCGGTGCTGGCGGTGTATTCGGCAAGGTGCTGGTCGATACCGGCATTGGCGCCGTCGTCTCCGAGGCACTACGCACCACGGGCTTGCCGGTGTTGGCGCTCGGCTTTCTGCTGACCGTCTTGCTGCGCGCCGTACAAGGTTCGACCACCGTTGCGCTGGTGACGACTGCCGGCATTCTCAGCCCGCTGATCGCGACTCTTAACCTGACACCTAATCACTTGGCGCTGCTGTGTCTGGCCATGGGCGGTGGCGGTCTGGCGATGTCGCACATCAACGACGCAGGCTTCTGGATGTTCACCAAACTGGCCGGCCTGAACGTTGGTGACGGCTTGCGCACCTGGACATTCCTCGTCACTGTGCTGGGCACGCTGGGCTTCCTCGCGACCCTGGTGATCTGGCCTTTCGTCTGACGCTTCAGGACGCTTTCGTCTGACTCTAGAGACGCCAGGCGTCCGACCTTAAAAGACAGGAGTTAACATGCCTCGCTTCGCTGCTAACCTCAGCATGATGTACCCGCAACACGATTTTCTGGCCCGTTTCGGCGCTGCGGCGGCGGACGGATTCAAAGGGATCGAATACCTGTTCCCCTACGATTACACCGCCGCTGAAATCAAACTGCGCCTGGACGATTTCGGTCTTGAGCAAGCGCTGTTCAACATGCCGCCGGGTGATTTCAGCAAGGGCGAGCGAGGCATTGCGTCGCTGCCGGGCCGCGAAGAAGAATTTCGCAGCGGTTTTCAAAAAGCGCTGGAATACGCCTCCGTACTGGGCAACGACCGTATTCACGCGATGGCGGGCCTGCTGCCCAGCGAAGATCTGCGCGAACGGCATCACGCGGTGTATCTGGAAAACTTGAGCTACGCCGCCCATGAGGCAGCCAAAGTCGGAATCAAGGTACTGATCGAGCCGATCAACACCCGCGATATTCCGGGCTTCTTCCTCAACCGTCAGGATCAGGCGCAGGACATCCGCAAGGCCATCGGCGCTGACAATCTGCTGGTGCAGTTCGACTGCTACCACTGCCAGATCGTCGAAGGCGACGTGACCGCCAAACTGCGCCGCGACTTCGCCGGCATTGGCCACATTCAGATTGCCGGCGTACCGGATCGTCACGAGCCGAACATCGGCGAAGTGAATTACCCGTGGCTGTTCGAAGAGCTTGATCGCCTGGGTTATACAGGTTGGGTCGGCTGTGAATACCGCCCGAAAGGCGACACCAGCGAAGGTTTGCAGTGGCTGCGGGATTGGTGGGCGAAAAACCCGGCTTGACGCAACCGCCTGCTCCTACAGGCTTGATGTGCACTCTCTTTTCAACAGCGATAAAAATCAATGTGGGAGCGGACCTGTCCGCGAATACGGTATGCCTGGCGACGGAAATCTATCGGCTGTACCGGCCTATTCGCGGACAGGTCCGCTCCCACAGGAACGATGTCATTCCGTTGGAGCGAGGCCCCATCATCACTCGTTGATCACTTCGTCCTTGAACTGATCCTTCACGTAGCTGATCTCGGTCTTGCCATGCGGTGCGGGCAGGCCGTCTTCGCCCAGATTTACGAAGACCATGGTCTCCACCGTCAGAATGCTCTTGCGGGTGATCTTGTTACGCACCTGACAGGTCAGGGTGATCGACGTACGGCCGAACTCGGTAGCCGTAATGCCCAGTTCGATGATGTCGCCCTGGCGCGAGGCGCTGACGAAGTTGATCTCCGAAATGTACTTGGTCACCACGCGCTGATTGCCCAGCTGAACGATGGCGTAGATCGCCGCTTCTTCGTCGATCCAGCGCAACAGACTGCCGCCGAACAGCGTACCGTTGGGGTTGAGGTCTTCGGGTTTTACCCATTTGCGAGTGTGGAAGTTCATGGGGGGCTCCGGGGTGTTGGGAAGACGGCAGTGGATGTGCCCCCAGCTTCAAGGTTCAAGCCTGAAGCTGCAAGTTAAAAGCAGGTCCGCTGTTGTTTACCGCCTGCCGCTTGCAGCTTGCCACTTACAGCTCAAAGAAAGATAATCGCCCCCGCTTCAAAAAACGGTCATCCCCGCTTGATACCGTTTTCCCGCCACCTGTCCGAGGGGCGCTGCAGCAGGTCAATCCTGTCAGGCTCGGATGGGGCGTTGTTTGATCAGGCTCTTGCCTACCGATCAAGCTTTAAACGCACAACGGCGCCCATTCGCACCCTACGAATGGAGACTCTTATGAGCGCTGTACTGACGCCCAACGATTTCAACGACTACAAAGTCGCCGACATGTCCCTGGCTGCCTGGGGCCGTCGCGAAACCATCATCGCCGAATCCGAAATGCCAGCCCTGATGGGCCTGCGTCGCAAATACGCCGGCGAGCAACCGCTCAAGGGCGCGAAGATCCTCGGCTGCATCCACATGACCATTCAGACTGCCGTGCTGATCGAAACCCTGGTTGCCCTGGGTGCCGAAGTACGCTGGTCCTCCTGCAACATTTTCTCCACTCAGGATCAGGCCGCTGCTGCCATTGCTGCTGCCGGCATCGCGGTTTACGCCTGGAAAGGCGAAACCGAAGAAGAATATGAGTGGTGCCTGGAGCAGACCATCCTGAAAGATGGCGCGCCTTGGGATGCCAACATGATCCTTGACGATGGCGGAGACCTGACCGAGCTGCTGCACAAAAAGTACCCGGCCATTCTGGACCGCGTTCACGGCGTGACCGAAGAAACCACCACCGGCGTTCACCGCCTGCTGGACATGCTGGCCAAGGGCGAGCTGAAAATCCCGGCCATCAACGTCAATGACTCCGTCACCAAAAGCAAAAACGACAACAAGTATGGTTGCCGTCATAGCTTGAACGACGCTATCAAGCGCGGCACCGACCACCTGCTGTCCGGCAAGCAAGCCCTGGTCATCGGCTACGGCGACGTGGGCAAGGGCTCGGCTCAGTCGCTGCGTCAGGAAGGCATGATCGTCAAAGTCACCGAAGTCGATCCGATCTGCGCCATGCAAGCCTGCATGGACGGTTTCGAACTGGTTTCGCCGTTCATCGATGGCGAAAACGACGGCACCGAAGCGAGCATCGACAAAGCGCTGCTGGGCAAGATCGATCTGATCGTGACCACCACCGGTAACGTCAACGTCTGCGACTCGAACATGCTCAAAGCGCTGAAAAAACGCGCCGTGGTCTGCAACATCGGGCATTTCGACAACGAGATCGACACCGCTTTCATGCGCAAGAACTGGGCATGGGAAGAAGTGAAGCCACAGGTGCACAAGATTCACCGCACCGGTGCTGGCAGCTTCGATCCGCAAAACGACGATTACCTGATCCTGCTGGCCGAAGGTCGTCTGGTGAACCTGGGCAACGCGACCGGTCACCCAAGCCGCATCATGGACGGCTCGTTTGCCAACCAGGTGCTGGCGCAGATCTTCCTGTTCGGCCAGAAGTACGCTGACCTGAGCCCTGCTCAGAAAGCCGAACGCCTGACCGTTGAAGTGCTGCCCAAGAAACTGGACGAAGAAGTGGCCCTGGAAATGGTCCGCGGTTTCGGCGGCGTCGTGACCAAACTGACCAAGACCCAGGCCGACTACATCGGTGTTGGCGTCGAAGGCCCGTTCAAGCCGCACGCTTATCGTTACTGATCCAGCCTGAAACGCTGTTCATGTAGGAGCGAGCTTGCCCGCGATCGAGATGTGTCAGCACGGCCACTGCTGACTGACACACCGATATCGCGGGCAAGCGCGCTCCTACAGGACTTCGGCGTTTGTCGAATGCGCTTTCAAGGATATCGTCATGTCCCAAAACCACGGCTTCAGCTTCGAGTTCTTCCCCACGAAGACCGACGCTGGACATGAAAAACTGATGAACGTGGCTCGCCAACTGGCCAGCTACAACCCCGATTTTTTCTCCTGCACGTACGGTGCAGGTGGCTCGACGCGGGATCGTACGATCAACACCGTGTTGCAGCTGGAAAAAGAAGTGAACGTGCCTGCCGCACCGCATTTGTCCTGCGTGGGCGACAGCAAGGCTGACTTGCGCGGCCTGCTCAATCAGTACAAAGAGGCTGGCATCAAGCGCATCGTTGCCCTGCGCGGCGATTTGCCGTCGGGCATGGGCATGTCCAGCGGCGAGTTGCGTTATGCGGCCGATCTGGTCAGCTTCATTCGTGAAGAAACCGGCGATCACTTCCATATCGAAGTCGCGGCGTATCCGGAGATGCACCCGCAAGCGCGCAACTTCGAGCACGACATCAACAACTTTGTGGCCAAGGCAAACGCCGGTGCTGACAGTGCGATCACTCAGTACTTCTTCAACGCCGACAGCTATTTCTACTTTGTCGACCGCGTTCAAAAGCTGGGTGTGAACATCCCGATCGTGCCGGGCATCATGCCGATCACCAATTACAGCAAGCTCGCTCGCTTTTCTGACGCGTGCGGTGCAGAAATTCCACGCTGGATTCGCAAACAGCTGGAAGCTTATGGCGATGATTCGCCGAGCATTCAGAAATTTGGCGAACAGGTCATCACAGAAATGTGTGAGCGGTTGTTACAAGGCGGCGCGCCAGGTTTGCATTTCTACACGCTGAACCAGGCAGAGCCTAGCCTGGCGGTGTGGAACAACCTGAAACTGTCCCGTTAAAGCACCGCTGAACTCGGTCTGGTCAGCTCCGTCACATTAGGGCAACGTTTTATCGGTAGGTTTCCTCAAGCGAGGCCTGCCGACGCCTTAATCGAGACGGATACCCAGCAGTTGACCTCCATAAACAAAATCGCGTCACGCCCCCAACTCGTTTACCTTGCCTTCGGTGCCGAGACGTATCATCAGGAAGCTGTTTTCAGCATCGCCAGTGCACTCGCCGGCATGCGGGAGACATCCGAGCTGCCGCTGGACATTCAAGTCTTCAGCGACGATCCAGCGCCCTACCGCCACTTGCCTGTCCGTGTTCGGCGTTTCGATGCCCCGACCCGACGTGCATGGAGCGGTCCTCACGGGTATCATTTTCGCTGCAAGCAAGTGCTGGTGCGCAAGGTGCTGGAAGAGTGCGAAAAAGCCATTCTCATCGACACCGACACTTTCTTTCACCAGAGCCCCATGAAGCTGTTCGAGCGTGTAGAACCCGGCAAGCTGCTGTGCAATGCATTCACCTTGCGCTATGACGCCTGCAAACAAACCATCCTGTACACCGCGCTCGCGGACAAGCTCGCTCAACGGGGCCTTGCCGACGACAGCATGCCGCTGCTCAATTCAGGCGTGATCGGGCTGACCCGGAACGACGCAGAGATCCTCGACCGGTCCGTCGAGATGATGGATGAGTTTTTCCCCATCACACCCGGCGCGATCACTCTGGAAGAGTTTTGTCTGGCCGTGGCGGCTTACCGGAATATGGAGGTCAACGAGTGCCCTGACCTGATTCACCACTACTGGAGCCGCAAGCAGTTGTTTCGCGCCAAAGTGCGGGCCTGGCTCAGCAAGCATGGCGATAATCCCACCAGCCAATGCGGCCTGGACGACACACGCAGAGTGACCGCGAGCCTGCCTCGTCCGCCGGCCTGGCAGCGCTTGATGTACAAAGGCGCGATGTTCGCGGTGCCACAGGATCAACGTCAGTTTGTCCGCGAAGTGCTTTACGGCTGCTGCGATTATCCCAATGAATTTGACCAGGCCTGCTCGCAAGTCTGGTGGGACAAGGCTCTTAGCAACGCCGAGCAGCGCATGGACCAACCCATTGCTCCGGAAAAGCTTGAACAATGGCTTGACCATTGGGCGGTGCGGCAAATACTCGGGCATCAGCGCAAGGCGGTGTATCAGCACCTGCTGCAGCGCCGAAATGGCCAATAAACCAGAAAAAAGCCGTTTAGCAGCATGAACACAGCGCGGGGTGATTGCTCTGTTATACTCCGGCGTCCCCGCCAGGCTTACGCCCGGATGCTCGGTCTCGCAGAAAGCACTCGATCACACCAGCAGCGCATTTTTCGTTCTCGCGCTCATGTCACGAGTTGAACTTACAGACCCGACAGTACCGGACGGGATTGCGTCATCTGCACGCACATTCGCGCCGGGTAGATTATTCCCCCTTGGGCCAACGTGGCCCTAATTAAGACAGGATTACTCATGTCCTTTGCTTCCCTCGGTCTCTCCGAGGCTTTAGTCAGCGCCATCGAGGCAGCTGGCTATACCCAGCCTACTCCGGTGCAACAGCGGGCCATTCCCGCCGTGTTGCAAGGCCGCGACCTGATGGTTGCCGCTCAGACAGGTACTGGTAAAACCGGTGGTTTCGCCCTCCCGATTCTGGAGCGCCTTTTCCCCGCCGGTCACCCGGACAAATCTCAACGTCATGGCCCGCGCCAACCGCGTGTACTGGTCCTGACCCCTACCCGCGAACTTGCAGCCCAGGTCCATGACAGCTTCAAGATCTACGCGAAAAACCTGAAGTTCGTCAGCGCCTGTATCTTCGGCGGTGTCGGCACCAACCCTCAGGTGCAGGCCATGGCGCGCGGCGTCGACGTACTGGTCGCCTGCCCGGGCCGCCTGCTTGACCTCGCCGGTCAAGGCAGCGTCGATCTGTCCCACGTTGAAATCCTGGTCCTCGATGAAGCCGACCGGATGCTCGACATGGGCTTTGTCCATGACGTGAAGAAAGTCCTGGCTCGTCTGCCGTCCAAGCGTCAGAACCTGCTGTTCTCGGCGACCTTCTCGTCGGACATCACGGCACTCGCGGGCAAGCTGCTGCACAACCCCGAGCGCATTGAAGTCACGCCGCCGAACACCACGGTCGAGCGTATCGAACAACGTGTTTTCCGCTTGCCGGCCAATCACAAACGCTCGTTGCTCGCGCACCTGATTACCGCAGGCGCATGGGAACAAGTGCTGGTTTTCACTCGCACCAAGCACGGCGCCAACCGTCTGGCCGAGTACCTGGACAAACACGGCCTTGCCGCTGTTGCGATCCACGGTAACAAGAGCCAGAACGCGCGGACCAAAGCTTTGGCCGACTTCAAGGCCGGTGACGTACGCATCATGGTCGCCACCGACATTGCCGCACGCGGTCTGGACATCGACCAACTGCCCCACGTCGTCAACTTCGAGCTGCCAAACGTCGATGAAGACTACGTTCACCGTATCGGCCGTACTGGCCGTGCAGGTCGTAGCGGTGAAGCCATCTCTCTGGTCGCTCCAGACGAAGAGAAGCTGCTCAAAAGCATCGAGCGCATGACCAAGCAGAAGCTGGCTGATGGCGATCTGATGGGTTTTGACATCAACTCGGTCGAAGCTGAAAAGCCTGAAGTGCGTGAACGTCCGGACGTGCGCAACCCGCGCAATGCCCGTGGCCCGCGCGGCGATGGCCCCAATGGCGGCGGTGGTGGTGGCGGTCGCAAGGACAAAGGCAAAGACAAGGGTAAAGAGAAGCCGGCCGCTGCAGCCGCTTCAGGCGAACGCCCGGCGCGTCCGGCCCGTCCGCAAAAGCCTCGTCAGGGCACACCGGCAGGCGAAACCCGCCAGGCCCAGCCTTCGGCCCCACGCGGCGACCGTGCTCCAGATGAGTTTCTGGATGACGAAGTGGACAACTTCGGTAATCGCGCTGATTACGTCAGCCCGTACCCAAACAAGACCCAGAGCCGTGGTCGTCGCCCGGGCGCTCCAGCCACTGGCGCAGCTCCAGCGCCACGCGGTCCGAGCCAGGGCCGTAGTGGTCCGCGTAGCGGTACCGGCGCTGCAACCGGCACTGGTGCCCCGGCAGGTTCGGGTGCTCCGGCAGCCAAGCGCAATAACCCACGCAATGGCCCGGCCCGTGATGGTCAGGCTCGTCGTGAGGAACAACCGCGCAACCGTCGCCCTGCTCGTGAAGACCAGCCAGCGCGTCAAGAGCCAGCCGTTCGCGGTCCGCGCGATGGTCAGCCCGCACCGAAGATCATGCACAAAGAGTCCAAGAACGATCGCTTCCCGTCCGCCGAGCAGCTCGATCAACTGCCAAGCCGCCCACGCGGTGAAAAACCAGCCCTGCTGACCCGCAACCGCGAAGGTTAAGCAGCGCTGAACCAAAAACGCCCCGACTGGTTCGGGGCGTTTTTGTGTGTGGCGTTCGCACATCCTGTAGGAGCCAACTGGTTGGCGAGAGGCCTTTGCGTCGTGTCAGGTATATCGCCTCGCGAACAAGTTCGCTCCTACAGTGACCACACAAAAACGCCGACCCTGAGGTCGGCGTTTTTTGTGCAGCAGCCCGTCTTACTTGGCTTTGACGCCTTCGAACGAGATGACCAGATCCATTGTGTCGGACTGTGGACCCAGGTCCATCATCTTGCCGAAATCAGAACGCTTGATCGAAGTGGTGCCTTCGAAGCCTGCGCGGTAGCCGCCCCATGGATCTTTGCCTTCGCCCAGGAATGTGGTCTTGACCACAACTGGCTTGGTCACGCCGTGCATGGTCAGGTCGCCAGTCACGTCAGCAGTGACTTTGCCATCAGCGTTCTTGCCGGTGGTTTTCACGCTGGTGGAAACGAACTTGGCGTCAGGGAAGCTGGCAACGTCCAGGAAGTCCTTGCTGCTGATGTGCTTGTCGCGTTCAGCGTGGTTGGTGAAAACGCTGGCGGTTTTCACGTCGATGCTGATTTTGCTGTCTTCAGGCTTGGCGGCGTCGAAGCTGAACGTACCGGTCCAGTCTTTGAACGAGCCGTAGATGAAGCTGTAGCCCAAGTGGCTGATCTTGAAGTTGATGAAGGCGTGCTGGCCTTCCTTGTCGATCGTGTAGTCAGCGGCCATGGCCTGACCAGCAGTCAGCAATGCAGTACCGAGGGCCAGTGCAGCAAGGGTCTTTTTCAACATGCGATGTTTCCTTTCAATTAAGTGAGCACATCAGGCCTTGCGGCCCAGCATACGAACAAGGGTCGCATCACGATCAATGAAGTGATGCTTCAAAGCAGCCAGGCCATGGAGTACCGCAAATATCACCAGAACCCAGGCGAGATACAAATGCACAACACCGGCAACGTCCGCCTGGTCGGGCAGTCCGCTGATCAATGCGGGCACTTCAAACAAACCAAACACCGGAATCCCGACACCGTCTGCGGTGGAAATCAGGTAACCGGCGAACATCACCAAGAACAAATCCAGATAGAGGAACGCGTGGCCAAGCGTAGCAGCGACTTTAATGAAGCGGCTGTGGCTGGCTGGCGCTGGCGGCGGCGGGCTGACAAAACGCCAGACCACTCGCAGCAGCATGAACAGAAACAGGGTAATGCCGATGCTTTTGTGCAAATCCGGACCGGCTTTACGCCAAGTGTCGTAATAGCCCAGACCGACCATCCACAGGCCCAGCGCGAACATGCCGAACACCGTCAGCGCGACACCCCAATGCAAAACGATGCTTATCCAGCCATAACGAGAAGAAGAGTTGCGTAGTTGCATCGCGGATATCCTGTAAATGCTGTGAGAAGACTATCTTTTTACCTATCGAAAGAAAGCGCAAAATTTCGCTCTGAAATATCAGGAAATACGATTGAAATTTCCTGTCGCATTTTTTCCGAATTCGATTAACGGAATGTTACGTGGCGTACCTGTGGGAGCGAACTTGTTCGCGATGCAATACCCCTGACACACCTCACCGCCAGCCTCGCCAACAAGTTGTCTCCTACAGACGGAGTGAGCATAAAAAAAGGCGCGGTCCGGGGACCGCGCCTTTCTCATTTCAGCGCTTGAGCAATCAGTTGCTCGGCGCCGGTGCCGGAGCAGCAGGTGTTGCTGCCTTTTCAGTCGACTTGGCCGAAGCTTTTTTAGGGGCCTCGGTTTTGGCTGCAGGCTTGTGGGTCGCAGCCGGTTTGGCGGGCGCCTTCTTCACGGGCTCCTTTTTCACAGCCTCTTTCTTGACCGGTGCTTTCTTGGCCGGCTCAACGACCGCAGGCTTGGCTGGCTCGACCACTGGCGCAGGCGGCGGCGTCACAGGAGCGGGCGCAGGTGCTGGAGTCGGTTCTGGCGCTTTCTCAACCGGCTTGGCCTCTGGCTTAGAGCCGCCAAACATGTTCGAGAAAAACGCGCCCACACCGCCACCAGCAGCTTTCGGTGCTTCCGGAGCTTTCGGAGGCGGCGCTTTCACAGGTTCGAACGACTTGCCCGCTGCCAGATCCTGAACCTGGCTGGCCGCACGCTGACCGGTACGCAGCGCGCCCTCCAGCGTGCCCGGATACAGCGCGTCAGTGTGCTCGCCAGCAAAGGCTACGCGCTGCAGAGGACGTTCCCACAGGCGCCAATATTTGCTGATCTGCCCTGGACCGAACGCCAGATAGGCGCCACCGGTGGAGGGATCAACACTGGAGCGACGAATTTCATAGCCGGTGTAAGCGCCACGGGCTTGCGGATAGAAGGTGTGCAGACGAATCAGCACCTGATCCACCATCTGCTTGTCACCGAAGGCCTGCATGATCCGCGCATTGTCGCCGGACAGGTTGATCACCGCGTTAGCGCCACCTTTAAGTGCCGGTTCGATCCACAGCATGCCCAAGCCGGTGTTGCTGTATATCTCACCGGTCATGCGCGCTTTGCTTTCCCAGACCGGGGTCTTGAACTTGAGCATGATCTGGTCGTGCCAACCGTAGTTGGTGCTCTTGATAGCGCCCTGATGCTGAGCGTCCAGCGCAGGCGTCATGGTGATCTTGCTCAGGGCACGCAGCGGCACTGCCAGCACGACGTATTCAGCTTCGTAACCGACCGAACCAACCTTGACGGTCACGCCGTCTTTGTCCTGATTAATTGCGGATACCGGCGAGTTGGTCTTGACGACTTTGATCTGCTTGACGAACTCGTCAGCCAGCAGAGCGCTGCCACCGGGCAGGCGAGCGGCACGGCGGTCGCGGTCTTCAACGTCGCGATTGACCCGCGCTTGCTGCGCGAAGTACAGCAGCGACAAACGCGAAGGCTCGTCGTATCGGGTACGAATCTGCTGATTGATCAATTGCCGAGCAGTGGCTGGCAGGCTCAAACGATCCAGCCAGTTGGCGACGTTGATCTGGTCCAGCGCAAACAAGGTGCTGTTGGCAGCAGGGTTCAGCGGGTCGGTGATCGAGCGCGCGATGTCGTCGATGGCCGCGTCATAGCGCTTCATGGCTTCGGCGGTCGCAGGCTGCTTGGTAGCGAGATCGGCAGCGGAGAAGTATTCGCCGTCGATGAGGTAACTGGGGGTGCGCACGAACTCAGGCGCAGGGACGGTCTTCAACTTGAAACGGTCCAGGTACTGATTGAGCAACGGCTGCGCCTTGGCGTTACCGAACCATTCACTGCCAGCAAGGCCCGAGCGGCCGCCGACTGTGGGTTTGGCCTCAAGTACGGTCACTTGCCAGCCCTTGGCCTGAAGTTCGTAAGCGGCCGTGAGGCCTGCCATGCCCCCACCCACAACAATGGCCGTGTGCGGTTTATCCACAGCGAGCGCCGAAGCGCTGACCAGCCCAATCATCACCAGCGCACAGGCGCGCAGCCAACCAGAAAGCATTCAGCAAACTCCGGAAAAAACGTAGGAATTGTCGGGCTTTAACGCCCAATTCTTTGAAGAGGCGCGAAGGATACGCCAGCCGTTGAACGCCCGCCAGCAATGTCCGTCGAGCACCTAAAACGGCTGTGATTGGCGCTAAAGGTTGTCCCTTGGCAATGCATTGCATAGGCTTGCGCGATTGTTTGGCCTCGTTTCGTGCGAGTGGTCAACGGCACAGCCTGAGGAGATCAATGATGGGCCTGAATAATCAGTGGATGCAGCGCGACCTCAAGGTCCTGTGGCATCCCTGCACCCAGATGAAAGACCACGAAAACCTGCCGCTGATACCGATCAAGCGTGGCGAGGGGGTCTGGCTGGAGGACTTCGAAGGCAAGCGTTATCTGGACGCGGTCAGTTCCTGGTGGGTCAACGTGTTTGGTCACGCCAACCCGCGTATCAATCAGCGCATCAAGGATCAGGTCGATCAACTTGAGCACGTGATCCTGGCCGGCTTCAGCCACCAGCCGGTGATCGAGTTGTCCGAGCGTCTTGTGGCAATGACGCCGGAAGGCCTGACACGCTGCTTCTACGCCGATAACGGTTCTTCGTGCATTGAAGTCGCACTGAAAATGAGCTTTCACTACTGGCTCAATCGCGGCAAACCCGACAAAAAGCGCTTCGTTACCCTGACCAACAGCTACCACGGCGAAACTATGGCGGCGATGTCGGTGGGCGACGTGCCGCTGTTCACCGAGACTTACAAAGCACTGCTGCTGGACACCATCAAGGTGCCTAGCCCGGATTGCTATCACCGCCCGGAAGGCATGAGCTGGGAGGAACACTCGCGCAACATGTTCGCCGCCATGGAGCAGACGCTGGCGGAGAATCACGACACCGTGGCCGCTGTGATCATCGAGCCGCTGATTCAAGGCGCTGGCGGCATGCGCATGTACGATCCGATTTACCTCAAGCTACTGCGCGACGCGTGCGACCGTTACGGCGTGCACCTGATCCATGACGAGATTGCAGTGGGTTTCGGCCGCACCGGCACCATGTTCGCCTGCGAGCAAGCCGGCATCCGACCGGATTTCCTGTGTTTGTCCAAAGCATTGACTGGTGGTTACCTGCCGTTGGCGGCGTGCATCACCACCGATGACGTCTACGATGCGTTCTATGACGACTACCCAACACTCCGGGCTTTCCTGCATTCCCACAGCTACACCGGGAATCCGCTGGCCTGCGCGGCGGCATTGGCGACGCTCGATATTTTCGAGCAGGACAACGTCATCGAGAACAACAAGGCCTTGGCGCTGCGTATGAAAACCGCGACGGCGCATCTGGTGGATCACCCGAACGTGTCCGAAGTGCGTCAGACCGGGATGGCCATTGCTTTCGAGATGGTCCAGGACAAAGCGACAAAAGCCGCGTACCCGTGGCAGGAGCGTCGTGGTTTGAAGGTGTTTGAACATGCGCTGACGCGGGGTGCATTGCTGCGCCCGTTGGGCAGCGTGGTGTACTTTTTGCCGCCGTATGTCATTACACCCGAACAAATTGATTTCTTGGCCGAGGTGGCGACTGAAGGCATCGACATCGCGACGCGGACCCATATCAGCGTGGCCGTGCGCGAGAATTTCCATCCCGATTTTCGTGATCCGGGTTAATAAACACAAAACCCAACGCTGATCGTTCCCACGCTCCGCGTGGTAACGCTACCCGTGACTGTTTATTTGCAGAGAAACAACCATGAGACTCTCCCGCTTTTTTATCGAAGCCGCTCTGAGCCACGGCGAACACGAACTGCCGGAAGCCCAGGCGCATTACATCGGGCGCGTGCTGCGTATGGCCGAGGGTGACGCTGTGCAGCTGTTCGACGGCACTGGCACAGAGTTTCGCGCCACGCTGATCGAAGTCGGCAAAAAGCGCGTTCGGGTGCAGATCGATGAATGCTTTCCCGGCTTGGCCGAGTCGGCGCTACAGATCCACCTGGGCCAAGGACTGTCTCGTGGCGAGCGCATGGATTGGGCCATCCAGAAAGCAACCGAGCTGGGCGTGACTCAAATCACCCCGATCATCAGCGAGCGCTGCGAAGTCCGGCTCAAGGACGAGCGCGCCGAGAAACGCCAGGCCCATTGGCAGCAGATCGCGATCAGTGCGTGTGAGCAATGCGGTCGCTCAGTTGTCCCGACCGTCAATCCGCCTGTGACCTTGGCTGAATGGCTCAAGCACACTGAAGCCGATCTGAAGCTGGTGCTGCATCCGGTGGCCGAACCGCTGATCAGTCATGAAAAGCCGACGAGCCTAGCGTTTCTGATCGGGCCCGAAGGCGGTCTGAATGAAGCAGAAGTCGATCAGGCGCAAGACGCCGGTTTCCACGCAGCCCGCCTCGGCCCGCGCGTGCTGCGCACGGAAACCGCGCCGGTGGTGGCGTTGAGCATTGCGCAGCAGCTTTGGGGGGATTTCTAGAGCACTGACTCTGTAGGAGCGAATTCATTCGCGAGACGGCATGTGAGGCACTTGTGATTTATCGTCTGTACCGGCCTCTCGCGAATAAATTCGCTCCTACAGATTCGATTTCAGATCAAATACCAGGCAACTCACTCTGCCGCCGCCGCACCTTAGCCGGCTCCGGCCGCGCACAGGGCAGGAACACGCCGCGCCCCGGGGTACCCAGCGCCCGCCCATCCCACACTCGCTCCCCTCGCGCGAAGGTCATCGCCGGCCATGCACTCAGGCGCATGCCTTCGTACGGCGTGTAATCGACGTGATGGTGCAGCAAATCGTTAGTCAGTTCGAAATCCAGCCCTTCGTCCCAGATCACCAGGTCCGCATCTGCACCAATCGCGATGCTGCCCTTGCGCGGGTACAGACCATAAAGCCGCGCGGCATTGGTCGAGGTCAGCGCGACAAATTCCTGCGGGGTGATGCGTCCGGTCCCAACGCCTTCGGACCACAGCAGCGCCATGCGCGTTTCGATCCCCGGAATGCCGTTGGCGACCTCGGAAAAAGGCGCGTGCTCACCATGAGCGCGCTTGCCGTCGGAGCCTTCGTAGCGAAACGGCGCATGGTCCGACGAGAACACTTCGAACGAGCCGTTTTGCAAACCATCCCAGATCACCTGCTGATTGGCCGCATCACGAGGCGGGGGGCTGCAGATGCATTTGGCACCCTCGAAACTGTCGTCACAGCCCAACGAGTCAGCCGTCAAAAACAGATACTGCGGGCATGTCTCGCCGTAGACCTTCAAACCGTGGCTCTGCGCCCAGCGGATTTGCTCGATGGCCTCACGCCCGGAGACATGCACGATGAGGATCGGCACATCGACCAGCTCCGCCAAAGCAATCGCTCGATGCGTGGCCTCGCGCTCCACCAGCATTGGCCGGGACGTGGCGTGATAACGGGGCGCGCTGTGCCCTGCCGCCAACAAGCGCTCGGTCAGCCAGGCGATGCAGTCGCTGTTTTCGGCGTGGAGCATGACCATCGCACCTTCGGCCCGCGCCACCGACAGGGTTTCCAGAATCTCCCGATCATTGAGTTTCAGCGCGTCGTAGGTCATGTAGATCTTGAACGAGGTGTAGCCCTCGGCGATCAGCTCCGGCAGCTCGCGACGCAACACGTCTTCGGTGGGGTCGGTGACGATCAAGTGAAACGCGTAGTCGATCAGCGCCTTGCCGTCGGCGCGTCGATGATAGTCCTCCACTGCCGCGCGCAGGCTTTGGCCCTTCTGCTGGCAGGCAAACGGGATCACGGTGGTTGTCCCGCCACACGCAGCTGAACGGGTGCCGCTTTCAAAATCATCGGCCATCACCGAACCATCGCCGGTGGGCTGATCCAGATGCACATGGCTGTCGATCCCGCCTGGCGTAACGGTGCGCCCAGCCGCATCGATTTCCTCGGTGGCGCCCTGCAACCCCAGGCCGAGTGCGACGATTTTGTCGTCACGCACGCCTATATCGCAAAGGAAGCTGTCCGCAGCCGTTACCACGTTGGCGTTACGAATGATCAGATCGAAAGCCTGCATGTCGTGCTCTCCGTCAGGCGCGGGTCATCCAGGCCTTGGCAATTTCTTCCCGGGTGGTGAACCACACGCCTTCCTGGGCCTGGGCGTACTCGATGAATTGCTTGATCGCTCGCACCCGCCCCGGACGCCCGACCATGCGCGGGTGCAACCCGATGGACATCATTCGCAGGCCATCAGCGGCTTCTTCGTACAGCACATCGAAACTTTCCTTCATGTATTCGAGAAAGTCCGACGCCTGAGACAAGCCTGGCGAGTTCCAGTAACGGAAGTCGTTAACGTCGCTGGTGTAAGGCACCACCAAATGCTGTTTGCCCTCGACGTCGACGAAATACGGCACGTCGTCGTTGTAGGCATCGGAGTCATAGAGAAAACCGCCCTCCTCGGCCACGAGCCGACGAGTGTGGACGCTGGCGCCATAACGGCAATACCAGCCCACCGGGCGCTTGCCGCAAGTGCGTTCGAAGGATTCGATGGCCAGACGAATGTGCTCGCGCTCCTCGGCTTCGGTCAGGCGGAAGACTTCTTCCCAGCGATAACCGTGGCTGCAAATCTCATGGCCCAGTTCGACAGCGGCCTTCGCCACGTCGGGGTTCTGCTCGAATGCCACGGCGCAGGCATGAAAGGTGGCCGGGACGTTGGCCTTTTCCAGGATGTCGAGAATCCGCCAGATGCCCACACGGGCGCCGTACTCGTACATCGACTCCATCGCCAGATTGCGCACGCCATCCGGGAATTGGTAGCTGCCCCACTCGGTCATGCTCTCCTGATCGGGGTCGCCCATGGCCAGAGAACGCTCGGAGCCTTCTTCGTAGTTGATGACAAAGTTGATGGCCAGTCGCGCGCCATTGGGCCAGGTGCCTTGAGGGCGCTGCCGGCCATAGCCGACCAGATCTCGAACGGGTGTAGCCATGGGAACAGTCTCCTGCGACGTACAACTATCTGGCAAAAACCGCCGAGCGTTGGCTCAGCAGTCGATGTTTTTCAACGCATCATGATCCGGCCCGTCAAGGCCTTGGCCATCGCGGAACGCCAGGCCCATGGCCAGGGTTTGCGCGATACAGAACGCCGCCGTCAGAGAACGAAAACCCAACAGCTCAGCGTCGTTGACCTCGATCATCACCGACGCTTTTTGTCCGATGGGGCTGAGCAGACTGTCAGTGATCGCCACAATCGGCGTCCCCGCCGCCACGGCCTGGGTGCAGGCGTCGATGGTTTCCTGGGAGTACGGCGGAAAACTCACCGCCACCAGCACGTCATCGCTGTGCAGCGCGCCGACCTGCTCACGCAGGCTGCCGCCCAATCCGCTGATGTGCACGGCGCGTCTTCCGACACGGCTCAGCGCATAACTCAAGTAGGACGCCATCGGAAACGAGCGGCGCATGCCGACCACAAACGTGGTCCGCGCCTGTTGCAGCAGGCCGATGGCTTGTTCGATGGCCTCCACTTGCTGCCCTTCGGCCAGATGCTCCAGCGACACGATGTTCGCGCGGCTGAACGCAGAAAGCATGGCGCCCACGTCGGTCGGGTCATCGAGCAGTTGCTCGCCTCGATAGTGACGAATGCGCTCTTTGAAACTGCCCTGCCCGGCCTGCTGCAACGGCTGCTTGAACAACCGCTGCAAATCGCTGAACCCGCTGAAACTTAGCGCCTGGGCCAGCCTAATGAACGCCGACGACGGAATCCCCGAGATTTTCGCCAGCGCCGCCACGGTATTCAGTGCCACGTCGTGCGGGTGTTCATTTAGGTAATTGGCCGCATCACGTTGCCGTGCGGTCAGGCGTTCCTGATGTTCGACGATGGCTGAACGCAGCTCGGCCAGGGTTTGCGGTACAGGCATAAAATCGCTCGATAAAAGTCAGGACGCGCGCAATTCGGTAATCGCCTGAGCCAGATGCTCAACCAGACGATTCAGCTCATCGACGCTGTTGTAATGGGCGATCGACACCCGTACTACGCCGCCGTACGGAGTCAGGCCCAGTTGTTCGATCAGGCGTCGGGCGTAGAAGTCACCAAAACGGATGCCCATGCGGTGGCCGTCGACACGCCGCACGATGGCTTCGGACTGAACGCCTTCGACGACAAAGCTGATGGTGGGCACGCGGTCGCCATCCGTCACACGCGGTTTGCCGATGATGCGTACGCCCGGCGTCTCGCGCAGAAAGGCCAGCAGGGTTTCGGCCAGCAAATCTTCCTGCACTTCGAACGCGTCGAAGGCAGCCTGCATTTTTTCGCGCTCACTGCCGTTGGCGCCCAGACGCTGGCCGATGTCGATCAGGTAATCGCTGATGCCGATGCAGCCAAAAGACAATTCGTAATTGAGGTTGCCCGGTTGCAGCTTGTAGGGGATGACTTCTTGACCGATGAAGAAGTGGTTCAGGCTCGGCAGCTCAAGCAAGGCCTCGCGCTTACCCCACAGCACGGCGAAGTGCGGGCCGAAGGTTTTGTAGAAACTGAACACGTAGTAATCGGCGCCGCTGGCCTGTACATCCACCAGACGGTGCGGCGCGTAGGCCACCGCATCCACGCACAACTTGCCGCCCACTGCGTGCACGCGGCGCGCAACTTCGGCTACCGGATTGACGCTGCCGAGGATGTTCGACGCGTGGGTCATGGCGACGTAGCGGGTTTTCTCGCTGAGCAACGCGTCCAGATCGTTAAGCTCCAGGTCCATGCTCGCAGGGTCTACCGTCCACACGCGCAAGGTCGCGCCGCGCTGCTCACACAAGCGTACCCACGGTCCGATGTTGGCTTCATGATCGCAGTTGGTGACGATGATTTCGTCCCCCGGCTGAATCGACGGCGCAATCGCGCGGCAGAGAATCTGCAGCAGGTGCGTAGTCGAGCCACCCATCACGCACTCTTCCGGGTGCTGGGCATTGATCAGTTGCGCCACCGATTCACGCGCCTGCATCACCCGCGCCCCGGCGTCGACCGATTCGCTGTAGGACGCGCCCAACTGCACTGCGCTGTTGAGCAGGTAATCGGTGACGCGCTCGGCGACCGGCTTGAGCACGGCAGAACCGCCGGCGTTGTCGAGATAGGCGTAACCGCTGCTCAGTGCGGGAAATTGGCTGCGTACGTAATCGATATCCAGGGCATTCAAGGGAGTGATCTCCAAGGTCTGATCAGTGATGCAAGATGGCCTGCAAAAACGCCCGAGTTCTCGGCTCTTGCGGGGCCGTGAAGAAGTCGTGCGGGTTGTTCTGTTCGATGATTCGGCCGTTTTCCATGAAGATCACCCGGTCGGCGACTTTGCGCGCAAAGCCCATTTCATGCGTGACGACCACCATGGTCACGCCGGAGCGGGCCAGGTTCTGCATCACGTCCAGCACTTCGCCGACCATCTCCGGGTCGAGGGCAGAAGTCGGTTCGTCGAACAGAATTACCCTCGGTTCCATCGCCATGGTGCGAGCGATGGCGACGCGTTGCTGCTGCCCGCCGGAAAGCTGGCTGGGGTATTTTTCGGCGTGGGCGCCCATGCCGACTTTGTCCAGCAACAGGCGCGCACGCTCGTTGGCATCCTTGCGCGACATGCCGCGCACCCGCACCGGCGCCAGCGCGACGTTGGCCAGCACGGTCAGGTGCGGATACAAATTGAAATTCTGAAAAACCATGCCGACTTCGCAACGAATGCCGGCCAGTTTCGGTCCGTTTTCTACCCGTTGATCGGCGACGCGTATGTCGCCCTGCTGGTATTCCTCCAGCAGATTGATGCAGCGGATCAACGTCGATTTTCCCGAGCCGGATGGCCCGAGAATCACCACCACTTCGCCTTGTTCGACGGTGAGGTTGATGTCCGCCAGCGCCTGAAATGCGCCATAGAACTTGGCCATGCGTTCGATTTCGATGACGGTACTCATGCGCTTTTCCTCGCGGAGCCGTTGCGTCGTTCGATCCAGCTCACCAGTTGCACCAGCGGCAGGAGCAACAGCAGGTACATGACCGCTGCGCCCACCAGCGGGGTCGGGTTGGCGGCCAGTGCCTGAGCCTGTGTCGCTTGCTTGAGCAAATCAGGCATCGCCACCACCGAAGCCAGCGCGGTGTCTTTCATGACGTTGATGCAGTTGCTGGTCATGGGCGGCATGACGATGCGCATGGCCTGCGGCAGGATCACGTCGCGCATGGTGTTGAAAAAGCTCATGCCCTGAGAGGCTGCGGCTTCGAACTGCCCGCGCGGAATGGCCTCAATGCCTGAGCGGAAAATCTCCGCCGAATACGCGCATGACACCAGGGACAGCGCTGCCGTGGCCGCCGCGAACGACGACAACCGAATGCCCACGAACGGCAAGGCGTAGTAGATCAGCACCAGCAACACCAGCAGCGGAATCGAGCGCAGTACATCGATGTAAACGCGCGCGAGAAAACGAATCGGCGCGTAGGAATACAGCCGCAGCATCGCCAGCAACAGCCCGCCTACCAGGCCGAGAATGATGCTGACGACGCCCAGCATCACCGTCACGCCAAGGCCGCGCAGCATCAGTGGCAGCGCATCGACAAACACGCCCCAGTTGAAGAAAGTCTGTAACAACTCCATTGCGATTCCTTGGTGTTGAAGCGGCTGAGCGGGCTTGAGCAGTCAGGCGTTACTTGAGCACATCGACCACTTTGACGGTGCTTGAATCGGCGTCGGCGTCAGCGCCGAACCACTTCTTGTGCAGGCCGGCGATCACGCCTTCTTTCTTCATGGCGGAGATGATGTCGTTGACCTGAGTGGCCGATTCCCAGCCCTTGGCGTGCATCAGCGAATATTTTTCGCCGGTCGGAATACGGGCGACGACTTTGTACTGCGGCTTGTCCTTGATGTAGTACAGGACCGCCGGGATGTCGCTGACGTAGCCGTCCATGCGACCGGACGCAAGATCGAGCATCGCAGGCGACAGGCCTTCGTAGCGTGAGACATCTTTGAATTTGTATTCGGCCTGATGCGCGCCAACCCACATGTCGCCGGTGGAGCCGGTATCGACGCCGACCACTTTGCCTTCCATGTCTTTCAGGCCAGTGATGCCGGACTTGGCCAGTACCGACAGGGATTGGTCGCTGTCGTAATACGGCTGGGCGAAGCCGACGGACTCAAGGCGTTTCGGGGTGATGGTGATCGATGAGATCGCGATGTCGGCACGCTTGGACTGCACGGCGCTGAACAGGCCGTTGAAGGGGATATTGACGAACTCGACAGTCTTGCCGGCGCGCTTGGCGACTTCTTTGACGACATCGACTTCAAAGCCGACGATCTCGCCCTTGGCATCCTGGAATTCCCACGGCACGTTGCCGACGTTGGCGCCAACGGTCCAGTCCGCCGCCCAGGTGGAGGCGGAAAATGCGGTTGCCACGGCCATGCTCAAGAGTACTTTCACATTCATGTCTTGCTCCCCGATTAAATCAGTCAGTCCAAGAAGGCCGCCTCACCACTTGAGCAGGCGTTTCGAGGATCAGACTAGGATGACGAATCAAATAATTCAACAAATAAAAATAATGAATTAAATGCTTCAATACAGGGCAAATGCTTTTCGGGTTGGTGCAAATGCGCGGGGCTTGCGGGCTGCTGCGATTACCGGAAATCGAGGGGTTGTGTTGAGAAGGATGCACTGAAGCGGGGCGCGGAAATGACCCTCTACACACACCCCGTGGGAGCGGACCTGTCCGCGAAGAGGCCATTGCATCCGATACATTTCTATCGCTTGGGCCAATGCCTTCGCGGACAGGTCCGCTCCCACGGATATGTGTATCCGCTGGGATCACAGCACGTAAAATGTAATCGCCACAAAGTGCAGCAAGCTCCCGGCAATCACGAACAGGTGCCAGATGCCATGGGCGTGGCGCAGTCGGTGATCGAGGGCAAAAAAGATGATGCCGACGGTGTACAAAACGCCGCCCGACGCCAGCCAGATGAACCCGGCAGTGCCGAGCGCCGCCAACAACGGTTTGACTGCCACCAGTACAATCCAGCCCATGACCGCGTAGATCACGATCGACAGGATGCGCGCTTCGGAACGCGGTTTGATCTCCTGCAAAATCCCGATGATCGCCAGTCCCCAGACAATGCCAAACAGTGTCCAGCCCCAAGGCCCGCGCAACGTCACCAGACAAAACGGCGTGTAACTGCCGGCAATCAGCAAGTAGATCGAAAAGTGATCAACCTTCTGCATGATCGCTTTTTTGCGGCCCTGGACGCTGTGGTAAACCGTCGATGCGCTGTACAGCACCAGCAGGGTAAAACCATAGATCGCCACACTGACAATCTTCCAAGGGCTGCCGTCCATACTGGCGATCACCAGCAACCACACCGCCCCGACAAACGCGGCGATGGCCCCAACCAAGTGGGTCCAGGCATTGAGTCTTTCACCGTAATACATTCGTAAACCACCTCTCTTGCACATAACACCGGGCAAGGCTCCAGCTTATGAGGCAAAAGCGCAATGCGTGTTTCGGCATTTAATGCACCCAGCCGCTGATGACTTGGGCACAATCGGCAGCACTCCAATAACAACGGTGCCCCATGCAGATCGATGAAGAGCTGACCCTCAAGAAGCTGGAGATTTTCCTGGCTTTCATGCGCACCGGCAATCTGTCGAGGGCCGCCGTTGAGTTGCAGACCAGCACCGTGAGCGTGCATCGGGCGATCCACTCACTGGAAAGCGCACTGCGCTGTCCGCTGTTCAAGCATGAAGGCCGTAATCTCACGCCGCTGGAAAGCGCCTATGTGCTGGAGGAACGCGCGCAAAAACTGGTGCAGGAGGTGCTCGCCACTGTTGAGCTGACGCGTCAGGCAGCGGGGTTTTCGGCGGCGCGATTCAAGCTGGGGGCGTTGTATTCATTGACCGTTAAAACCGTGCCGCAATTGATCATGGGGCTAAAGATCCGCCGCACCGAGCTGAACATCGATCTGATCCTGGGCTCGAACATCGACCTGTTCTACAAGCTCAAGAACATGGAAGTGGACGCGATTCTGGTGTCGTTGAACGAATCCGTGAGCGACCCGGATTGCGAGCATCTGCCGCTGTTCTCCGATGACATCTTCCTCGCCGCGCCGGTGGATTCGCCGTTCGCCCAGCACAGTGAAGTGGACCTGAGCGATCTGCGCGAAGCGACGTTCATTACCCTGACCCAAGGCTTTGCGACCCATCGTGATGGTGCGATGGTGTTTCAACAGGCGGGGTTCGAGCCGAAGGTGGCGATGCAGGTGAATGACATCTTTACCCTGCTGAGCATGGTCAGCTCGGGCGTAGGTTACGCCTTGCTGCCAGGACGGATTGCGGCCGTATACGAAAACCGCGTGCGCCTGATTCCTCTGCAGCAAAGATATCGGATGCAGCAGCACATCGGCCTGGTGTTCCTCAAAGCCCGCGAACGCGACCCTAATCTGCTCGCGTTGCTGGCGGAGTGTCGGATGTATACCAATCGTTTGAGTTGAAAGCTGCAAGCTGCAAGCTGCAAGCCAGCAGATAGTTACCCCGCCCTGCGTGGGAACGATCGACGAATACCGCTTCTGCCCGGAGGGCGTAGGAGCCTTGCTTGCAGGCGATCGACCGGGCACCGGTCGCAACACCGGACATCCCGGTTTACCTGACGCACCGCGTTCACCCATTGACTGCCGGTTCCCGGCAGATCGTTAGCAAGCTGGACTCCTACGGCCTCCGGCCAGAATCAAAGGCAATGCCCCAGCCACTGATCGTTCCTCGCTCTCCGCGCGGGAACGATCAACCAATACCGCATCTGCCCGGAGGGCGTAGGAGCCTTGCTTGCAGGCGATCGACCGGGCACCGGTCGCGAAACCAGATACCCCTGCGCGACTGATGCACCGCATTTACCCGGTTTGCTGCCGGTTCCCGGCAGATCGTCAGCAAGCTGGACTCCTACGGCCTCCGGCCAGAATCAAAGGCAATGCTCCAACCACTGATCGTTACCTGCGCGTGGAACGAGCGAGGCCGGGAGACTGGAATGCGTTCCCCTGTAGGAGCTGCCGAAGGCTGCGAAACGTCGGATCAGGCGACGAATCTCTGTTGCCGGACCTATCGCTTCGCAGCCTTCGGCAGCTCCTACAGAGGTCGACGTGATTAACCCAAAATCCCGCGCACGATGAAATACAGCAACGACGGCCCAAGCAGGCAGCCGAGCCCGGTGTGGAAGGTCGCGGTCAGGGCGCCGTAGGGCACGAGTCGGCGATCAGTCGCGGCCAAACCCGCCGTTACGCCGCTCACTGTCCCGGCCAGACCGCCAAACACCATGGCCGAACGCGGGTTATCGAGGCCCATCCAGCGTGCGGCCATCGGCGTGCCGACCATCACCAGAATCGCTTTGATCAACCCCGTCGCAATCGACAGCGCCATCACGTCGGAACTGGCGCCCAACGCAGCACCGGTCACCGGCCCTACGATATAGGTCACTGCGCCCGCACCAATGGTGGTGATGCTGACCGCATCGCGATAACCAAACGCATAAGCCACGCACGAGCCGACGATAAACGGCAGCAAGGTCCCGAGCATCAACGCAACGGCACCGATCATGCCGGCTTTTTTGGCTTCCGTCGCCTGCACTTCGAACGCCGTGGCGACGATGGCGAAGTCACGCAACATTGCGCCGCCCATCAAGCCGATCCCGGAAAACAGCGCCACATCAGCCAGGCCTTTTTGCCCGCCGGTCAGTGTTCCGCCGATCCACGCCAGCACCAGCCCAATGACGATGGCAATTGCAGAACCATGAATGCGCCCAAACGTGAGCCGTTTGGACAGCACCACGGAAATCCACATCACCACGCCCACCACCGCAAACGCCGTCACCAGCCCTTGGCTGATGAGGTCTTTCTGAATGAGATCCCACATGTCAGCGGCCTCCCACTGGCGCGGCAACCGGGATAATCACCGGCTCTTCTTCCTTGGGCAGCGGCTCGCCCTTGTTGGTCCGGCTGATCACCGCAATGGTGCAGGCGCAAATCATTACAGAACCAATCGCTGCGAGAACGGCAATCGGTCCGCCCTTAAGCGCCGTGACGACATTTTGCTGTGCGGCCATGGCGACCACGACCGGGATGTACATCGCCCCCCAGAAGCCGACGCCCATCTCGCAGCCTTCGCTCATGCCGCCGCGCTTTTGCATGTAGAGACGGGCGCAGATCAGCAGGATCATCGCGATCCCGACGCCGCCGACATTGGATTTGACGCCCAGCAGCACGCCGAGCAGATCACCGAGAATCACCCCCGCAAGGGTGCAGATTGCGAGTAACGCGACACCATAAATAACCATTATTTTTATCCTCAAATTGCATCGTCGAAGTTGTTGTTGTGTTTGTTCTTCGAAAGCAGCAGTCGGTCTATGGGTTGCGGCGTTCCTCCTCTCGCGACAGCGCGCTCAGCGTATCCAGCCGAGCACCCTGGAAGGCGACTGCGGATCCTTGTTCGAAAACCCGACGCGCCAGCCCCGTCAACACGGTGCCCGGCGGCAGTTCGATTTGCAGGCGCACGCCGCGCTCGTACGCGGTCTGCACGGTGCTGCGCCAGTCGATGACTCGGCACATGTTGAACGCCAGGTCGTCACGTAACTTGTCTGCGTTGAGAACGGGCCGCGCAGCGCTACCGCTCAGATAACGAATGCTCGGCGCCTGCACCGACACGTGACTGAACGCCTCGGCCAGTGTCTGCGCAGGCCCAGCCAGCAACTCACAATGGGACGGCACGCTGACCGCCAGCCGCTTGGCCGTTGCCGCGCCCTGGGCTCTGGCAAGCGCCGCGACCTGCGCCATCGCCTCATGACTGCCGGCGATGACGAACTGGTTATCAGCGTTGATATTCGCCAGGTACACCGGCATCTGAGGCGCATGAATTTGAACGATCAATTGCTCTACAACCGCTTGATCCAGACCGATCAGAGCAGTCATGCCGTAGCCTTCTGGAAATGCGTTCTGCATCAACTCGCCACGCAACGCGACCAGCCGCACCGCATCGGCAAACCCCAGCGCGCCTGAAATAACCGCTGCTGGATACGCGCCAATTGAAAGCCCAGCGACGAAATCCGGCTGGCTCCCTTGGGCCATCAACACGCGCGAACAGGCAACGCCCGCGATCAACAAGCACAACTGAACAGCCCGAGTGGATTGCAGCGCCTGGGCGGTATCGAGCAACAATACGTCTTCGTTCAGTGCTTCGCTGGCTTCCCCCAGGCATTCGCTGATCAAGGGCTCGCGCGGCAGCAGATGCAGCATGTTCGCCTGCTGCGCTCCCTGGCCCGGATACACCCAAAAACTGCTCATGCGACTGACTCAAGCGCATGCCACGGATCGAGCACCAATCGTGCGCCGTCAGCGGGTTTCAAGAGCACTCGTTGCGATTGTCCGGCCCACTCACGCAGCGCAACGGCACCGAGCGGCGTTTGCAGTTGCAGATCGATGCGGCACACCGTCCCACCTAATGCATCTAGTAGCTGAGCGGCCGCCTGACGATCAAAAAATGCATCAGTGCGCAGGATCAAATCCAGATCGCTCTTTTGATGCAGCGCCGATAAACCGCTGGCCAACTCAAATCCTGCGCTGCCGACCACGCCCCACGGCAAACCCAGCGCATTCATAACTGGTTGGATGTGTTGCAGCGCTCGCAACGCCGGCCAGTCCTGCGCGCCAGCCACGCCAACAAGCTGTTCAGGCAGAATCCGACGCTGAATATCGGCGACATCCATCACCGCCCCATAACGCTGATCCCGCGAACGCCCACGCACACCCACTGCAACTTGACCGACTCCGACCAACGCCCGACGCACCACCACGGGATGGCCGAGGCTGATCACCTCGACACACCACGCCGGCGCATCAGCCGGCAGCGCAGACACCGGCATGCCCCACAACAAGTCGTGGGGCTGCGCCATCGGAATCACGCTCATTTACCAATGCGCCCGCAGCAGTTCGCGCACTTTCGAGGACGCCGCGCGGTTGGTTGCGCCGCGTCGGCTGCTCAGATCATTCGGACCGAATTGGGCATCCTTGATCGCCGCAATCAGGCAGTCGCTCACCAACGTCAGATCAGCAGCAGAAGGCTGTTCAATCCGGCTTACCGACAGCGTTTCCCAGAGCAAGCCGAGGCTGGCGTAGCTGTCGATGTCGTAGGCCATTGGCGGCACGCTGGCGGCGAGTTTTTCCAGTTCTTCGACGCTGCGCAACGTGACTCGCGCCGCCGACGCCTTGCCCATGGCGTGCACCATCACGCCCGGATCACGCAGCGCGATCAGCCGATTGGCCTGATACCCATGGGCCAGAAATGCGCCGGACATTGCCTTGCCCACCAGCAGCCCGATCACCGGATGCCCAGCCAGACGCGCCCGCGCATAACTGTCCACGGCACCGGCCAACGCCTGATGAATGCCCAACGCTTCTTCGCGCCGTCCGTAAGCCTGACTTGGCACGTCGATGATGGCGATCAATGGGCGTTTGGTTTCGCTTTGGCGGTCCAGTTCGATGGCAGCGTCCACGGCCTTGGCCAGGCCCCAGCCTTCGAGCATGCCGACTTCGCCGTTCTGTGCGCGAGGGAAACGGTTTTGCGGATCAGCAACCACTGCGAGAAAACGCACGATTTGATCGCCAAGCTGGCCATCGGAGGCTTTCACTGACGCTGGCAGGCCAACGACTTCGGCAGCGCCTTCGCTCAGCGCCTTGAACCAGTTCAGGCCACGGGTCGAATAAGTGCTCATGGCTGTTCTCCTTGGTACAGGCTGCGGACGGTCGCGGGATCGATCTGCGGTTCGGTGTCCAGCTGCGCGAGTCGGTGCAGGAACAGCTCATATTGTCCGCTGCGCTCTTTCTCTCGCGGGCCCTGGAGCAAAAGCGCCTGGACCTGCTGTTGAATGGCCTTGATATCGTCCGCCACAAACGCGTCCACCAGACCACTGGCAAAACGCTGCTCGCCACCGGTCAGGCTCCAGATGAAGGGCCGGTCGCGGGAGTCGTATTCCTCGATTCCGGCTTCCTGCTCGATCACCTGCGGGCCGTTCAAACCAAGACGCGCTTCTTGAGTGACCAGCAGATAACTGCACAAACCGGCCGCAATCGACATGCCACCGAAACATCCGACGCTGCCTGCGACCACGCCGATCACTGGCTGATAGCGACGCAGATCGACGATGGCAGCGTGAATATCGGCAATCGCCGCCAGTCCCAGGTTGGCTTCCTGCAGACGCACGCCACCGGTTTCCAGTAGCAAAACGGCGGCGGTCGGAATGCCGTTGCGGTTGTCTTCGGCCGCCAATTCCAGCGCGCCCGCCATCTTCGCGCCGCCGACTTCGCCCATGCTGCCGCCTTGGAATCCACCCTCGATGGCGCACACCACCACCGGTTTGCCGCCAATGGCGCCTTTGGCGACGATCACTCCGTCGTCGGCTTGTGGCACCACGCCTTGTTTGGCTAGCCACGGCGACATCAAGCGATCAAACGGGCCGACCAGCTCCCGAAAGCTGCCTTCGTCCAGAATCGCCCGCGCACGCTGGCGAGCGCCGAGTTCGACGAAGCTGTGTTGTTGCAACAAGCGGGCGCTGTCAGTCATGGCCGATCTCCTCGAAACCTTGTTCCAGCCGGAGCCGAACCACGCCCGGCGTTGCGCCGAAGTCATGAATGTCTATGCTCAATGCGGGAGGATTCTGGCCGTCGAACATCCGCTCGAACAGGTTCTGCCAGCGCGCCGAACTGCCGTTTACCGAGGTCACCACCTGGATCGACAACTTGCCCGGCAGACCGGGCTCCAGCAGCACTTCCAGATCGCCGGAGCCAACACAGCCCACCAGCGCACGGCCCAGTGGCGGCTGCCCGGCAGGGAATTCAAAAGAAAGGGTTTCCATGATTAAAACGTCCTCTTGGCGTCGCCGAGCGCAGGCTCAAGGCAATCGATGAACAGGCAGGCAGCGAGCAGATCAGCAGCGCCTCCGGGGGATGCGTTAAGCGTGAGCAGTTGCTGATCCAGCTCATTCAGGCAGCGACGACCGCCCAGGCTGGCGCTGCCACCGGCATTGAGTACACGGTGCGCGCCGGTTTGCATGGCCGCCAGCCCGGCTTCGCCAGCGCGGTAGAGAACGCAGGTGTCCGACAGCGTGGTCATGATCGCCAGCAGCGCGTCGAGCCGGGCGTTCTGCTCGCCATTTCCGGCGGCGCGGCTGCGGTGCAGTTGTGGCAGGCCGAACTGAATAACAGCTGGAAAGCCCATTTGTGCCTGTTCGCGAGCACCCATCGCACCGTATTTGCGCGCGACCTCGGCGCCGTGGCTTCGGGTCTGGCCGAGCAGATTACGGTCGTCGATCAAAGCCAGTTTCGCAGCGCGCAGGCTCAGGCCCGCGGCACTCAGGTCATTGGGATCAAGGGCTGCGGCGGCGACCAGCAAACCTAGCGCCCAAATGGCGCCGCGATGGGTGTTGACTCCGTTGGTGGTGCGCATCATCGCTGCTTCACCTTCACGCCCGATGCGGCCAATGGCCTCGCGCAAGGGCTGGCCAATTTCACCGATATCGGTCGCGGCTTGGGCCATTTCCTTGAACGCAGGCCACAGCGACAGCGCCGAGGCGTGCATCAAACCGAGGTGCAGATCCTGATGGGCGCCGTTACTACGGCGGTCCACCAGCGCCGGTTTGGGTGACAGATCGGCTTCATCGATCAGCGCGTCCACCGCCCGATCGGCCAATTGATCAGCCAGCGATAACGCTTGAGGCTGGTGCTGGAAAGCTATGTGTTGAGCGCGCATCACCAACTCCTGAATTTCGCAGGCGGGCTGTACAAACCACCGGACCACTCCACCAGCTCGGCGATACTTTTGGCGGCGAGCAGTTCGCGGCTGGCGTCGGTACGTCGAATGCCAAGATCTTCCGGCAGCGCGATCAATCCTTCACGTCGCATGCGCGCGGTGTCTTTAGGGTTGTGGCGCAGGCCGATGGAAGTCACGCCCGCCACAGCCGCGATCATCTGCTGCCGCTCTTCCAGGCTGCGTGCTTTGTAGAGATAGGCGATGCCTTCTTCGGTGAGCAAGTGGGTGACGTCGTCGCCGTAGATCATGATCGGCGCCAGGGCCATGCCGCTTTTTTTCGCGACTTCCACAGCGTCGAGGGTCTCGACGAAGGTCGGTTTGCCGCCTTCCTGAAACGTCTCGACCATTTGCACGACGAGTTTCTTGCCGCGCTCAAGGTAAGCGTCCGGGCCGTCGCCAGTCTGCTGGCGCATGTCGAGCCAGGCCGGCGTTGCGTGGCGACGGCCGTGGGGATCGTGACCCATGTTCGGCGCGCCACCAAAACCGGCGAGCCTACCGCGAGTCACGGTAGAAGAATGGCCGTCGCCGTCCACTTGCAGGGTCGCGCCGATGAACAGATCCACCGCATATTGCCCGGCCAGCTGGCACATCATCCGGTTGGAGCGCATCGAGCCGTCACGCCCGGTGAAGAACACATCCGGCCGCGCGGCGATGTAGTTTTCCATGCCCAATTCGGTGCCGAAGCAATGCACGCTTTGGACCCAGCCGCTTTCGATGGCCGGGATCAAGGTTGGGTGGGGATTGAGCGTCCAGTTGCGGCAGATCTTGCCTTTGAGGCCCAGGGATTCGCCGTAGGTCGGCAGGATCAGCTCGATGGCGGCGGTGTTGAAGCCGATGCCGTGGTTGAGCGACTGCACGTTATGTTTTTCGTAGATCCCGCGAATCGCCATCATCGCCATCAGCACGTGCACCGGTTTGATGTGGCGCGGGTCGCGAGTGAACAGCGGTTCGATGTAGAACGGTTTGTCGGCGACCACCACGAAATCGACCCATGAGGCAGGGATATCCACGCGTGGCAGGTCGCTGACGTCGTCCACCAGCTCATTGACCTGCACGATGACGATGCCGTCGCTGAAGGCAGCGGGCTCAATCAATGCGGGAGTGTCTTCAGTGCTGGCGCCGGTGTAGATGTTGCCGGCGCGGTCGGCCATGAATCCGGCGGACAACACGACGTTGGGTATCAGGTCCACCAACAGGCGCGAATACAGTTCGATGTACGTATGAATCGCGCCGACTTCCAGCAGGCCGTCTTCCAGCAACTGGCTGATGCGCAGACTTTGCGTACCGGCAAACGAGAAATCCAGCTTGCGGGCGATGCCGCGTTCAAACAGATCCAGGTGCTCGGATCGCCCGACGCTGGGCATGATCATGTGCAGATCGTGCAGTTTGGCGGGGTCGGCCTTGACCAGAGAGCGCGACAGGAAATCCGCCTGTTTCTGGTTGTTGCCCTCGAGCACCACGCGGTCACCGGGCGCGATCAACGCCTCCAGGGCCGCGACGATTTTGTCGGTCGGCAACACCACGCCGTCGGCAAGAGAACGCACCAGCTCGAGCCGCCGCAGTTTTTCACTGCGACGACGCGACCAGCGCGGGTCGAGTTTCGTTGTTTTTGTAGTCATGAACGTTGTCATGCTGACTCCACGAGTTCGCTGTCGTGGGTCACCTTAGGAGCGATGGGTGTGGCGCATCAATCAAGCAGATGACGGGATCGTTAGGGTGAGGGTAACGATCAGGATTGCCAGTTGATTTGGTAGCGTGTGCTGCGACCGCCACCGGGGAGTTTCACCAGGCAGCCCTTCTCAAGCAGATCGACAAGGTGTCGGGTGGCCGTGGCCTTACTGACCTTAGCGACCGCCTGATAGTGCGCGGCGCTGATGCCGTTCTCGAAACCCGGTTTATCTGCGAGTAAATCGCCGTCGAGCAAGCGGTTAAGCACTTTGGTTTGCTCAGCCGACAATCCGTGGTCGCGATGCTGCTGCCAATATCTGGCCTTGTCCAAAACTCGTGCGATGCGCTGGCAGGCTTGGCCGAGGGTATGCAGCAGGGTTTCCAGGAACCAGCTGAGCCAGGCGGTGATGTCCAGCTCTGCCCTTTGTGAGGTTTCAAGGACCCGGTAATAGCCCTGTCGGTCGGCAAGAATGCTGGCCGACATTGCGTAAAAGCGGATGGACTGGTTTTCAGCCTGTGCGAGTGCCAGGTCGGTAATCGCCCGGGTCAAACGGCCGTTACCGTCGTCGAAGGGGTGTAACGTCACAAACCAGAAATGCGCGATGCCGGCCCTTAATAGCGGGTCGAGGGTAGGGTCGGACTGGCTGCTCTGGAACCAGTGGAAAAACCCATCCAGTTGCTGCTCAAGTCCGTCCCGCGGGGGCGCCTCAAAATGCACAACCGGTCGATCCAGTCTCCCGGACACCACTTGCATTGACTCATGACCACGAAGCACACCGACGCCGATCGTTTGGGTAACCAGCGCTTCCGAGGTGGGAAACAGTAGCTGGTGCCAATGCAGCAGTCGCTTTAGGGTGAGTGGGCGCTGATGCTGCTGAGTGGCGTCCAGCATCAATTCGGCTAATCCCTCGCTGCGAGGGCTGACACGTTGCTCTGCCGCCAGCCCCAGCCGTTTGGCCAAGGAAGAACGAACTGAACCGACATTCAACTGCTCGCCTTCAATCGCCGATGAAGTGATGACGTTTTGTAGCAACGCATCGAGTTCGGACTGCGCACTGGCATCGACGCCCTGCGCTTCAAGCATCCCGAGCAAACGGCCTTGAGCTTGAGAGCAGGCGCGCAGAACAGGTGCGAGTTGGTCGGCATTCCATGTGAACGCGGGCCAACTGGGGTGCTGCCAAATCCAACGATTGAACTCGCTCACTCAAGACCTCGAAGGCAATGAGCCAAATACGGGAGATATTCGGCTCACCTAATGAGCCGAATATGGGTTTTATTCGGCTCATTGTCTAGGGAGGGTGGATCACGACCCGGCAGAAGCCAACGGAAGCTATTACGCTCCCGGGGCAAACGCCTGACGCTACGCGAAGCTGGGACCTCGATTTGCCTGAAACTGCGCGTCGCAAGCTTCGCGAGCAAGTCGGAAGCCGCCCACTCGATCCAACAGGATGAGATCGAACCTGTGGGAGCGGACCTGTCCGCGAAGAGGCCGGTACATCCAACGGGTTTTCGTCTCCAGGCATACCGTATTCGCGGACAGGTCCGCTCCCACGTTGGTTTAAAACGCTGCTGAAATGGGGGCGCACGTCACACCTGTCGAAGACACCGCAGGTTACGACGGTCGCGAGGCGGTATGACTGTCCCCCTCAAATACCCGGCCCCACCACCTGCACCAACCCCGCGTCCACCAACCACTGTTCCAGCGCCACGAGATCAGGAATCTTCGCCACGGTATCCCCGACCTGCACAGCCGCCAACTCCAGTTCATCGAGCGGCACGTCGACGTAGCTCAGCTGGCTGTCGACCTTGCAGGAACGCGGGATACCCTGGGTCAGCAAAGCGATGAATTTCAGATCAGGCCGACCGCCAAGGGCGTTGAGAATAACAATCCGCGCCCGGCCACCGACAATCGCCCGACTGCCGCAGGCGGCTTCAAAGCTGAGCAGCGGCAAAGAAAGATGACGCCAGTTGATCGGCCCCAGATACCACTGCGGCGCACCTGGGTCGGCCACGCTGTCTTGATAGTCGATCAGCTCGGCCACGGCGACGTTCGGGAGCAACAAAAAGCGGTCGCTCAGTGGTAACAGCAAACCGGTAAGGCTCGACAGGCGCGCGGCTTGGCTGGTGGTGTCAGACATGCACATGACTCCAGTGCGCGATGCTCTCCAGCAAGGCGGCCTCTTGATAAGGCTTGCTCATGTAGTCATTCACCCCGACGGCAAAAGCCCGATCACGATGTTTCTGGCCTGAGCGTGAGGTGATCATGATGATCGGCAGATGCTTGAGCCCTTCGTCCGCGCGGATTTTGCTGGCGACTTCAAAGCCGTCCATGCGGGGCATTTCGATGTCCAGCAGCATGATGTCCGGCGTGTGCTCCTGCAGCAGCGCCATGGCGTCTACCCCGTCTTTGGCAGTCAGCACGTTCATGCCGTTGCGCTCCAACAGGCGCCCGGTGACCTTGCGCACGGTGATGGAATCGTCCACCACCATCACCAACAGCGGTTTCGTCTGCTCGGCTTCGACGTAACGCGCAGGGGATTCGCCAGAGGCTTGCAACGCCAGCTGTCGCGCGTGAAACCTGCGGATATGGGCAAACAGATCAAGGATCAGCACCACCCGGCCATCCCCCAAAATCGTAGCGCCGGATATGCCCTGCACGCCCGAGAACTGCACGCCGAGGTTTTTCACCACGATCTCGCGAGACCCCGCCAGCGCATCGACCTGCACCGCTAGCCACTGATCGTGCACATGCACCAGCAGGACCGGCAGCGGTTGGATCTGGCCAACCAGTTTGGGCGGGTGGGCATTGCTCAGCAGCTCACCGAGATAGCGAAGCTCATAGGTCCGCTCGCCGTATTGATAGCGCGGCGGGCTGGCCTGGTAATACGCCTCCAGCTCAACAGGCATGACCCGCACGATGCCTTCGATGCTGTTCAGCGGCACGGCGTATTGCTCCTCGCCACACTGCACCATCAGCGCCCGGTTGACCGACACCGAGAACGGCAGCCGAATGCGGAAACGCGCGCCCTGCCCCGATTTGGAATCGATCACCATCGACCCGCCCAGCTCTTTGACCTCGGCATGAACCACGTCCATGCCCACCCCGCGCCCGGAAATCTGGGTGATGGTTTCGGCCGTCGAAAAGCCCGCCTGCAGGATGAATTGCAACGTGTCGTGGTCGCTTAATACAGCATGAGGGCCAATCATCCCGCGCTTGATCGCCTTGCGCCGCACTGCTTCAAAGTCAACACCTGCGCCGTCGTCACTCATTTCAATGACGATATCGCCGCCTTCGTGGGTCAGGCTCAGGGTGATGTGCCCCGCTTCCGGCTTGCCCGCCTCGAGGCGTTTTTCCGTGCTTTCAAGGCCGTGATCGATGGCATTACGCAGCATGTGCTCCAGCGGCGCGACCATGCGTTCAAGCACGTTGCGGTCCATTTCACCTTCAGCGTTGATGACGTCGAAGATGACCTTTTTGTTCAGCTCGCCGGACACCTGCCGAACGATACGGCGCAGGCGCGGCACCATGCGCTCGAAAGGCACCATGCGCGTGCGCATCAGGCTTTCCTGCAACTCGGTGTTCACCCGAGCCTGCTGCTGGAGGAGGGTTTGAGCGTCGTGGGCACGAGTGTCCAGGGTCTGCTTCAAGTCCATCAGGTCGGAGGCGGACTCAAACAGCGCCCGTGACAACTGCTGCAACTGCGAATGGCGGTCCATTTCAAGCGGGTCGAATTCTTCGTAGCCCAACCGCTCGGCCTGAATCTGATCGCGACTGTGAATCCGCCCCTGGGTTTCGATGTCCAGACGCCGCAACTGGTCGCGCATTCGCTCGATGGTGGTCTCCATTTCAGTCAGCGTGCCTTGGGCGTCGATGACCTGTTGTTCGATGCGTCCGCGGAAAATAGAGGTTTCGCCCGCCAGATTGACCAGATCTTCCAGCTGCTCAGCGGGGACTTTGACCATTTCCGGGCCGGTGCGCTCGGCGTCTGCGTCGGGGGTCAAGGACTGGGCGGCGGGATCGGCCGGCAGCGGGACTGCGACAGGCGCTTCGAGCGGCTTTTTCACCCCCTCGCCCACGCCACCGGAGGCGGAATACTGATGAATGCTGTCGATCAGCAAGGCTGGATTGGGCAACGGCTCGTACGCCCGAACGGCGTCGAGCATGTCAGCCAGCATGTCGTGGCCGCTTTGCAGCAGGCCGTTAAGCAGCGCGCTGTTCTCTTTCAGGCCACCGGACGCCAAGCTCTCGTACAGCGATTCCAGCTCGTGGGCGAGATCGCCAATCGGCGCGATTTCGACCATTCGGGCGCCGCCCTTGAGCGTGTGCAGGTCGCGCAGCAGGTTTTCCACTTCCAGCGTGTTTTGTGGATCGGCTTGCCAGCGCACCAGCGCCGCGCCGGAGCTTTCGATGATGTCGTAGCCTTCCTCGAGGAAGATTTCCAGCAGCTCAGGGTCGCGCTCGTTCAGCGTCTGAATCATCGAACCGACATTGCGCGGCGGCGGCGCGGTTTCCAGCTCACTCGGCTGGCCGTAGCAATTGCTCTGGCGAAACTCGCGAATGGCCTCGACCACCGGCTGCGGCGAGGTCAACGGTTTGTGATGCTGCAACTGCTCAAGCATCAGCGCCAGGTGATCGTGGCTGCTCACCAACAGCTCGCCCAACTGAGGGCTGTAGCTGCAACGTCGATCGATCAGCCCTTCGTACAATGATTCCAGTTCGTGACCCAGATCACCCACCGGCTCGATTTCAGCCATCCGCGCCCCGCCCTTGAGCGTGTGCAAGTCACGCTGCAACGAGGACAGCGGCATCGGGTTTTCAGGATCATCCAGCCAGCGCTGCAAGGCTTGGCCTGCGCTGTCGAGAATATCCACGGCTTCTTCGAGGAAGATTTCGACGATTTCCTGATCCAGCACGTTCGGGGAATCGTCTGTAGCGGGGGCCTCTGATTCGGTTTGCAGCGCAGGCAAATCGGTGAGACTCAGCGTGCCGTCGTCACCGGTTTTGATCACGCCCATGGCACCCGGCTCCAATGCCTCATCAAGCAGCTCACGCAGCGCGCGAATACGCTCAGGACATGGCTCGACCTGCTGACCGGCGGCGACCTGATCGAGCATGTTGATCAGCGCCTCATGGGCGTTTTCGGCCTCATGAAAAAACCGTTCGCTGACGCCCAGACTGCTTTCTTCCACTGCGCCGTACAGATCCAGCAACGCTTCGCACAGCTCATCCACCTGCGGCAGATCGGCCATGTGCGCGCCGTGACCGAGCGTGGTCAATTCGTCGAGCAACTCCGTCAGCTCCTGGCGCTCGCCAGGGTGCTGCCGCCAGCGTTTGAGCAGGCCTTCGGCGTCGAGCAGGATGTCCATGCCCTCGGCCAGAAAAGTCTCGATCAACTTGGGGTTGGGCCGAGTGCGCAAGCCGTTGTCGGCGGCGCTCATCGCGGCGGCCATGCGTTCATCGAGCAAGGCGCGCGCCGACTCGATCAATTGCGCAGCACCCGGAATGGGGCGCAATGGATCATCGTCCAATTGCGCCAGACCTGCCCGGAAGAGCGGTTCGCTGGCGCGCAGCAACTCGATTTCAGACTGGGCAACGGCGATCTGATTGGTCTTGAACTCGCGCACCAATTGATCCAGCGGGCTGGCCAACTCGGCCATCGGCAACACGCCGGCCATATAGGCGCTGCCCTTGAGCGTATGCAGCGCGCGCAGCAAGTCGTCGCTAAACGTTAATGACTCAACGTCGTGACTCGCGTGGATAAAGCGGCCGAGCGTTTCGAGATGGGTTTGTGCTTCCTGGCGAAAGATCCCCAGCAACTGCGGGTCAAAGCCCTCTTCTGCTTCGTCCGCAGCGTCAGGGTCAGCGGCCGCTTGTTCAAAGGTGACCGCTTGCGTGTCCGGCAGCTCCAAGCCACGAGAAAGTGCATGGGCCCGCGCAGCCAACACGTCGACATCGTCGCGCTGACGCTGAACATCTTCGGCGAAATCACGAATGATGTCAGGCAGCAGCGCCTGCACGTCTGCCAACAACTGGCGCACCTCGGCGCCGGGCTCGACGCTGTCTTCCAGCACGCGGTTGAGCAGGTTTTCTACCGACCACGCCAGCTCACCCAAGATCAGCGCCCGAACCATCCGGCCACTGCCCTTTAGCGTGTGGAAGGCGCGACGAATTTCGGTCAGCGCCGGAAAGTCGTCAGTGTCGGCGAACCAGCGCGGCAGGTAACGGTGCAGCGCGGCCAGCATCTCATCGGTTTCTTCAAGGAATACGTCACGCAGTTCGTCGTCCACACCGGCCTCGCCCTTGGGCGGCGGCAGCAGGCTGGCAGGTACGTGCCGCGCAGGCGGATTGACCGCAGAAACCGGGACAGCCAGTACCTCGGCAATCGTTTGAGTCGGACTGACCAAGGCCTGGCGGGCGCGCAGGTCAACCATTTCCTGGTCGCTGATGACCTCTTCGAGCACTGGCAGCTCAACCGCGTCCGAGACAGGCGAGTAACCCAGCCTGGCCAGACTTGCCTGGGCCAGGTCCAGCACATGCTCGCCGGGCGCTTCCGGGTCCTCGGCCATGCGCTCCAGGTAATACTCGACTCCGGTCAGCGCTTCAGCGAGGCTGTCGAGCTGCGTTTGCGCGGGGCGGCCTTCTTCGACCAGCAGGTGCTCAAGGATGTAATCGTTGCACGCCGATAACAGGCCGGACGCACGGGCCAGCGGAATCATCGCCAGCGCGCCGCGTACTTGAATCAGCAGCGCCGACAACGGCTCCAGCCGCTCGCGGTCCCATTCACCATCGATGTAATCGACGATCACATCTTTGGCTTGTTGCAGGACGACGCGGGCTTCCTTGATCACCAACTGGTGAATCTGGCTCAGATCGGTGGTCGGCAAGCGGCTTTCTTCGCGACTGCTCTGGTCCACCGTACCGGCCATACCCGCCAACGTTGCTTCGACGTAGAGCAACGCCCCCGCTACGTCCATCAACGCTGCATCGCTGGCTTCACGCTGCCCTTGCGCCAGCCCTTGCACGACCGCCAGTTGATCGATGATCACTTTGCGCGGCTGACCGAAACCCAATACCGCCAGCGTGTCGGCGATCTGTCGCAGCGGCGGCAACAACGCACCCAGTTCGCTGACGTGCTGACGGTCGCCACGCACGAAAACGTCCAGTCGCTCCTTGGTGCGAACCAACTCATCACACAGCGCCACAATCACCGAGCGCATCGCGTCGCGATCAGGCCCGGCCATGCGTGCGCGCTCTTCATCGACCAGCGCGCTGTGCGGCAGGGCGTCGTCGAGGCCGTACTGGTCCTTCAGATCAAGCATCTTCTGCGCCTGACTGTCGGACTTGGCGATGTAAAACAGCAGGCTTTTGAGCAGTTCGTCTGGCGCAGGCTGGTTGATCGCGACGATGCCCTGATCGAGCAAGCGCTTGAGTTCTTTATCGGCGTCCTTGAACAGGCTGCGCAGCGCGGGGCTGTTGGCGAAATTGCCGCTGGCCATGGTTTCCACCAGCGCCGAGGCGATACGCCACAAGGGGCCCAAGGGCGCGTCCTTGCACAGCAACTCAAGCCGGGCGAATACTTTGGTCATGTAGCCCAATTGCTTTTGCAGGTCTTGCTCACGCAAAAGGCCGACCAGTGCGGTCTGCAACGTCTGTCGCAACTTGCGCAGCAGGCCGGGTAATTCAGGCGTGTCGCGCAGTGCCAGGGTTTGTGCGTCCAGTTCAGGCACAGCAAGTAATTGCGGGGCGAACAGGCTGGTTTCCGAGAGCAGACTCTCGCCTCGGGCGCTGCGCAGGTCGTTGAGCAGCGGCAACACCACCAGCGGCAGATCGCGACGCGCCGAGTGAATGCGATCCAGGTACACCGGCAATTGGCCGAGCGCCAACGTCAGCAACTGAACGGCCTCGGCGTGTCGGCTGACTCGATCCTGCTTCAACGCCAACGCCAGTTGCTCGATCTCTTCGGCCAGCAGCGCTGCGCCGTAGAACTCGATCATTTGCAGGCTGCCGTGAACCTGGTGAATGGCGTCCAGACAGGCGTCCATCGCCGTCGAATCATCGGGGCTCGCGACAAAGATTTCCAGCGATTGTCTGGCTTGCTTGAGGGTCTCGGCGATCTCGCCCTTGACCCACTCCAGGGCCACGTAATCGTGCCGATCAGCCATGATGACTCCGCTCATATCTCAAGGCGATCAATGCCTGTCTCGTGTCGGCAGCGTGAAACCGGACACCGATCGCCGCATCTCGCTGGCCATCTTCGCCAGGTTGCCCATGCTCTTGGCGGTGGCGGCGGTGCCCGACGTGGTTTGCGTGGTGGTTTGCTGAATCACCGTCATGGTTTCTGAAATCTGCTGGCCCAGCGCGGCCTGCTGTTGAGCAGCATTGGTGATGCTTTCGATCAAGGCCGCGAGGACCTTAGAAACGCCTTCGATTTCTTCCAGAGCAACTCCGGCATCCTGCGCCAAACGCGCGCCACGCACCACTTCAGTGGTGGTTTGCTCCATGGAAATCACGGCCTCGTTGGTGTCGTTCTGGATCGCCCGCACCAGCGTTTCGATCTGCTTGGTTGCCGAAGATGAGCGCTCGGCCAGTCGCTGCACTTCATCGGCCACGACCGCAAAGCCGCGACCGGCATCACCGGCCATCGACGCCTGAATCGCGGCATTGAGCGCCAGAATATTAGTCTGGTCCGCAATGTCGTCGATCAGGCTGACAATATCTCCGATCTCTTGAGACGACTCGCCCAGGCGTTTGATCCGCTTGGAAGTGTCCTGGATTTGCTCGCGAATATTGTCCATGCCGTTGATGGTGTTGTGCACCACCTCATTACCCTTGTTGGCAATCGCCACCGAGCGCTCGGCCACCGAGGATGATTCCGAGGCGTTGGCTGAAACTTGCTCGATGGAGGCCGACATGTCATGGATCGCGTTCGAAGCAGCAGCAATCTGCAGCGCCTGATGTTCGGAGGCGGCAGCCAGCTGAGTAGCGGTGGTCTGCGTGTCCTTTACGGCGCCGAACACTTGCTCAGCGGTCAGGTTGATCGTTGCCACCAGTTCGCGCAGTTGATCGATGGAATAGTTGATGGAATCTGCGATGGCGCCGGTGAAGTCTTCGGTCACCGAGGCGGCAACCGTCAGATCGCCATCGGCCAGATCCTCGATTTCATCCAGCAGGCGCATGATCGCGGTCTGGTTGCGCTCGTTCTTCTCAGCCGTTTCGCGCAGCTGGCGATTGGTTTCGCGGACCATCACCAGACCGATCAGGATGATCGAACCCAGCGCCAACAAACCCAGCAAGTAGCCGCCGTAGCTGTGCAGCAGTCGGCCGCCTGCCATGTGTTCAAAACTGTTGGCCAGTACCGAGGCCTCGTCCAGCAGGGTCTGCGACAGATTGAAAATGTTGCCGGCCGCCTCACGAACATCGAGCAGCTCGGGCGATGTTTCGAGAATCTCGTCCACAGATCCGGACACGAACTGGAACAGCTCGGCGATCTCGGCCAGACGCGCGCGGGCATCTTTGTCCTCGACCTGAGTGATCTTCAGCGCGGGATTACCGTCGATCATCCCGCTCAAGACGCGACCAAACTGGTTGGCGTCGCGACCGAACGCGTCGGCGGCCTGCACGGCAGTTTCGTCGCCGGAAAGCACGGTGTTCACAGCGCCGAGGATGCGTTCGGCGAGCAACGACTGGCGTTGCGCCAACGCCACCTGGGTGGCCGGCGCGCGGTTTTGCAGCAGGATGTCGACGACCTTCTCGGACTCGATCTGCAACTGCGGGATGGTCTCGGCCAAGGTCGCGGCCACCTGATGCAGCGAAAGCACTGTTTGCTCACGGGACAGAATCACATCGGTATTTTTGCGCAGGTTTTCCCAATCGGTCTGCACCGCCTTGAGTTCGCCCTCAACGTTCTCGGGCGCTGCGGGCAGGCCGGTGTTCTTGTCGCCCTTTTTCAGGATCTGCCAGCGCAGGTCAAAATCGTTGCGCGCATCGGCCAGCAGTTTGAAGGCAGCGGGCTTACCGGCAGCGGCCTCGGTGGCGTTCTTGGCGATGCGCTGGGACAACACACGCAGCTCGCCGGCATGGCCGATGTACTGTTTGTCGTAATTGGACTGCGTGCTCAGGTACGCGAAGTTGGCGAACAGCAGCATGATGAAGATGATCAGCGCCACGAACAGGACAAGGATCAGCGAGCGACTGCGCGCACCTTCGAGTGATTTACCAGTGTTACTCATTGATCAGGCCCCCGCCTGGACCCACTGCATTCGGGCATTGGAAAAGGCTGAGCACATCATCGACGCCCAACATTACAGCGCTACCTCCATAAATCCGGGCGACTGCACCAGTGATCTGGGGCTGAACACGAGCCAGGCTTGTTCACGCAAAAACTGCCCCTGCACAAATGCCGCAATGGGTGCCTCGCAGGTGCCCGGCGTTTCCGGCATCAGACTGCGCTCATTGAAGTGCTGAACCCCCAACACTTCGTCGACCAGCAAGCCTGCGAACACGTCCTGATGATCAATCACCAACACCCGCCGCTGCTTACGAAGGGGCGAGAGTTCGTGACCAAAAAACGCACACAAATCCATGATTGGCAGCAGGCGCCCGCGCAGATTGGCAATCCCTTTGACCCAGGGTTTCACGCCCGGCAGCGCCGCATAGCGCGGTTCGTGAAGGATTTCGCCGACTTCGCCCATGGGCGCGACGTAAAAATGCTCCCCCATCCGAAAACCGATGCCGCTCCAGCCTTGCTGACGGGTCTCCTGCAAAGGCAGACCCGCTGCGAGCGAGCGGCATCGCTGATCGATATCGAGCAGCAGTTGAAACGCGGTTTGTGACTGAGCCATGGCTGCCTGCCGGCGATCAGCCCGCAAGAACCGCGTTCAGGGTTTTCATGAGGGTTTCTTCGTCCACCGGTTTGGTCAGGTAGTCCCGCGCGCCCTGGCGTTTGCCCCAGACCTTGTCGGTTTCCTGATCCTTGGTGGTGATCATGATCACGGGGATCATGTTGGTGTCAGCATCTTTGGTCAGCTGACGGGTGGCCTGAAAGCCGTTGAGGCCGGGCATGACGATGTCCATCAACACAGCATCGGGCTTTTCCTGACGCGCGAGGGCCACGCCATCGGCACCGTTTTCAGCCTTCAGGACTTCGTGACCGTACTTTTCGAGCATGCCGGTCAACTTGTACATTTCGGTCGGCGAGTCATCGACGATCAGAATTCGAGCCATGGTGTTTCCCCATAGGAACAGCCGCCCATCAACAGTGGGCTGGCATCAAGATAGTTGTTGTTCTACTGCCACGAAACCCGGCACATGGGCCTTGATCGCGCCCAGCAGTTCTTCCTTGCTAAAAGGCTTGGTCAAAAACTGGTCAGAACCTACGATCCGGCCCTTCGCTTTATCGAACAATCCGTCCTTGGAGGACAGCATGATCACCGGCGTTGACTTGAACGCTCGGTTGTTCTTGATCAATGCACAGGTTTGATAGCCATCCAGACGCGGCATCATGATGTCGACAAAGATGATTCGCGGGTGGTTATCGGCAATTTTTGCCAACGCGTCGAAGCCGTCGATGGCGGTGATGACCTCGCAGCCGACGTTCTTCAACAGCGTCTCGGCGGTACGACGAATCGTACGGGAATCGTCGATGACCATCACTTTCAATGGGGCTGAATGCTGTTCCATGTCTGCTCTACCCTCGCCGCGGCAAATCGGATGGGTCGCCTTGCGTTGGGTGTCTGGTACGGGTCGGGAACGTCAAACCCCGATCTAGAGGGGTCAGACGCAAGGGGGCCTCAGCCCGATGCCGAGCCTTTTTAGCACACTCTCCAGACGCAATCCATAAAGCGTGTGCCCCTTGACCCCGCGCAAGCACGGCGCCACCCTGACGCCTATTTTCAGGCCATTGCGGCCATTACCGACCAGAGGATATTGCCCATGAGCGTTCGCCTAGGAATTGTCATGGACCCCATCGAGCGCATCTCCTACAAAAAGGACAGCTCGCTGGCCATGCTCCTTGCAGCGCAAGCGCGGGGGTGGTCGCTGTTCTATATGGAACAGCACGACCTGTATCAAGACGCAGGCCAGGCCCGCGCGCGGATGAAACCGCTGAAAGTTTTCGCAGACCCGGCCCACTGGTTCGAGCTGGAAGCCGAAGTCGACAGCGGCCTGGACGATCTGGACGTGATCCTGATGCGCAAGGACCCGCCGTTCGACATGGAATTCGTCTACTCCACGTATTTGCTGGAGCAGGCCGAGCGCGCTGGCGTGCTGGTGGTCAACAAGCCACAGAGCCTGCGTGACTGCAACGAGAAGCTGTTCGCCACGTTGTTCCCACAGTGCACGCCGCCAACGCTGGTCAGCCGTCGCTCGGACATCCTGCGTGAATTTGCAGCCAAGCATGGCGATGTGATCCTCAAACCGCTGGACGGCATGGGCGGCGCATCGATCTTCCGCCACCGTGCCGAAGACCCGAACCTGTCGGTGATTCTGGAAACCCTGACCAAGCACGGCCAGGAGCAGATCATGGCGCAGGCGTATCTGCCGGCGATCAAGGACGGCGACAAACGCATTCTGATGGTCGACGGAGAACCTGTGCCGTATTGCCTGGCGCGCATTCCTGCTGCTGGCGAAACCCGTGGCAACCTGGCGGCCGGTGGCCGGGGTGAAGCGCGTCCGCTGACGGATCGTGATCGCTGGATCGCCGCCGAAATCGGCCCCACCCTGCGAGAAAAGGGCCTTCTGTTTGTAGGCCTGGACGTGATCGGCGAGCATCTGACCGAGATCAACGTGACCAGCCCGACCTGCATTCGCGAGATCGACAACGCGTTCGGTACTGATATCGGCGGGATGTTGATGGATGTGATCGAGAAGAAATTGCAGAAGGCGTGATGCATATCTGTAGGAGCGAATTTATTCGCGAGCCGGTTTCGTGAACACAGAGCTGTGTGCCCCGCACCGGCCTCTCGCGAATAAATTCGCTCGTACAGAGCTACACGCCACAATCTCCACTAATCGCTCCGTGCGCATCAAAGCCCTGATACCGGCAAACAGTGCGTTATCATGCGCGGCTTGAAATACGCCTGAGGTTGGTTTTGCAATGCTGGCTTTTGTGATCCCGGATCGCCAATGAACGCTGTGGTCGACAACGATCTCCCGAAGGATCTGGTTCGCACCGGCGTGCGCCCGGCTGATCGTCTGGGTTTTACCCTGCTGATTGCAGCACTGGTGCATCTGGCGCTGATCCTGGGTGTGGGCTTCACCTACGTGAAACCTGAAACCATCAGCCAGACCCTCGAAATCACCCTCGCGCCGTTCAAAAGCGATACCAAGCCCAAGGACGCAGACTTCCTTGCGCAGGAAAACCAGCAAGGCAGCGGCACGCTCGACAAGAAGGCCGTGCCCAAGGTCACAGAAATCGCGCAGTACCAAGACACCCAGATCAATAAGATCACGCCGCCTCCTTCCGCCAAACCGGTGGTCAAGCAGGAAGCGCCCAAGACTGCCGTCGCCACCAAAGCTGCGGCCAAGGAAAAGACCGTCGCCAAGCGCGAAGAGGTCAAACCTGAAGAACCCAAGAAAGTCGCGCCGACATTCGACAGCACTCAGTTGAACAGCGAAATCGCCAGCCTCGAAGCCGAGCTTTCAAACGAGCAGCAGGCTTACGCCAAGCGCCCGAAGATTCATCGGTTGAGCGCGGCCTCGACCATGAAGGACAAGGGCGCCTGGTACAAAGAGGACTGGCGCAAGAAGATCGAGCGGGTGGGCAACCTCAATTACCCCGAGGAAGCCCGGCGTAAACAGATCTACGGCAGTTTGCGGATGATGGTTTCGATCAATCGCGACGGCTCTCTGTATGAAGTGCTGGTTCTGGAATCCTCCGGCCAGCCGCTGCTGGACCAGGCCGCGCAGAAGATTGTCCGGCTGGCTGCGCCCTTTTCGCCGTTTACCGGCGATCTGGCGGACATCGACCGCCTGGAAATTATCCGCACCTGGAAGTTTGCGCGCGGGGATAAGCTTTCCAGTAATTGAGACCGCGCTCTGTAGAAGCGAATTTATTCGCGAGCAGTGGGCCAGGCGCTAAAGTAACTCCGACCTCAAAATTTCTCGCGAATGAATTCGCGCCTACAGCAAATCTGCGAACCACGACAGTTGTCACAACTGCCCCACGGCGCCACACTAGGGCTCATGAAAAACGTCACTCCGTCGTACCTCAAGCATCAGTTCCTGATCGCCATGCCACACATGCACGATCAGCACTTCGCGCAGACCTTGACCTACATCGTCGAGCACAACGCCAATGGCGCCATGGGGCTGGTGATCAACCGCCCGCAAAGCCTGTCGCTAGCGGACATCCTTGAGCAGTTGCGACCGGAACTGCCGCCCCCCGTTCGTTGCCAGCACATCCCCATTCACATCGGCGGACCGGTCCAGACCGACCGTGGCTTCGTGCTGCACCCGCCGGGCCCGGTGTTTCAGGCCACGGTCGATCTGGGCGGCGTGGCGCTGTCTACCTCACAGGACGTCTTGTTTTCCATCGCTGACGGCTACGGACCTGATCAGAATTTGATCACCCTGGGCTACGCAGGCTGGGACGCTGGCCAATTGGAGGCGGAATTTGCCGCCAATGCCTGGCTCAATTGCGCGTTCGATCCGGCCATCCTGTTTGACGTCGACAGCGAACTGCGCCTCGACGCAGCCGCCGCCAAGCTCGGCATCAACCTGAATTTGCTCACCAGCCAGGCGGGCCACGCCTGATGGCCGGGATGCGACTGCTACTGGGTTTTGACTATGGCACCAAACAGATCGGCGTTGCGGTCGGTCAGGTGATCACCGGCCAGGCCCGCGAGCTGTGCACGCTCAAAGCGCAGAACGGCGTCCCGGACTGGGACAAGGTGCAAGCGCTGATCACTGAATGGAAGCCGGACGCCATTGTCGTCGGACTGCCCTTGAACATGGACGGCACGCCCAGCGACATGAGCGCCCGCGCCGAAAAGTTTTCGCGCAAGCTCAATGGCCGTTTCAATCTGCCGGTGTATACCCACGACGAACGCCTGACCACCTTTGAAGCCAAGGGCGAACGCATGGCCCGTGGCGGTCAGCGCGGCAGTTATCGGGACAACCCGGTGGACGCCATCGCCGCCGCACTGTTATTGCAGGGCTGGCTGGAAGCCAACACCGCTTTGTTCAACGTCTGACGATTTGCGCCCCACCGAATTTGAGATTTGACCCGAGCGTTCACGCGAACGCCCTCGGGCACCTGAAGGAGCCACCATGAGCCTGCCGAACCCCGCCGACCTGATCAGCCAGATGGCGACCGATCTCACGGCCCATTTGCAAAAACGCGACATCAGCGAGCCCCGTTTCATCGGCATTCGCACCGGTGGCATTTGGGTCGCGCAAGCGCTGCAAGAGGCGCTGGGCAATGATTCCGCCCTCGGCACGCTGGATGTTTCGTTCTACCGCGACGACTTCAGTCAGAACGGCCTGCACCCTCAAGTGCGTCCATCGGAGCTGCCATTCGAGATCGAAGGCCAGCATCTGATCCTGGTCGACGACGTTTTGATGAGCGGCCGCACGATTCGCGCCGCGCTGAACGAGCTGTTCGACTATGGCCGCCCGGCCAGCGTGACGTTGGTGTCGCTGCTGGACCTGGACGCTGGCGAGTTACCGATACGGCCCAACGTGGTTGGCGCGACCCTGTCGCTGGCGCCCAACGAGCGCGTGAAGCTGTCCGGCCCAACGCCATTGACGCTTGAGCTGCAAGACCTTTCCACCGAATCCGCCGCCCTCTAACACGAGTCCCTTGCGATGACGCCTCTCGACGCCAAGCGCCCGCTACAGCTCAACCATCAGGGTCAGCTGCAGCATTTCCTCTCGCTCGACGGTTTGCCCCGCGAGCTGCTCACCGAAATCCTCGACACCGCCGACTCCTTTCTGGAAGTTGGCGCGCGGGCGGTGAAGAAAGTCCCGTTATTGCGCGGCAAGACCGTGTGCAACGTGTTCTTCGAGAACTCGACGCGCACTCGCACCACTTTTGAACTGGCGGCCCAGCGGCTGTCGGCGGACGTGATCACCCTGAACGTGTCGACGTCATCGACCAGCAAGGGTGAAACGCTGTTCGACACCCTGCGCAACCTCGAAGCCATGGCCGCCGACATGTTCGTCGTGCGCCACGGCGATTCGGGGGCCGCGCACTTCATCGCCGAGCATGTCTGCCCACAGGTGGCAATCATCAACGGCGGCGACGGGCGTCACGCGCACCCGACTCAGGGCATGCTCGACATGCTGACCATTCGCCGCCACAAAGGTAGCTTCGAGAACCTCTCGGTGGCTATCGTCGGTGACATCCTGCATTCGCGGGTCGCGCGCTCGAACATGATCGCGCTCAAGGCCCTTGGCTGCCCGGACATCCGCGTGGTCGCGCCCAAGACCTTGCTGCCGATCGGGGTCGAGCAATACGGCGTCAAGGTCTACACCGACCTGACCGAAGGCCTGAAAGATGTCGACGTGGTGATCATGCTGCGCCTGCAACGCGAGCGCATGTCGGGCGGCCTGTTGCCGAGCGAAGGTGAGTTCTACCGCCTGTTCGGCCTGACCACCGCTCGCCTGGCCGGCGCCAAGCCTGATGCCATCGTCATGCACCCTGGCCCGATCAACCGAGGTGTGGAAATCGAATCGGCGGTTGCCGACGGCGCGCACTCGGTCATCCTCAATCAAGTCACTTACGGCATCGCCGTGCGCATGGCCGTGTTGTCCATGGCCATGAGCGGGCAGACCGCGCAACGTCAGTTCGAGCAGGAGAACGCCCAGTGAAGTTCAGTATCGTCGGCGCTCGCGTCATCGACCCTGTCAGCGGTCTGGATCAAGTCACAGATATCCACTTGGAAGCCGGCAAAATCCTGGCGTTTGGCGCCGCGCCTGCCGGTTTCGAGCCTTCGCAGACCATCGACGCCAACGGCCTGATCGCAGCGCCCGGGCTGGTGGATCTGAATGTCTCGCTACGGGAACCGGGCTACAGCCGTAAAGGCAGCATCGCCAGTGAAACCCGCGCCGCCGCGGCCGGCGGTGTGACCAGCCTGTGCTGCCCGCCGAGAACCAAACCGGTGCTGGACACTTCCGCCGTGGCCGAGCTGATTCTCGACCGCGCACGAGAAGCCGGATACAGCAAAGTGTTCCCCATCGGCGCGCTGAGCAAGGGGCTGGAAGGTGAGCAACTGGCCGAATTGATCGCGCTGCGCGATGCCGGCTGCGTGGCCTTCACCAACGGCCTGGTGAGCTTTCGCAGCAACCGCACGCTGTGTCGTGCGCTGGAGTACGCCGCGACGTTCGACCTGACGGTGATTTTCAATTCACAGGATTTCGATCTCGCAGAAGGCGGGTTGGCCCACGACGGCCCGACGGCAGCGTTCCTTGGTCTGGCGGGCATTCCTGAAACCGCCGAAACCGTCGCGCTAGCCCGCGATTTGCTGCTGGTTGAACAAAGCGGCGTACGTGCGCATTTCAGCCAGCTGACCGCGGCTCGCGGCGTCGAGTTGATCGCTCAGGCCCAGGCGCGAGGTTTGCCGGTGACGGCGGATGTGGCGCTGTATCAGTTGATCTTGACCGACGAGGCGCTGATCGACTTCTCCAGCGTTTACCACGTGCAACCGCCACTGCGCACCCGCGCGGACCGCGACGCGCTGCGTGAAGGGGTGAAATCGGGGGTGATTCAAGCGATCTCCAGCCATCATCAGCCCCATGAGCGTGATGCCAAGCTGGCGCCATTCGGCGCAACGGAGCCGGGCATGAGCACCGTCGAGCTGCTGCTGCCTTTGGCGATGACGCTGGTGGAAGACGGTTTGCTGGATCTGCCGACGCTGCTGTCGCGCCTGAGCGCAGGGCCCGCCGCGGCGTTGCGCTTGCCAGCAGGACGTTTGGCAGCGGGTTCGCCGGCGGATCTGGTGCTGTTCGACCCGGCAGCTTCAACGGTGGCGGGCGAGCAGTGGTTGTCCAAGGGTGAAAACTGCCCATTCCTCGGACACTGCCTGCCAAGCGCGGTGAAGTACACATTTGTAGATGGACGGATCAGTTACACCTCCTGACACCACGCCCCTGTAGGAGCGAACTTGTTCGCGAAGAGTCTCAAACACACGCTTGCATTGGCGTCTGATGAAAGCTTCGCGAATGAATTCGCTCCCACAGGGGCCATGCTCCGATCTCACGTCCGCCGGGCATTCTTCATCGAAATCTGGTCATTAAGCGTCCAGAAGTCATAAAGCACGCCGATCAAGAACAGCCCACCTGTCAGCGCATAGATGATCCCGGTGATCCATTTGCCTTGATACATCCGGTGCACGCCAAACACACCCAGAAATGTCAGCAGAATCCAGGCGACGCTGTAATCGGTCGTGCCGGCGTTGAAACGCAGGTCCGCTTCGCGGTCCATCGACGGGATGAGAAACACGTCGATCAACCAGCCAATGCCGAACACGCCCAAGGTCAAAAACCAGATCGTTCCGGTGACAGGTTTGCCGTAATAGAAACGGTGTGCGCCTGTAAATCCGACGATCCAGAGCACGTAGCCCATGATTTTGCTGTGGGTGTCAGGACGCTGAACGTCCACTTCATAGGTATTCATCGGCAGCCTCTTTTGTGCTGATAGAAAAAAATATGCGTAAAGCTTGTGACTTTTGTGACTCGTTCCGACGTATGGCGGGAACCTCTCAAGCATTCGGCAAACCCTTGTAACTAAAGGGGATGCTCACAGCTGTGTGACAATTTTGACGTCAAAACTGACCCGCCGGGCAGTAAATGATTCGACAAGCGGGTCCGAATTGACAAAAAAAGCTGTTATAAAGTTGCGCGCTGACCAATATGAGCCCTGCCTAATGCGTCCATTTTTCAAGACATGGCTAACTATTTGCCTATTTATGCCACTGGCCGCCCACGCCACCAACCGTGAGCAACCGTTACCTGCGAGCTTCAACGGCTTCACCGCCAAGACGCAGTCCTCGGAAACAGTAACCCGCAATATCGCCGCGCAACGCGCCGCGATGGCTGCACTGGATGAGACCGCCGCTCCATTGGCGACCTCCAAGCGCAAAGCCAAAAACGGCAAGACGTCCAATCGTCCGTCGTCCCACAGGGTTTCCAAAAACACTGTCGCCCTCGCCAGCATGGCGCCGGGTAACACCAAGCAAAGCAGCACTGTCGTTAATCGCGCCATGAATGCCATCGGTACACCCTATCGTTGGGGCGGTTCCAGCCCAACAAAAGGGTTCGACTGCAGTGGTTTGGTGAAATATGCGTTTAACGATGTAAGCGAAGTGGATTTGCCGCGCACTTCCAACGCCATGGCCGAAGGCCACGGGCAGAAGGTTGATCGCAAGGATTTGAAGCCGGGTGACTTGCTGTTTTTCAATATCAAGAGCCGTCAGGTCAATCACGTCGCCATCTACCTGGGCGGCGGACAGTTTGTACATGCGCCACGTCGTGGTAAGTCGGTGACGGTCGATACGCTGAACAAACCGTATTGGGACAGCCATTACGTCGTTGCCAAGCGCGTGTTGCCAAAGCAACCACCTTCTTCGCGCAAGCCGACGGTGCGACTCGCTCAGCGTTAAGCACAAGCGAATGTGATGCAATTGTGGGAGGGAGCTTGCTCGCGATGAGGTCAGCACATCCGCTGGATATCTAGCGGCTGTTTGATTAATCGCGAGCAAGCTCCCTCCCACATTGATTGAGCGGTACGCAAAAAAGCGCCTGACAACTAGAAATTGTCAGGCGTTTTTGCTTTCTCCCGCGCGCTTTCCCGCGTGATGATGCCTTTGCTCACCAGATCCTTCAGACACATGTCCAGTGTCTGCATCCCCAGCGCCCCGCCGGTTTGAATCGAAGAATACATCTGCGCAACCTTGTCTTCCCGGATCAGGTTTCGGATCGCCGACGTGCCGATCATGATTTCGTGCGCCGCCACTCGCCCGCCGCCGACCTTCTTCAACAGCGCCTGTGAAACGATGGCGTGCAGCGATTCAGACAGCATCGAGCGAATCATCGATTTTTCCTGCGCCGGGAACACGTCGACGATCCGGTCGATGCTTTTCGCCGCCGAGGTGGTGTGCAAAGTGCCGAACACCAGGTGACCGGTTTCCGCGGCCGTCAGCGCCAGCCGAATCGTTTCCAGATCTCGCAGCTCGCCCACCAGAATCACGTCCGGGTCTTCACGCAATGCCGAACGCAACGCTTCGGCAAAGCCGTGGGTATCACGGTGGACTTCGCGCTGGTTGATCAGGCTTTTCTTGGATTCGTGAACGAACTCGATCGGGTCTTCGATGGTAAGGATGTGGTGATGCTTGTTGGCGTTCAGGTAATCGACCATTGCCGCCAGCGTCGTCGACTTACCCGAACCGGTCGGGCCAGTCACCAGTACCAGGCCCCGGGGGACATCGGTAATCTTGCGAAACACTTCTCCCATCCCCAAGTCTTCCATGCTCAAGACTTTGGAGGGAATGGTGCGGAAGACCGCGCCTGCGCCGCGATTCTGGTTGAAGGCGTTAACCCGAAACCGCGCAACGCCGGGCACTTCGAAGGAAAAGTCGGTTTCCAGATCCTCTTCGAAATCCTTGCGCTGCTTGTCGTTCATGATGTCGTAGATCAGCCCCTGAACCTCTTTCTGGTCCAGCGGCGGCAGGTTGATCCGGCGCACATCGCCATCGACCCGAATCATCGGCGGCAGGCCAGCCGAGAGGTGTAAGTCCGACGCGCCTTGCTTGGCACTGAAGGCAAGCAGCTCGGTAATATCCATACAGCTCCTCATCACATAGAATGCCGCAGACTTTAGCCCTGCTGGCGCAAATCAATGTCCACGATAGCAGAGAACATTTCAACGCTCGGTGAGCGAATTCGCGTAGCCGCACAGGCTGCGCAGCGCGATCCCTCGTCCATCGGTCTGCTCGCCGTGAGCAAGACCAAACTGGCCAGTGACCTGCGCGAAGCACATGCCGCCGGTTTGCGCGATTTTGGCGAGAATTACCTTCAGGAAGCCCTGAGCAAACAGCTCGAATTGGCTGACCTGCCCTTGATCTGGCATTTCATCGGCCCCATTCAATCGAACAAGACTCGCGCGATTGCCGAGCACTTTGACTGGGTGCATTCCGTGGATCGGCTGAAAATCGCACAACGCCTCTCCGAACAACGCCCCAACGAACTGCCGCCGCTCAATATCTGCATTCAGGTCAACGTCAGCGGTGAGGCCAGCAAATCCGGCTGCACCCCCGAAGACTTGCCTGCTTTGGCGGACGCGATCTCTGCGCTACCCAATTTGAGACTGCGCGGTTTGATGGCAATTCCCGAACCTACCAACGACGACAGTGAGCAGAACGCGGCTTTTGCAGCGGTACGCACACTGCAAGACTCGCTGAAGCTGCCGCTGGACACCCTTTCCATGGGTATGAGCCACGATCTGGAAGCCGCCATTGCACACGGCGCGACCTGGGTGCGGATCGGCACTGCCCTTTTTGGCGCCCGTGATTACGGTCAGCCCTAACCCTTTGCCCCACAGGAATTCGTTCATGAGCAAGACTCGCATCGCATTCATCGGCGCAGGCAACATGGCCGCCAGCCTCATCGGCGGGCTACGCGCCCAGGGCGTCGAACCCGATCTGATCCACGCCAGTGACCCTGGCGCAGAAACCCGCGAACGCGTGTCGACAGAACATGGCATCAAAGTATTCGCTGATAACGCCCAAGCCATCGAAAACGCTGACGTTGTGCTGTTGGCGGTCAAGCCGCAGATGATGAAAGCGGTCTGCGAAGCGCTGCGCCCTCATCTGAAACCCAACCAGTTGATGGTCTCGATTGCAGCGGGCATCACCTGCGCGAGCATGAAAGCCTGGCTGGGCGAGCAGCCGATCGTGCGCTGCATGCCCAACACGCCGGCGTTGTTGCGCCAAGGCGTGAGCGGGTTATATGCGACCGAAGAGGTCAGCCCCGCACAACGGGATCAGGCCGAGGAGCTGCTGTCGGCGGTGGGTATCGCCCTGTGGCTGGACGAAGAAAAACAACTGGACGCCGTAACCGCAGTTTCCGGCAGCGGCCCGGCGTATTTCTTTCTGCTGATCGAAGCCATGACGGCCGCCGGCGTGAAGCTCGGCTTGCCGGCTGATGTCGCGGCCAAATTCACCCTGCAAACCGCTTTGGGCGCTGCGCTGATGGCTACCGGCAGTGATGTCGATGCTGCAGAACTGCGCCGCCGTGTGACCTCACCTGCGGGCACGACTGAAGCTGCGATCAAATCATTCCAGGCCAGCGGTTTCGAAGCGATTGTCGAAACCGCCCTCAGCGCCGCCGCCCACCGTTCGGCCGAGATGGCCGAAGTCATGGGCAAATAAGGAGAAGTCTATGAATGCACTCACTGGCGCCACGGTGTTCGTTGTACAGACGCTGATCAGCCTTTACCTCGCCATCGTTCTGCTGCGCTTCGTGCTGCAGCTGGTCAAGGCCAACTTCTACAACCCACTAAGCCAGTTCGCGGTGCGTGCCACGCAGCCGCTGCTCAAGCCTATTCGCCGCATCGTCCCGAGCGTTCTGGGGCTTGATACATCGTCACTGCTGTTGGCGATCATTATCCAGGCGCTACTGATGGCGTTCGTGCTGATGATGACCTACGGCACCATCGGCGATATCCCACACCTGTTCATCTGGTCGATACTGGGCGTGACCTCGTTGCTACTGAAGATCTTCTGGGTCGCGATGATCATTATGGTGATCGTGTCCTGGATCGCGCCGGGCAGCCATAACCCCGCCGCCGAACTGGCCTACCAGATCAGCGAGCCGATCCTGGCGCCATTTCGCCGGATCATTCCAAACCTGGGCGGCATGGACATCTCGCCGATCTTCGCCTTCCTCGCCATTCAAGTGGTGCAGTCCTACCTGATGCCGCAACTGGCTGCGTACGCCGGCATGCCGCAGGAGTTGTGGCGGTTGATTTGATGGATCCTGCAGGAGCGCGCTTGCCCGCGATGGCGGGCAAGCGCGCTCCTGCAAAAACAGCACAGTCACCATGCTTGTTGCCGCTACCCCCCGCGGTCTTTAGACTTACGCCTCATTTAACGAGAGCAGGGTCGATGTCCACGGTCTTTCCCGAAGATTCTGTCGGTCTAGTCGCGCCGCAAATGGCGCATTTCAGCGAGCCTCTGGCTCTGGCTTGTGGCCGCTCACTGCCCGCCTACGACCTCATCTACGAAACCTACGGCACGCTCAACGCCGCGCGCAGCAATGCCGTGTTGATCTGCCACGCCTTGTCCGGGCATCACCATGCCGCCGGTTATCACAGCAGCGAAGACCGCAAGCCTGGCTGGTGGGACAGCTGCATTGGCCCAGGCAAGCCGATCGACACCCATCGCTTCTTCGTGGTCAGCCTGAACAACCTGGGCGGCTGTAACGGCTCCACAGGCCCAAGCAGCATCAATCCGGAAAACGGCAAACCCTTCGGCGCCGACTTCCCGGTGCTGACGGTCGAAGATTGGGTCAACAGCCAAGCGTTGCTGGCTGACCGCCTGGGCATCGCGCAATGGGCGGCCATCGTTGGCGGCAGCCTGGGCGGCATGCAGGCCCTGCAATGGACCATCAGCTATCCGGATCGCGTGCGTCATTGCCTGGCCATCGCCTCGGCACCCAAGTTGTCGGCTCAGAACATCGCCTTCAACGAAGTCGCGCGCCAGGCGATCCTCACTGATCCTGAGTTTCACGGCGGCTCGTTCCAGGAACACGGCGTAATCCCCAAGCGCGGTCTGATGCTGGCGCGCATGGTCGGGCACATCACGTACCTGTCCGACGATTCGATGGGCGAGAAATTCGGCCGCGGCCTCAAGAGCGAGAAGCTCAACTACGACTTCCACAGCGTCGAGTTTCAGGTTGAAAGCTACCTGCGCTATCAGGGCGAAGAGTTCTCCGGCCGTTTCGACGCCAACACCTACCTGTTGATGACCAAGGCGCTGGATTACTTTGACCCGGCAGCCAACTTCAACGACGACCTGGCCGCCACTTTCGGCAACGCCACTTCCAAATTCTGCGTGATCTCGTTCACCACCGACTGGCGCTTCTCTCCAGCTCGCTCACGGGAACTGGTTGACGCGCTGATGGCTGCGAAGAAAGACGTCTGCTACCTGGAAATCGATGCGCCGCAAGGCCACGACGCCTTCCTGATTCCGATTCCGCGTTATCTGCAGGCCTTCTCCAGCTACATGAACCGAATTGAGATCTGAGGACACCATGAGAGCCGACCTGGACATCATCCAACACTGGATACCTGCCGGCAGCCGGGTGCTCGACCTCGGTTGCGGCGACGGCGAACTGCTCGCCTGGCTGCGCGACAACAAACAAGTGACAGGCTACGGCCTGGAAAACGACGCCGATAACATCGCGCGTTGCGTGGGCAAAGGCGTCAACGTCATCGAACAGGATCTGGACAAGGGGCTGGGCAACTTCGCCAGCAACAGCTTCGATGTCGTGGTGATGACCCAAGCGCTGCAAGCGGTGCATTACCCGGACCGGATCCTCGATGAAATGCTGCGCGTCGGACGCCAGTGCATCATCACCTTCCCCAACTTCGGTCACTGGCGCTGCCGCTGGTATCTGGCGAGCAAGGGCCGCATGCCGGTATCCGATTTTTTGCCATACACCTGGTACAACACGCCGAACATCCACTTCTGCACGTTCGAAGACTTCGAAGCGCTTTGCCGTGGCCGCGAAGCGAAGGTCATTGATCGGCTGGCGGTCGATCAGCAGCATCGGCATGGCTGGGCGAGCAAGCTATGGCCTAACCTGTTGGGTGAGATTGGCATTTACCGGGTCAGCAGCCCTGGATTGCAGGACCACCAGATAGCGGTCTGATCCGCGCAAGCGAACCCAAAATAATAAGGAGAACGATCATGCGTCGCCTGACCGCGCTGTTTTGCACTCTTCTGGCACTGTTTTCCTGCGCGTCGTCCATGGCCGCCGACAACGCCAGACCGGAGCGTCAAGAGCATTTCGGCGACCTGACCGTTCACTACAACGCCTTCGCCTCAAGCTTTCTGCAACCGTCCATCGCCCAGGAGGTCGGAGTCATACGCAGCAAGAGCCAGGCCGTGCTTAACATTGCGGCGATCAAGGACGGCAAGACCGTACCCGCGAGCGTTACCGGGTCAGTAAAAGACCTTACCGGGCGGTCCAAGCTTTTGGCTTTCAGGCAAAGCAATATTGGCGGCTCGGTTAATTACCTTGCCGAATTCGCGGTGGACCCTGGTTCTTCGGCGATTTACACCTTTACGGTCAATGTGAAAGCAGGCGACGGCGACGCACACGCGTTCAGCTTCAACCAGGAAATCTTTTCGGACGAATGATGAAACTCACCCAGCTCGTATTGGCCAGCCACAACGCCGGCAAACTCAAAGAACTCCAGGCCATGCTTGGCGCCAGCGTGCAATTGCGCTCAATCGGCGAGTTCAGTGACGTGGAGCCGGAAGAGACCGGTCTGTCGTTCGTCGAGAACGCCATCCTGAAAGCGCGCAATGCTGCGCGCATCTCTGGCCTGCCGTCTCTGGCAGACGATTCAGGACTGGCGGTGGATTTTCTCGGTGGCGCGCCAGGGATTTATTCTGCGCGTTACGCCGACGGCCAGGGCGATGCCGCCAACAACGCCAAGCTGCTGGACGCACTGAAAGACGTGCCGGACGCTCAACGTGGTGCGCAGTTTGTCTGTGTGCTGGCGCTGGTGCGACATGCCGACGATCCGCTGCCGATTCTCTGTGAGGGCCTGTGGCCTGGGCGCATTCTGCGCACGGCGCGCGGCGAGCACGGTTTTGGCTACGACCCGCTGTTCTGGGTGCCCGAGCGCGATTGCTCGAGCGCTGAACTAAGCCCTGCCGGGAAAAACCTGCTCAGCCATCGCGCCCGCGCCATGTCTATCCTGCGGCAGCGCCTGGGCTTGCAATGACACAAGACTCCACTGCACGGCCTCTGTTTCTCGGCGAGGCCGGTTTTTCGTCCGAAGCGCCACGCGCCGGGCTGCCGCAACTGCCACCGTTGTCGCTGTACATCCACATCCCGTGGTGCGTGCGCAAATGCCCGTATTGCGATTTCAACTCCCACACCGCAAGCCCCGTCCTGCCGGAAGATGAATACGTCGACGCGCTGCTGGCGGACCTCGACCAGGACCTGTGCCATGTCCATGGCCGCGAACTGGCCTCGATATTCTTCGGTGGCGGCACGCCCAGCCTGTTCAGCGCCAACTCCTTGGGGCGATTGCTCAAGGGCGTGGAGGAGCGGATTCGCTTCGCGCCGGACATCGAAATCACTCTTGAAGCCAACCCCGGAACGTTCGAGCAGGTGAAGTTCAGCGCTTATCACGGGCTGGGCATCAATCGCCTGTCGATCGGCATCCAGAGCTTTCAGGAAGCCAAGCTCAAGGCCTTGGGCCGCATTCATAACGGCGACGAAGCGGTGCGCGCGGCAGACATGGCACGTCGGGCCGGGTTCGATAACTTCAATCTGGACTTGATGCACGGTTTACCTGATCAGTCGCAAGAAGACGCATTGAGCGATCTGCGTCAGGCCATCGCCCTGGCGCCGACGCATCTGTCCTGGTATCAGCTGACGCTGGAGCCCAATACTGTGTTCTGGAATCAGCCGCCAACGCTGCCAGAAGACGACACGCTTTGGGACATTCAAGAAGCAGGTCAGACGCTGCTTGCAGAAAACGGCTACGTGCAATACGAAGTGTCGGCCTATGCCCAGCCCGGGAAACCCGCGCGGCACAACCTGAACTACTGGAGTTTTGGCGATTTCATCGGCATCGGTGCGGGTGCGCACGGCAAGTTGAGCCATCCGGACGGGCGCATTATCCGTACCTGGAAAACGCGTCTGCCTAAGGATTACCTCAATCCGGCAAAGCCGTTTCAAGCTGGGGAAAAAGCCCTCAGCGCTGACGAGATGCCCTTTGAGTTTCTGATGAATGCACTTCGATTGACCGATGGCGTAGACGCTGCATTATTTCAACAGCGCACCGGTCTGAGCGTCGATTTGCTGGCCAGCGCCAGGTATCAGGCTGAACAACGAGGCTTGCTTGTGGCCGACCCGACGCGCCTGGTCGCCACGCCACACGGCCAACTGTTCCTCAATGATCTGCTGCAATACTTCCTCATTTAAGGCTTCGCTAAGGACACCCCATGGACTTCATTCTCGACCTGCTCGCCAACGTTTCGCGCTGGAGCCGCAGCAATCTCTCCGAAATCGCGCTGGCGTTGGTGGGCTGTCTGTTGATTCTGTTTGGCGCTGACATCAAAGGCTGGATCGAAGGCCGTCTGAGCAGTTTCGCCGGCGCCTTGCGCATCCCGGTCATGGCGCTGCTCTGCACCATCGGCAGCGGCGCCGCACTGATCTACGCTACGCCATGGGTGGTGCGCGGCTTGAGCCAGTTCAACAACTACAGCCTGGCGCCGGTGCTGTTGGTGGTGCTGGTGTTGATTGGGGTGGTGGCGGATCGTAAGTGATGCTGCCCCCGAACATCCGGTTTCTGTAGGAGCGAATTCATTCGCGAGTCGATGGCTCGCGCGACGAAAAATCTGTGGGCCTTACGGGCTTCTCGCGGATGAATTCGCGCCTACAGGAATGCAATCATGAAAAAGGGGAAGCCGAAGCTTCCCCTTTTTTGTTGCGCACCTGTCAACGGATGCTTTGGATGCTGCCTTTGTTGCCGGTCACTTTCACGTTCACCTGTTTGAAGATGAAGTAGTCATTGACGGTGACTTCGTAGCGCGGGGCGACGATCAGGTCGGCGCCTGACGACTTGACGGCCTTGTAAGCCGCAGCTGCTTTGGCATTGGCGACAGGGTCCGGGAAAGGCAGCCCCATGGCGGAACCGCCTGCGCCGCCGTATGAAACACCATCGGCAAACTGGTTGTCGCCGCCGATGTTCAACCAGCCGAACAGTACATTGGTGGAAGACTCGCCGCTGATTGCCTCACCCACTTTTACATCTGCTTTGAGGTCGGTTTTGACTTCGCCCGACAGCGGCATCGCTGGCTGGCTAGCGTTGTAACTGACGCAGCCGCTGGTAACGGCGATCAGGGCGGCAAGCGACGCAAGACCCAATAGTTTTTTCATCTTTCAGACTCTCTCGTTTGGTTGAAAATGTGCAACCGCGAGAGGCTAAGTGATTGGCCGGAGATAAAACGCCAGACACTGGCGCTAAAAAATCGGGATAGCTCGCTAAAGCAGGTAGGAAAGTTCGGACATAAATGTCCTCTTCGCGCCCGGTCGTTGAAGGGGCGCGACAGGACAGTCAATCAAGAGATTTTTTCGAACTTCAAATCCCAAACTCCATGCCCAAGGCGTTCGCCCCGGCGCTCGAATTTGGTGATCGGGCGTTCCGCAGGGCGCGGCACGCATTTGCCGTCTTCGGCGAGGTTGCGATAACCCGGCGCTACGTTCATCACTTCCAGCATGTACTCCGCGTAAGGTTCCCAGTCGGTGGCCATGTGCAGCACGCCGCCGGCTTTTAGCTTGCTGCGCACCAACTCGGCGAACTCGGCCTGCACGATGCGGCGCTTGTGATGACGCGACTTGTGCCACGGGTCGGGGAAGAACAGCATCAGGCGATCAAGGCTGTTGTCGGCAATGCAGCGGTTGAGCACTTCAATCGCATCGCAATCGTAGACCCGCAGATTGGTCAGCCCCTGAGTCAACACGCCGTTGAGCAGTGCGCCGACACCCGGACGATGCACTTCCACGCCAATGAAGTCGTGCTCGGGGGCAGCGGCTGCCATCTCCAGCAGCGAATGCCCCATGCCGAAGCCGATTTCCAGAGTGCGCGGCGCCGAGCGGCCAAACACCTGATCAAAGTCGACTGGCGCGTCGGCCAGCGGCAGAACGAACAACGGCGTGCCTTGATCCAGACCGCGTTGCTGGCCTTCGGTCATGCGACCGGCACGCATCACGAAGCTCTTGATACGGCGATGCTCGCGAGTATCGCTCGGCGGTGTACCGTCTTCTTCGTTCATCACTTCGTCTTCGGGAAGCGGGTCAGGCGTTTGTGAGTCAATCATCAACGGGCTCTTACTTGATCAGACCATCCAGCGGCGAGGACGCGCTGGCATAGAGTTTTTTCGGCATGCGCCCGGCAAGATATGCCATGCGGCCAGCCAGAATGGCGTGTTTCATCGCTTCAGCCATCAGGATCGGCTGTTGCGCGTTGGCGATCGCCGAGTTCATCAATACCGCTTCGCAACCCAACTCCATGGCGATGGTGGCATCAGACGCAGTGCCGACACCGGCATCGACCAGCACCGGGACTTTCGATTCTTCAAGAATGATTCGCAGGTTGTAAGGGTTGCAGATGCCCAGACCGGTGCCGATCAAACCGGCGAGCGGCATGATCGCGCAGCAACCAATTTCGGCCAACTGGCGGGCAATGATCGGGTCGTCGCTGGTGTAAACCATCACGTCGAAACCGTCCTTGACCAGCGTTTCGGCGGCCTTGAGGGTTTCAATCACGTTGGGGAACAGGGTCTTCTGATCAGCCAGCACTTCGAGCTTGACCAGGTTGTGGCCGTCGAGCAGTTCACGCGCCAGACGGCAGGTGCGCACGGCCTCGATGGCGTCGTAGCAGCCTGCGGTGTTCGGCAGGATCGTGTAGCGATCTGGTGGCAGGATGTCGAGCAGGTTCGGCTCGTTGGGGTTCTGGCCCAGGTTGGTTCGGCGCACGGCCACGGTCACGATTTCAGCGCCCGAGACTTCGATGGCCAGACGGGTTTCTTCCATGTCCTTATATTTACCGGTGCCAACCAGCAGGCGCGACTGGAAAGTCCGACCGGCCACGATGAAGGGCTTGTCGCTACGAACGTTGCTCATCGGAAATCCTCTGTGTGATTGAGGTTCTTGCAGTTGTCTGGACTGACAGAGGCGACCTAGCCGCCACCGATTGCGTGGACCACTTCAACCTGATCGCCATCGCGCAGGGCCGTGGACACATGTTGGCTGCGCGGGACGATATCCAGATTGAGCTCAACCGCGATTCGACGTCCGACCAGCTCCAGACGCGTCAGCAGCGCCGCGACGGTTTCGCCATCGGGCACTTCATAGGGTTCACCGTTCAACTGAATGTGCATGCGGGTCGGCAGCCATCATTTTAGGGGGCGAGCATTCTAGCCCGATCAGTCGGGATGACCAAGGCAAAGCAGCGCCATTCGTCTTGCGCTGGACTGGCGAGTCAGGTTTGCCCGATCAGAGCCTTTCGACGCCCAATTGCCAGGCGGTCCATCCCAGGATCGCCCACCCCAGCAAGAAGCACAGGCCACCAAACGGGGTGATGATTCCGAGCTTTGTGATGCCGGTCAGGGTCAGCAGATAAAGACTGCCAGAGAACAGGATGATACCCAGCGTGAACGCGATGCCCGCGTAGGTAACCAGTCGGCCCTGGATCTGCATCGCCAGCAATGCCACACCAAAGATCGCCAGCGCGTGGATCAACTGGTAAAGCACGCCGGTCTGGAAGATCGCCATGTACTCGGCGCTCAGGCGATTTTTCAGGCCGTGTGCGCCGAAGGCGCCCAGCGCAACGCCAGTGAAACCGAAGAAGGCTGCCAACATCAGGAAGGTTCGAAGCATGTGTAACTCCAGTCAAAAATCGTTCAATGGCGCGTGGTCTGTATAATGGCCCGCTCAATGGGTTCGGCCAAGCCATCTCTATGCTGCGTTTCCTTCTTCAACGTGTTGTCAAAGGCCTGCTCTGGTTCGCAGCGGCGAGTGTCGTGCTGGTATTGATCTTTCGCTGGGTGCCGCCGCCCGGTACCGCGCTGATGGTAGAACGCAAGGTCGAATCGTGGTTCAACGGCCAGCCCATCGACCTGCAGCGCGACTGGCAGCCGTGGGACAAAATCTCTGACGACTTGAAAGTCGCTGTCATTGCCGGGGAAGATCAGAAGTTCGCCGAGCACTGGGGTTTCGACATCGACGCCATCCAGGCAGCGCTTGTCCACAACGAACAGGGCGGTTCGTTGCGCGGCGCCAGTACGCTGAGCCAGCAGGTTTCAAAGAACCTGTTCCTGTGGTCGGGTCGCAGTTACTTTCGCAAAGGGCTGGAGGCCTGGTTTACCGGTCTGATCGAGATCTTGTGGTCCAAGCAGCGAATTCTTGAGGTTTACCTGAACAGCGTAGAGTGGGATGACGGCGTGTTCGGTGCGCAAGCTGCTGCGCAGCATCATTTCCATGTGAACGCGGGACAGTTATCGACGCAACAGGCGAGTTATCTGGCCGCCGTGCTGCCTAATCCACGGGAATGGAGCGCCAGCCGACCGAGCAGTTATGTGTCGCGGCGCGCTGGCTGGATTCGACAGCAGATGCGCCAGTTGGGAGGAGATGAGTATCTGGTGGGGCTCAATCACAGCCGTCGCTGGTGATGACCATAAAGTTGGAGGGCGCTTGCTCGCGAGAGGCCAGCGCATCCGATACATATTTTTCGACTGTGCCGCCGTCTCGCGAGCAAGCTCCCTCCCACGACAAGCGCCTAACGCGACACGGCCCAAACAAAAACGCCCCGATCAGATCGGGGCGTTTTTAATTGTAGCGCTCACCGCTTACGCAGCAATCGAGACCTTGAGCTTGTTCATCGCGCTTTTCTCAAGCTGACGAATCCGCTCGGCAGAGACGTTGTACTTCTCGGCCAAGTCATGCAGCGTCGCCTTCTCTTCAGCCAGCCAGCGCTGATAGAGAATGTCGCGGCTGCGATCGTCCAGCACGTTCAACGCTTCGTGCAGGTTCGCGGTGGAGGTATCAGTCCAGTCGGAATCTTCCAGCTGACGCGCCGGATCGTAACGATGGTCTTCCAGATAGTTGGCCGGCGACTGGAATGCGCTGTCGTCGTCGGCTTCTGCAGCCGGGTCGAACGCCATGTCATGACCGGTCAAACGGCTTTCCATCTCGCGCACTTCGCGCGGCTCAACGCCCAGGCTTTCAGCCACGCGATGCACTTCTTCGTTATTCAGCCAGGCCAGACGCTTCTTCTGACTGCGCAGGTTGAAGAACAGTTTGCGCTGGGCTTTGGTGGTCGCGACCTTCACGATGCGCCAGTTGCGCAGGATGAACTCGTGAATTTCCGCCTTGATCCAGTGCACTGCAAAAGACACCAAACGCACACCCATCTCAGGGTTGAAGCGCTTCACGGCTTTCATCAAGCCGACGTTACCTTCCTGGATCAGGTCAGCCTGAGCCAGACCGTATCCGGAATAACTGCGTGCGATATGCACAACAAAACGCAGGTGGGCGAGCACCATCTGCCGAGCCGCCCCAAGATCCTGCTCATAATAGAGACTCTCGGCCAGTTCACGCTCCTGTTCAGGGGTCAGCAGCGGGATGCTGTTGACCGTGTGCACATAGGCTTCCAGGTTTGCACCGGGAACCAGGGCATAAACAGGTTGCAAAGAAGTGGTCATACGAAAAAACCTCCGACTCACGTATTCGTGCAGTTCAGCACTGCGAAATTGACCGGGGACCGCTAAACAAGTTCCCTGAGCTGAAAAGTCAATAGATGAAACAAAATATACACGGGAAAACTGAACGATAACTTAACGAGGTGCCAGCTCTCTCAAATGGCGCGCCACTGCAATCCACGCACCGATATACCCCAACAGCACGGCGCCAAGCAAGAGCGACAGACCGTCGGCGGCAGGTACGCCCGCCAGCGAGAAATTGCTGCCGTACAGCCCCGCCAGCCGAACCACTGCCTCGTTCAACCAGTTCAAGCCAAACGCGAGCACGCCCCAGGACAGGAAACCCGCCCCCAGCCCATACAGCGCGCCCATATAAAGGAAGGGCCTGCGTACATAGCTATCAGTACCGCCAACCAGCTTGATGACCTCGATTTCCGTGCGACGATTCTCGATGTGCAGACGAATGGTGTTACCGATGACCAGTAACAACGCCGCCACCAAGAGCAAAGTCAGACCGAAAACGAAGCGGTCACCCAACTTGAGAATAGCGGCCAGCCGCTCGACCCACACCAGATCCAGCTGGGCCTGCTGAACCTTGGGCAATTCGGCCAGACGCGTACGTAACGCCTCCAGCGCGGGTTTGTCAACCTCGTCAGGCGTGACCACCACCACTCCCGGCAACGGATTCTCCGGCAATTCCTTCAGCGCCTCACCCAGTCCCGACTGCTGCTGGAACTCGTTAAGCGCCTGATCACGGCTGATGTACTGCGCATCGGCGACGCCAGGCATGCCTTTGATCTGGCCAACCAGTGCATCACCCTCGTTGGGCGAAGCATCCAGCTGCAGATAAAGTGAAATCTGCGCAGCGCGCTGCCAGGACCCGCCCAAGCGCTCGACATTGCTCAGCAGCAACGACAAGCCCATCGGCAGGCTCAAGGCAATCGCCATGACCAAACAAGTGAAGAAGCTGCCGATCGGCTGCTTGCCCAACCGACGCAAGCTGTCGAGCAGGCTTGAGCGGTGCGCTTCAATCCAGGCATGAAACAGGGTGCCAAAATCAGGACCGTCGTCTTCGCTGCGCTGCTTTTTCTTCTTCGGGTCAGGTTCGCCGGCTTTGGGTGCGACGCGCTCGGACACTTTGGGGCTACGTGTGGCACTCATGCGCCCGCCTCCCCATCACCGATCAATCGACCGCGTTGCAGGGTCAGCATGCGGTGGCGCATGCGTGCGATCAGGGCCAAGTCGTGACTGGCGATCAGCACGCTTGTGCCTAGACGATTGATGTCTTCAAAAACACCCATGATCTCTGCAGCCAATCGTGGATCGAGGTTACCGGTGGGCTCATCCGCCAGTAGCAAGGCCGGCCGGTGAACGATGGCGCGGGCAATCCCGACCCGTTGCTGCTGACCTGTGGACAAATCGCCAGGATACAGCTCGGCTTTATCCGACAGCGCCACACGCTCAAGAGCCGAATCGACACGCTTGACGATGTCAGACTTCGACAGGCCGAGGATCTGCAACGGCAGCGCGATGTTGTTGAACACCGTGCGGTCGAACAACAGCTGGTGATTCTGAAACACCACACCAATCTGGCGACGTAGAAAGGGAATCTGCGCGCTGCTGATCTGACCGAGGTCTTGCCCCGCCAGCAGTAATTTGCCGGACGTTGGACGCTCCATCGCCAACAGCAAGCGCAGCAGCGTACTTTTGCCTGCACCGGAATGCCCGGTAACGAACAAAAATTCGCCGCGACGCACGCGAAAGCTCAGTTCATGCAGGCCTACATGGCCATTTGGATAGCGTTTGGCAACCTGCTCGAAACGAATCATGGACGCTCCCGTTCCGCGAACAAGGCCTGAACGAACGCTTCGGCCTCGAATGTGCGCAGGTCGTCGATGCCTTCACCGACACCGATATAACGAATCGGCAGACCGAACTGCTTGGCCAGGGCGAAGATAACCCCGCCCTTGGCGGTGCCATCGAGTTTGGTCAACACAAGGCCAGTCAAATTGACGGTCTGATTGAACTGCTTGGCCTGATTGATTGCGTTCTGCCCTGTGCCAGCGTCCAACACCAGCAGCACTTCGTGGGGCGCGTCGGCGTCGAGCTTGCTGATTACCCGGCGAACCTTCTTCAGTTCTTCCATCAGGTTGTCTTTGGTGTGCAGTCGACCGGCGGTGTCGGCGATCAGCACATCAATGCCACGGGCCTTGGCGGCCTGCACGGCGTCGAAGATCACTGACGCAGAGTCAGCGCCAGTATGCTGGGCAATGACCGGAATGCTGTTGCGCTCGCCCCACACTTGAAGCTGTTCAACTGCCGCCGCGCGGAACGTGTCGCCCGCCGCCAGCATGACTTTCTTGCCATCGAGCTGGAGCTTTTTCGCCAGCTTGCCGATGGTCGTGGTTTTGCCCGCGCCATTGACGCCCACCACCAGAATCACAAATGGCCTGTGCTCGCTCTTGATCACCAGCGGCTGCTCAACTGGCTTGAGCATCGCGGTCAATTCACCCTGCAGGGAGGCGTACAGCGCATCGCTGTCGGTCAACTGCTTGCGCGCGACCTTCTGGGTCAGGTTCTTGACGATCAATGTCGTGGCTTCGACGCCGACGTCAGCGGTCAACAAACGGGTCTCAAGCTCATCGAGCATGTCGTCGTCGATGGCCTTCTTGCCAAGGAACAGACTGGCCATGCCTTCGCCCAGACTGGCGCTGGTTTTCGACAGGCCTTGCTTGAGACGGGCGAAAAAGCCGGGTTGTTTCGATTCCGCGGTCGCAACGGGTGCGGTACTGACAGGGACAGAAGGTGGCTCGACGAGCGGCGCCGGAATAACCGGAGCAACAACAGGCGCGGGGGTTTGCGTCGTCGGCACGACTGTGACCGCAGGCGCTGGGAATACAGGCTCGGCAATGGGGGCCGGGGTGGCCGCAACGGGCAACGGCTCTACGGCAGGCGCGGATTCAGCCGGGGGGACAGCAACAGGCGCTTGGGCAACTTCTGCAGGAGGAACAAGGGCCGGCTCGATGTGAGAGGCCGTATGCGCGGGAATTTGCGGCGTGACGTGGGGCTCGCGCTCATCGGTCAGCGCAACCGGCTCTTCAGCGACCGGCAGTTTCAGCCATGGCTGGGCGGCTGGCACTTGAGGCGCTATCTGCTCGGCAGCGGGAGCAAGCTCGACCGGTGCGGTGACTTGCACGACGGGCTCAGGCGCGGTTGCTGGCGCAATCTGCGGCTCAGCAACGACCGGCGTCTGTTCGACGACGGGTTCAGGCGCTGCTGTGGATAAGTCTTGGGGCTGATCGGCGACGGTTTCCTGCGGCTTTTTGCGCAGCCATCCGAACAGGCCTTTCTTCTCGCCAGCCGGGGCTGGGGTCTTCTTGTCGTCGTTGGAACCAAACATGGAGGACGGCTATCTCACGGTAGCGACGCGCCAGAGCGGCGCCTCTGAAAAATTCTATTGATGCGAAACAGACTGCTTTTACGTTCGCTTGTTCATCTGCTGGCTAGGCCGGGATAAGCCCGCGAATCGCTTCGCAGCCTTCGGCAGCTTCTACAAGGGATCTGCGTTCTGGCAGGACCTTATCCGAAAGCTCCTACATCTTAGTCGTAGTCGGCAAGCAAACCGGCCGCTATCCTAACACCCCCGCGCCCGCCAGCGCTAAGTTCGCGCTGGCCGCTTCGAAGGTTCCGATTACGAATGAATGCTCTAGCCCGCTGCGCCGCAGGCCTGCTGCTCAGCACGATTTGCCTGCCCTTGACGGCTTTGGCTGCCGACCCGCAACCCACCCATGAGTTCACCCTGGATAACGGCCTCAAAGTCGTCGTGCGCGAAGACCATCGCGCGCCCGTCGTGGTCTCTCAGGTTTGGTACAAGGTCGGGTCGAGCTACGAGACCCCAGGCCAGACCGGCCTGTCTCACGCTCTAGAGCATATGATGTTCAAAGGCAGCTCCAAAGCAGGCCCTGGCGAGGCGTCGCTGATGCTGCGCGACCTGGGCGCTGAGGAAAACGCCTTCACCAGCGACGATTACACCGCTTATTACCAGGTACTGGCCCGCGATCGCCTGAGCGTGGCATTTGAGCTGGAAGCCGACCGCATGGCGACGCTGCGTCTGCCGCCGGAAGAATTCAGCCGCGAGATCGAAGTCATCAAGGAAGAGCGCCGGCTGCGCACCGATGACAAGCCAAACTCCAAAGCTTATGAGCGCTTCAAAGCCATGGCCTACCCCGCCAGCGGCTATCACACGCCGACTATCGGCTGGATGGCTGACCTTGATCGCATGAACGTTCAAGAGCTGCGCCACTGGTACGAATCCTGGTACGTGCCGAACAACGCCACGCTGGTCGTGGTCGGCGATGTAAAACCGGACGAAGTGAAAGCCCTGGCCGAACGTTGGTTCGGACCGGTGCCTCGCCGTGACGTACCTCCCGCTAAAAAACCGTTGGAGCTGGCCGAGCCCGGCGAACGCCAGATCACCCTTCACGTGGCGACGCAGTTACCGGGGCTGATGTACGGTTTCAACGTCCCCAGCCTCTCCACCGCTGTAGACCCGCGCATGGTCAATGCCCTGCGGTTGATTTCTGCCCTGCTCGACGGCGGCTACAGCGCCCGCATTCCTGCACGTCTGGAGCGTGGCGAAGAACTGGTGAGCGGCGCATCGTCCGATTACGACGCCTTTACCCGTGGCGACAGCCTGTTCACCATCAACGCCACGCCGAATGCGCAAAAGAACAAGACGCTTGCGGACGCCGAAGCCGGAATCTGGCGCCTGCTCAACGAGCTGAAAACCAAACCGCCGTCAAAGGAAGAGCTTGAGCGTGTTCGCGCGCAAGTGATTGCCGGCGTGGTGTTCGAACGCGATTCGATCACCAGCCAGGCGACCACCATCGGCCAACTGGAAACAGTCGGCTTGTCGTGGAAATTGATGGACGAGGAGCTTGAAGCGCTGCAAAGCGTCACTCCGCAAGACATCCAGAAGGCTGCTCGCACGTATTTCACCCGCGAACGCCTTGCCGTTGCGCATGTTTTGCCTGAGGAGAAAGCCCATGAGTAAGCGCAACGTGACACTACAGGCGCGACCGCGGGCCACTGCGCTGCTGATCGCCATGACGCTCGGCCTGTTCGGCGCGACCTCTGTTTTTGCCGACACAGCACCCGAGGCGACAGCACCTTCGGCAACCCCAGAGCAAACGCCGGCCAAACCGGCCAACACGTTAGAATCACTGAAAGAACTCGATGGCAAAGCACCTGCACGCCGCGACCTGAATATCCAGACCTGGCAAACCGCCGAAGGCGCCAAGGTCATGTTTGTCGAAGCTCATGAGTTGCCAATGTTCGATTTGCGACTGATCTTCGCCGCTGGCAGCAGCCAGGATCAAAAGACGCCCGGCATAGCGCTGCTCACCAACGCTATGCTCAATGAAGGCGTCAAAGGCAAGGACGTCAGCGCCATCGCCGAGGGTTTTGAAGGCCTGGGGGCCGACTTCGGCAATGGCTCTTATCGCGACATGGCAGTGGCGTCGCTGCGCAGCCTGAGCGCGACGGATAAACGCGATCCTGCGCTGAAGCTGTTCTCGGAGGTCGTCGGCAAGCCAACTTTCCCGACCGACTCACTGGCGCGAATCAAAAACCAGCTACTGGCAAGCTTTGAATACCAGAAGCAAAACCCTGGAAAGCTGGCGGGCGATGAGCTGTTCAAGCGACTGTACGGTGATCATCCTTACGCCCACCCGAGCGACGGCACTGCCAAAAGCATTACGCCGATCACCATTGCTCAGTTAAAAGCCTTTCATGCCCGGGCCTATGCGGCAGGCAACACCGTGATCGCGCTGGTTGGCGATCTGTCACGCAGTGAGGCCGAGGCAGTCGCAGCAGAGGTTTCATCGTCGCTGCCCAAAGGCCCCGCGCTGCCGAAAATGCCGCAGCCTGCGCAGCCCGGAGCCGTTGAAACTCACATTGAGTTCCCGTCCAAACAGACTCATTTGATGCTCGCCGAACTGGGCATCGACCGCGCCGACCCCGACTACGCAGCCTTGTCGCTGGGTAACTCGGTGCTGGGCGGTGGTGGTTTTGGCAGCAGACTAATGACCGAAGTCCGCGAAAAACGCGGACTGTCCTACGGCGTATCCTCAGGGTTCACGCCGATGCAGGCCCAAGGCCCGTTCATGATCGGACTGCAAACCCGCGCCGAGCTGAGCGACAACACGCTCAAGCTGGTCAAGGACATCGTCCGTGACTACCTTGCCAATGGCCCAACCCAGAAAGAGCTGGACGACGCCAAGCGCGAATTGGCCGGCAGCTTCCCGCTGTCGACCGCAAGCAACTCGGCAATCGTCGGGCAACTGGGCGCTATCGGCTTCTACGGCCTACCACTGAACTACCTTGAAGACTTCATGCAGCAGTCGCAAAGCCTGACCATCGAGCAGGTCAAAGCTGTCATGAACAAGCACCTCGACGCCGACAAGCTGGTGATCGTGACTGCAGGGCCAACCGTGCCGCAGAAGCCATTGCCACCGCCCACTGACAAACCGGCCGAGCAACCGCTCGGCGTTCCGGAGCATTAATGCCTACTAATCAGCCGCCCCGTATCCACAAAGGGCACAAAATCCATACCGGTCTCGGCCATCTACGGATTATCGGCGGCGAATGGCGCAGTCGACGCCTGAGTTTCCCTGACACCCCGGGCCTGCGTCCTACACCGGACCGCGTCCGGGAAACAGTCTTCAACTGGCTTGCGCCGTACATCGCAGGCGCCCGCGTGCTCGACCCGTTCGTCGGCAGCGGCGCGTTGTACCTCGAAGCGCTGTCCCGTGGCGCCACCATGGGCCTGGCGCTGGACAGCAACTCTGCCGTCGTGTCCAACCTGCGCGAGCATCTGGGGACGTTGCGTTGCACAGTGGGCAAGGCCGCCAAGGACGACGCGCTGCGTTATCTCGAAACTCAGCCCGCCGAGCAGTTCGACGTGGTCTTCCTGGACCCGCCTTTCCACCAGAACCTGCTCGTCCCGGCGTGCACCTTGCTGGAAGAACGCCACTGGCTGGCCGATAACGCGTGGATCTACACTGAAAGCGAGACGGCTCCGTCCACATTGGGGCTGCCGGGTAACTGGCGTCTGCACCGCGAGAAAAAAGCCGGGCAAGTGCATTACGCATTGTGGGAAAGAAGCGTAACTGCGGGCTGACGCATCCCTGTAGGAGCGAATTTATTCGCGAGGCGTTTAGCCCGACACGCCGCCTCGCCAACAAGTTGGCTCCTACAGACCGAATGCAAATACCTGAACTGCCACCGGAGCTACGCGTGCCAAGCTTCTGCGCCAAACCCTTCAAACCCGCCACTGGCTTGGGCAACCCGCACTTGCAGACCTTGTGGGGCCCGCTCTGGCGCAAAACCGTTCACCTTGAGCGTCGGCGCGAGCGGATGTGGCTGGAAGACGGCGACTTTCTCGACATGGACTGGCACGGCCCTCACGAGGCGGACGTCCCACTGGTTTTAGTACTTCATGGCCTAACCGGTTCCAGCAATTCCCCATACGTGGCAGGGCTGCAACAAGCCATGGCGACACACGGCTGGGCCAGCGTGGCACTGAACTGGCGCGGCTGTTCTGGCGAACCGAATTTGCTGTCACGCAGCTACCACTCCGGCGCGAGTGAGGATTTGGCTGCGGTCATCGCCCATCTGCGTGCGGCTCGGCCTCTGGCCCCGTTGTACGCCGTAGGCTATTCGCTGGGCGGCAATATTTTGCTCAAACACTTAGGCGAGTCTGGGCTGGACAGCAATCTGCAGGGAGCTGTGGCGGTGTCAGTACCGTTTCGGCTGGACGAATGCGCAGACCGGATCGGCCAAGGCTTTTCCAAGGTCTATCAGCGGCACTTCATGCGCGAAATGGTGGGCTACATCAAGGACAAGCAGCGGCGTTTCCAGCACGAAGGACTGAGTGAAGGGCTGGCAGAATTGGCAGCCCTGGGCTCGCTGGAGAACATGCGCACGTTCTGGGACTTCGATGGCCGGGTGACCGCGCCACTGAATGGCTTTGCTGATGCGCAGGACTATTACCGTCGTGCTTCCAGCCGTTACTTTCTCGGAGACATCCGCACCCCAACCCTGCTGATCCAGGCGCTGGATGATCCGTTCGTGTTCAAGCACAGCCTGCCCGAAATGTCGGAGCTGTCCGCCAGCACCGAATTCGACCTGCAAAGCCGGGGCGGCCATGTCGGATTTGTCGATGGATCAATCAAAAACCCGAGCTATTACCTTGAGCGAAGGATTCCGGCCTGGCTGCTGGATGTGCACGGTTCCCCGGGTTTGTAGGAGCCAGCACCCGTGCACAAACATCCAAGACACCCAGTAACCACTCGCTTAACATGCCGGGCATAAGGAGAAACTCCCATGCCTCGCAGTCAACTCTTCGTTCGCGGCCTTCGCGACAGTGTGCCGATGCTGGTCGGCATTGCGCCCTTCGGCATCATCTTTGGAACCCTGGCCGGGATCTCGGGGTTGTCGTTATGGCAAGCCGTGGGGATGTCGCTGTTCGTCTACGCCGGCTCCGCGCAGTTCATCGTCATCAGCCTGATGGGCACCGGTGCCAGCGCCGTTGTGATTTTGCTGACCACCTTCATCGTCAACCTGCGCCACGTCCTGTACAGCGCAACGTTGCAGCCCCAAGTGCAAGGGCTGCCCCAGCGATGGCGCCTGTTGCTGGCCTTCTGGCTGACCGACGAAACATTTGCCGTGGTTCAGCGTTTTTATCTGGTGCATGGCCGCACGCCCTTGGCGCATTGGTATTGGCTCGGCGTGACCAGCGCTTTATATGCCTGTTGGGTGAGCAGTTCGTTGGTGGGGGTGTTGTTCGGGCATGCAGTGCCGGACATGGCAAGCTGGGGCCTGGAGTTCGCGATGCTGGCGACCTTCATTGGCATTGTCGTGCCACTGCTGCGTAATAAACCGCAAATAGCCGCCGCATTGGCTGCCGGCGCAGTCGGGCTCATAACCTACACCCTGCCCTACAAGCTCGGTTTAATGGCCGCAGCGTTCAGCGGCATTGCCGTTGGCGTAGCCCTGGAACGCTGGCGTACACCTGAAGATGCATCCAGCGGAGAGCTTCATTCATGAGCTATTGGTGGCTGATCCTCGGAATGACCGCGATCACCTTTATGCTGCGCTACAGCCTGTTCGCCTGGCCGAACCTGCATTTCCCGCCCGTGGTGCGCCAAGGTCTGCATTACGTGCCCACGGCCGTACTGACAGCCATTGTAGTGCCGGGGATGTTGATTCCGGATGGCGAGCATTGGCAGTTGGGGCTGGATAACGCGTATTTGCTGGCAGGCATTGTGGCGATAGCGATTGCCGCGTTTAGCCGAAATCTGCTGGCGACGATTGGTGGCGGTTTGCTGGTGTTCTTCTTGCTGCGCTGGGGGATGGGCCAGATTTGAATCGCCTGCGTTAGCGGAGCAACGCCGCCGGTAGGAGCTGCCGAGGTTACGAAGGCTGCGATAGCGGTTTCCCTGACACACCGCATCGCAGCCTTCGTACCTCGGCAGCTCCTACAGAACCTATGCATGGCGTTAGGTTACTCGCCGGTCGCGACTTCACGCGCGGGATCAGTGATCCACTCGCTCCACGAACCGGCATATAGCCCGCCTAACGGATAGCCCGCCAGGCACAACGCGAATAGGTTATGGCAAGCCGTCACTCCTGAGCCGCAATAGGCGACCAGGTTGTCCGGTGAACGCCCCGCCAGCGTCTGGGCAAAACGCTGCTTGAGCTGCTCGGCAGGCAGAAACCGCCCATCAGCGCCAAGGTTATCCGTGAAGGCTGCGCACTTCGCGCCCGGAATATGGCCAGCAACCGGATCGATCGGCTCGACTTCACCCCGGAAGCGCGCTGGCGCCCGAGCATCGATCAAGGTCAGCTCAGGTTGCCCCAATCGCTCCTGCAGCTCTTGAGCCGTCAACACCAGCGACTCATCGGGCTGGCCGCTGAAAAAGCCCGGCTTGTGCGAGGCCGAGTCCAGGCTCAACGGCAGACCTGCTGCGTGCCAGGCTTTCAAACCGCCGTCGAGGATGAACACGCCCTCGCGCTTGCCCAGCCATGCCAGCAACCACCATGCCCGGGCGGCAAAAGCGCCGGGGCCGTCGTCATACAGCACGATATCGCTGTCGTTATTCACACCCCAGGTTTGCAGGCGCTCAATCAACATCTGCGGATTGGGAAGCGGATGGCGCCCAGTCACGCCTTTCTTGATAGCGCCACTCAGGTCATTGAGCAGATCGGCATAACACGAGCCCTCAATGTGCCCTTCTGCGTAGCTGCGTTGACCGTAATCCAGGTCTTCAAGCGAGGAACGACAATCGAGTATCACCAGCCCCGGTTGTTGTTGGCGTTCAGCCAATTGTTGTGGGCTGATCAGTTGCGCGATGGACATGATGGGCTCCTGCTGGCAATCGAAAGGGATCATTCGTTGAACATGAACAGATAGACAAGCTTCAGTGCGCTTCCTCCAATGCCTGAATCAGCGGCACGTAAAATTCTTCGCACAGCGCATTGACGGCATCGCTCGCCTGCGGGGTGACGTAGGCCATTGTCAGCATCAGCACCTGATAAACGCCACGGCGCACGGCGTCCTCGCTGAGGAATGCGGCGTCTTCGCGCAAGGTGCAAAGAAAACGGATCCACGAGGTCAGGATGATCCACGCATTGAGCGTCAGCGATTCGATCTGGACGTTGTCCATGGCGAGGATGTTCGCCTCGACAAAACCACCGAAAATCGCCATGGCCTGGATCAGGCAGTGCTGAGAGAAACGCCGGTAGCGCGCAGCGAGTTCAGGGTCGGCTTCAAGCAGATGTTCGAGGTCGCGGTGCAGAAATCGATAACGCCACATACAGTCGAGAATGGCCAACAGGTAATGGCGCTGATCTTCGATGGTGAGCAGACGGCCCTTGGGTGGATGCAGAAAACTGTCTACCAGTACTTCATATTCGGTGAACAGCTCGGCGATGATCGCCTGCTTGTTAGGGAAGTGGTAATACAGATTGCCCGGTGAAATCTCCATGTGCGCAGCAATGTGGTTAGTGCTGATGCTGCGCTCACCGTGCAGATTGAACAGTTCGAGACTGCTCTGCACGATGCGTTGGCGGGTTTTGATGCGAGGGGCCATATTCAGCTCGGAGATCCAGATGTAACGGCGTACTCCGGATCTTAACGCAAGCGTCTGCCAGGAGTGCAGCCATCATCCATCGACCGACGCAGCATTCCGGGCTTTGAACATGAGCGTTACGCTGACTCCGATTATGCAGGTCAGCGACGCCAACCCGATAATGACTCCACGCAAACCCATGGGCGCCGTCAGCAGTGCTACTAGCAAACCAGCCAACGGCTGCGAAACATTGTTGAGCAAGGTAATAACGCCCACGGTTTTGCCGAAATCCTTCACCGGAATTACCTGCTGACGAACGCTGCGGATGTACACGTTGAACATCTTGTCGAAGCCGACGATCAACAGAAAACCGAACACATAGCCACTGAGCGTAGGGCTTGTAGCGCTGATCAATGCGCCGAGCACAATAAGCGAATAGGAAGCGACGCCCAGCAGCTTGAGGGGCAGATCGAATCTGGCGAGCACCATCAGAATGGCGATTGTGACCCCGGCGCCCAGTGCCTGCAGCAAAGCATAGTGGTCTTTTGATTCACCAAACGAGCCGACCACCATGGCCGCCGAAGTCGCTAATGTAACGCCGATCATCAGGTTTACCCCGACCGCCAACGTAATGATTTTCTGCAACTGCGGCGTGGAGGAGATATGCCCGAAAGCGATTTTGAGCGGTTTGATCCAGGCACCGGGATGCTGCTCGAAGCGCGGCAATACAGCAGTGCTTTGTTTTTTCCAGAACCACATTGCCATTTCTGCCAGCATAAAAAGACTGGCGACACCGATCACAACTGCGTGCCACGTCCATACTTCCAACAGTAAAGCTGCCACCAGCGGGCCCAAAACCAGTCCGCTCTGGTCGGCGATTTGTGAGTACGACAGGGTTTTGGCGTAGCGGTAATGAGCAAAGATGTGGGGCATGACCACTTCTCTTGCCATGATCCCCTGCGTCGTCAACACACCGCACACTGCCGACAGGATCACCAGCCAGTAAATGCCCTCGAACACGCCATTAAAGAGCACGGCGACGACGCAGGCCACAGCGCGATAAATCTGACTGATCTGCAAGATCTTGATAGGCGAAAACCGGTCGCACAGCGCGCCGCAGATCGGGAAGGCCAAATAGCGCGGCAGCGACTCAATAAAAAAGGCCAGCCCAGCCAGGGATGCACTTTCAGTGGTCTGGTAGACGATCAGCGGCACGATAAACAACAGAATCTGATCGGCCAGACGCGATAGAAACAGGGAAAAGAAGAACGCGAAATAATCCGTGCGCATTGAGACTCCATGTCTTCGGGTAGCGTAGGACATTGACTTTATAGAGCACTGACTCTAGAAAAGGCCTACAACTAAAAAAGGAACCACCAAGATGCCTGCCGAGTCCGCGCACTTACTAGCCCCAGAGCATCAAGACTCTCATGTGGGCGAGCTCGAACAGGTATTTGCCCAGCAACGACAAGCCTTCTCAGCCAATCCAATGCCGGCGGCAGCACAAAGACTGCAGTGGCTGAAGACGCTTCGTACGCTGCTCAGCGACGAAAGGCAGGCGTTGATCGACGCCATCAGCGCTGACTTCAGTCATCGAAGCGCAGATGAAACCTTGCTCGCCGAGCTCATGCCCAGCTTGCACAACATCCATTACGCCAGCCGCCATCTGAAAAAGTGGATGAGGCCGTCGCGCCGCAAGGTGGGGTTGGCGTTTCAGCCAGCATCGGCAAAAGTCATTTATCAGCCTGTTGGCGTGGTGGGCGTCATCGTGCCGTGGAATTACCCACTATTTCTGGCCATCGGTCCGCTGGTGGGAGCATTGGCCGCAGGCAACCGGGTGATGCTCAAGCTGAGCGAGTCAACCCCCGCCACCGGAGAACTGCTCAAGCGATTACTGGCGAAGGTTTTCCCGCAGGACCTGGTCAGTGTGGTCCTGGGTGAAGCGGAGGTCGGCATTGCGTTTTCGAGACTGCCTTTTGATCATTTATTGTTCACCGGCGCCACCAGCGTCGGCCGGCACGTGATGCGTGCCGCAGCGGAGAACCTGACGCCGGTCACACTGGAGCTGGGTGGAAAATCACCCGCCATCGTTTCCCAAGATGTCCCACTCAAGGATGCAGCTGAGCGTATCGCGTTCGGCAAGACCATGAACGCAGGACAAACCTGCGTAGCGCCGGACTACGTGCTGGTGCCCAGAGATCGCGTGATTGGATTCGTCGAAGCTTACAAACAGGCAGTATCAGGCTTTTATCCGACGCTTGCGGATAACCCGGACTACACCGCGATCATCAACCCCAGGCAGGTCGCCAGGCTTGAGCGCTATCTTGTCGACGCCAGCAGCAAAGGCGCGAAGATTATTTCGCTGTTTGCTCGGGGACAAGGCAGACGCATGCCGTTCAGCCTGTTGCTCGACGTCAATGACGACATGATCGTGATGCAAGACGAGATATTCGGCCCGCTCTTGCCCATCGTGCCGTATGACCGAATCGAGCAGGCATTTGACTACATCAACCAACGCCCTCGCCCACTGGCGCTCTACTACTTCGGCTACAACAAGCTTGAGCAACAGCGTGTGCTGGAACAGACGCATTCGGGCGGTGTTTGTCTGAATGACACCTTGCTGCACGTCGCTCAGGACGACTTGCCTTTCGGCGGGATCGGCGCCTCCGGGATGGGCCACTATCATGGTCACGAGGGCTTTCTGACCTTCAGCAAGGCCAAAGGCGTGTTCACCAAGCAACGCTTCAACGCTGCCCGGCTGATTTATCCGCCGTATGGCAAGACGATTCAGAAGCTGATTTACCGATTGTTTATCCGATAGCGAATCGGCACCCGGCGCTGATTCCTGTAGGAGCTGACGAGCACCGCGAGGCTGCGATTGCGGTGGGTCAGACAGATACGTATCGCAGCCTTCGGCAGCTCCTACAGGGAATGTATCTGGCGTGATTAGCCCGTTCGCCAAATCGGTCCACAACAACAATAAAGATAAAAACCATGATCAACCAACTGCCCCAAACCCCAAGCGTTTCACGCCGGGAAATGCTGAAAATCGGGCTCTGTGCCAGCGCATTCCTCGCCACTGCCGGCGTGACAGCGAGCCTCAGCGGATGCTCCAGCAGCACCGCGTCCAACGGTTTCAGCGTACTGCGCGACAGCGACTTGCCCTTTCTGCGAGCGCTGATCCCGGTGATGCTGGACGGCAGTGTGTCGAGATCGTCGCCAGAGGCAGCAACCGACGCAACATTGCACAGCGCCGATTACACCCTCGCCCACTTATCCCCAGAAATGCTCAAACTGACGCAACAGCTGTTCGACGTGCTGGCGATGGCAATCACCCGTGGGCCGCTGACCGGCATTTGGGGCAGCTGGAAAAACGCCGACGACGCAGACATCCGCCATTTTCTGCACCGCTGGGAAAACAGCTCGCTGGACCTGTTGCGCATGGGCCACAACGCACTGCTGCAACTGGTGATGATGGCGTGGTACAGCAGCGCGGAGTCGTGGACTCAGTGCGGATACCCCGGCCCACCCAAAGTCTGATCGCTGTCGAAAACAATAAAATAATAAAATAATAAGCAACGAGGTTATATGCCTGTTCCCGACATATTCCGCGAAGGCCTGGCCCGCGGCTGGACAACCTACGACGGCTCAAGGCTCGATAAGGACCTCACCCTGGAGGCTGACGTCGTGATCGTCGGCAGCGGCGCGGGTGGTGGCACCACGGCGGAAATTCTTAGCGCAGCGGGGCTAAAAGTGCTCATCGTCGAGGAAGGGCCGCTCAAGACCAGCACCGACTTTACGATGCTGGAAGACCAGGCCTACGCCAGTCTGTACCAGGAGGGTATCGGCCGGATGAGCAAAGACGGCGCAATTACCATTCTGCAGGGCCGGGCGGTGGGCGGGACGACGTTGATCAACTGGACGTCGAGTTTCCGCACTCCGGCCCTGACCCTGGGGCACTGGGCAGATGTCTATTCCATCAAAGGTCACAGCCCGGCCGAGATGGCACCGTGGTTCGACAAGATGGAAAAACGGCTGGGCATCGCACCCTGGATCATGCCGCCCAACGCCAACAACGATGTCGTGCGCAAAGGCTGTGAATCGTTGGGGTACAGCTGGAGCGTGATCCCGCGTAACGTGCGCGGCTGCTGGAATCTTGGCTACTGCGGCATGGGCTGCCCGACCAATGCCAAGCAATCGATGCTGGTGACAACCATTCCCGCCACGCTGGAAAACCACGGTGAGCTGCTGTATCTGGCGCGCGCTGACCGGCTGATCATCCAGAATGGCAAGGTGCTGGGCGTCGAATGTGTCGCCATGGACGAGCGCTGTGTGGCGCCAACCGGGCGAAAAATCAGCATCAAGGCCCGGCACACCGTACTGTCTGGCGGCGGGATCAATACGCCTGCGCTGCTGATGCGCTCCGATGCGCCAGATCCCCACCAGCGCGTGGGCAAGCGCACGTTTTTGCACCTGACTGGCTTTTCGGCGGCGCAGTTCGATCAGGTGATCAACCCGTTCTACGGCGCGCCACAGTCGATTTACTCAGATCATTTCCAATGGATCGACGGCATCACGGGTCCGATGGCCTACAAGCTGGAAGTCCCTCCGCTGCAACCTGCTCTGGCCAGTACGCTGTTGGGAGGATTTGGCCAGGAGAACGCCGAACGCATGGCGCAACTGCCGCATACGCAGATGATGCTGGCATTGATGCGTGATGGTTTTCATCCCGAAAGCGTTGGTGGTGACGTGCATCTGCGCGGCGACGGGACGCCGGTGCTGGATTATCAGGTGTCGTCCTACGCGTGGGATGGTCTGCATCGGGCGTTGCACAGCATGGCCGAGATTCAGTTTGCCGGCGGCGCAAAGAAGGTGATGCCATTGCATGCCGATGCGCGCTATGTGACAACGCTGGCTCAATCGCGTGCATTGATCGATGGGCTAAGGATGGAAATTTTCCGAACGCGTCTGGGCAGCGCCCATGTCATGGGAGGATGTGCGATGGGAGAAGATCAAAGCCTTGCAGTCGTGGACAGCCTGGGGCGTCATCACCAACTGGAAAATCTGTCGATTCACGACGGCTCGCTATTCCCCACCAGTATTGGCGCCAATCCTCAATTATCGGTGTACGGGCTGACGGCGCAGCTGGCGGCTGGGTTGGTCGAACGGCTTCAGTCCTGACGCTCCGGCTTTCACGACCGGTTAGGCTGCGCTACCATCCCACTCCCCAACGGACTCCGGCCAGGACGACGCGATGAACCGAGTTTTGTATCCAGGCACCTTCGACCCGATCACCAAGGGTCATGGCGATCTGGTTGAGCGCGCCTCGCGCCTGTTCGATCAAGTAGTCATCGCCGTGGCTGCCAGCCCGAAGAAAAGCCCTCTGTTTTCGCTGGAAGAGCGCGTGGATCTGGCGCGTGAAGTCACTAAACACCTGCCCAATGTCGAAGTAATGGGCTTCTCCACATTGCTCGCGCATTTTGCCCAGGAGCAAAACGCTAACGTTCTGCTGCGCGGCCTGCGGGCAGTGTCCGATTTCGAATACGAATTTCAACTGGCCAACATGAACAAGCAGTTGGCGCCGGACGTCGAAAGTCTTTTTCTTACGCCGTCAGAACGCTACTCGTTCATTTCATCTACGCTGGTCAGAGAAATCGCAGCGTTGGGGGGTGATATCAGCAAATTCGTACATCCGGCCGTGATGCAGGCCTTGAACGAGAAATTCAAACGCTGAAGGCATTGCGTCGACGCCTGGGTGCATCTGAAGCGCTAATACGGCACAATTCGTCGCATTAGTTTTCATATGCCCCGGTGCCGACCGTGGCAGGAGTATCCATGTCCCTGATCATCACCGACGATTGCATCAATTGCGACGTCTGCGAACCCGAGTGCCCGAACGAAGCGATTTCTCAAGGTGAGGAGATCTACGTGATCAATCCGAACCTGTGCACCGAATGCGTCGGCCACTACGACGAGCCACAGTGTCAGCAGGTGTGCCCTGTCGATTGCATTCCACTGGATGAAAACCACGTGGAGAGCAAAGAAGAACTGATGACCAAATACGAGATCATTACAAAGAAGGTTTGACTGAAGGTCCCCCGTCGGCATCCGCGCTTTCGCCGAAGACACTGGCATCACTGCCATTTTCGACTTAAGCGAGAGACGCATGGCGCTGAACCTCAAGCAGATTTCTTCGTTTACAGGCGCACTGTTGCTGATGTGCGCATTGCTGGCCCAAGCCAGCCCCGATCACCCTGATCAAGCCTCCATTGCAACCGCACACCCCCAGGCGACTGCCGCCGGTCGGGAAGTGATGATTGCGGGAGGCAACGCTTTCGACGCAGCCGTCGCCATCAGTGCGGTACTGGCGGTCGTTGAGCCCTACGCTTCAGGCTTGGGCGGCGGCGGATTCTTCCTGCTTCGCCAGGCCGGTGAACCCACGCAATATCAATTTCTCGATGCGCGAGAAAAAGCCCCGATCAAAGCCACCCAGACCATGTATCGACGCAACGGCATCGTGCAGCCTGATCTGTCGCTCAATGGCCCATTGGCCGCGGCGATTCCGGGGTTGCCGGCAGCCTTGGTCGAACTGGCAGAGCATTACGGCACACTGCCGCTGACCGTTTCCCTCGCCCCCGCAATTCGCATTGCCTATGAAGGCTTTGCCGTGGACGAGGTTTACCGTGAACGCGCGAGCTGGCGGCTATTTGCACTGCGCACCAATCCGGAAAGTGCTCGGTTATTTCTGCGCGGCAATAACGTGCCAGCCTTGGGCGAGATCATCAAGCAACCTGAACTGGCCGCCACCCTGGATCGTCTGGCCGACAAGGGCCGAGACGGGTTCTACAGCGGCCTCACTGCGCAAGCAATGGTCAACAGCGTGCGGGGCGCAGGCGGTATCTGGGGTTTTCACGACTTCGAGCAATATGAGGTGGTAACCCGCCAGCCGTTACGCTTTGTGATGGCCGATCAACGGGAATTGATCACCGCCCCGCCGCCGTCCGCTGGCGGTATAGCGTTGGCGCAAAGCCTTTTTATGCTGCAACAACTGCCATGGCGAGAATCGCAGAAAGTGCAACGCGCGCATTACGTGATTGAGGTGCTGCGCCGCGCCTACAGAGATCGAATGCTGTTCGGCGATCCAGACTTTGTGCCCAACCCGCTGGCACAGGTGTTGGCGCCCGATTACCTGATGCAACTGGTGACCAGCATCGATCCGCACTTGGCGACATCCAACAACACGTTGCCGCCGGCTCCACGCTGGCGGGAAGGCGATAACACCACCCATTTCGCCGTGCTGGACCGACAAGGCAATGCCGTTGCGGCCACGCTGTCGGTGAACCTGCCCTTCGGCTCGACCTTCACGGTGCCAGGCACGGGCGTTGTGCTCAACGATGAAATGGATGACTTTGCGGCCAATCCGGACCCAGGCAATGGGTCCGCAGTCAGCGGGAGCCAGGCCAATTCGATTCTGCCGGGCAAACGGCCGCTGTCGAGCATGAGCCCAAGCTTCATCGAGAGTCCGCGTGGATTTGCTGCGTTCGGAACACCCGGAGGCAGCCGAATCCCCAGCGCGGTGTTGCTGTCGATGCTGCAATATCTGGATGAGCAGCCGGTGGCGAGCTGGGCGGCGGTTGCCCGCTATCACCATCAGTACATGCCGGACGTTCTGGAGTATGAGCCCGCCGCCTTTACTGCCCAGGAGTTGAGCGATCTGCAGGAGCGCGGTTATCGGCTCAAGGAAATCAAGCGGCCTTACGGCAATCAGCAGGTGCTGTTCTGGAACAAGAACAACGCCAGAACAGAAGCCGCGAGCGACCCCCGTGGGATAGGCGTTTCAATGGTGTTTCGCCCAGACGTCCTGCAACGCGTAGTCAAAACCTGCCAAGGTCACTCCTGCTCGCCGTAGCTGTCGCCGGTGCAACCCAGGCATCGCACGAACGCGGCTCTCGCGGGATCAACCACCAGCGCCTTGCCGGTCCTGCCGATGCCCCCGCCAGTGGCAGTGAACGGCAGCGCTATGACGAATAACCCTGCACCGACGACGGTGGCGACGATCAACAGAGGCCGGGCGATGACCAGGTCGGCCATCATCGCGAACGCGGGAGGATTCTGGATCTGATATACCGGATCACCGCTGCCGGTGGCTTCCGACTGAGCGAATGCGGGGGTTACCTGCAAACCGAAGAACAGCGCCAGACTGGCAGCAAGAATACGAAACGGGCTCATGGCGTGATCCTTCAGGCTCAGCGGTAGGTGATGTTGCTCACTATAAACAGGGATTGGGGATGTGCAAGGGCAGAACGAAGCTCCTGTTGGAGCGAGGCTTGCCCGCGAAGCTACCAACGCGCAGTGTCAGATAAACCGAGGAGACAGCTTCGCGGGCAAGCCTCGCTCCAACGGTCCTGTGGTCCTGTGGTGCTGTGGTGCTGTGGTGCTGTGGTCCTGTGGTCCTGTGGTCCTGTGGTGCTGTGGTCCGGCAAGCCTCCAGCAGGTTTTTGCGGCGATCAACCTCACTTCTGGCATTTAGGACAAAAAACACTCGCCCTCTGCCCCAACTTGACCTCACGCAACTCAGTGCCGCAGACCTTGCACGCCTGCCCGCCTCGTCCATAAGCAAATAGCTCCTGCTGGAAATACCCCGGCTGCCCGTCGCCACCGATGAAATCGCGCAATGTTGTGCCGCCGCGCTCAATAGCCGCAGCAAGGATGCGCTTGATCTCAACGGCCAGTTTCAAATAGCGTGCCTTCGAGATGCTCTTCGCTTCGCGTCGTGGATCAATTCCCGCCGCGAATAGCGCTTCAGTCGCATAGATATTGCCTACTCCGACCACCACAGCGTTGTCCATGATGAACGGTTTGACGGCCATCGAGCGCCCCCGCGACAGTTCATACAACCGCAAGCCGTCGAACAAGTCGGTCAGCGGCTCAGGCCCCAGACGAATCAACAGCTCATGGTTGTGTGGATCGAGGCTCCACAACATCGCGCCGAAACGCCGGGGGTCGGTGTAGCGTAGCGCCAGTCCCGACTCGAGTTCGATGTCCACATGCTCATGCTTGAGCGCCGGCAATCCGGCCTCAACCAGCCGTAAATTACCAGACATGCCCAAATGACTGATCAAGGTCCCCACTTCGGCCTGAATCAGCAGGTACTTGGCACGACGCTCGACCAGTACGATCTTCTGTCCGGACAAGCGCACGTCCAGGTCTTCAGGAATCGGCCAGCGCAGACGGCGATCACGCACGATCACCCGGCTGACGCGTTGCCCTTCCAGGTGAGGCGCAATACCGCGGCGGGTGGTTTCGACTTCAGGTAATTCAGGCATGAGGGGCTCGTTGAAGGCGTGATGCGGGGCGCAGGGTCAGTGCGCACTCAATTCGCGGATACTTTCCTTGAGGTTCTCGAAGTCGTAATCCGACAGCCCCACGTAGTCGAGCACCAGATGGCCAATGCTGTTCCATTCGTGATCGATGGTCTGATTGCCCAGCACCCGATGCGAGGCGCAGATGTGCTCCGCCATCTTCAATATTCCCAACAGGTTTTTAAGCGGCGCATTGCGGCCCGACTCATCCTGAAAGATCGCCAGCGCGTTGTGATGATTGGCAATGGCGTTGGTGACGTGTTCGGGCAATCGCCACGACTTCGCCGTGAAATAACCGACAACCGCGTGATTGGTATTGAGCATACGGTTTTCAGTGTCGACCACACGAGTGTCCGGGCTAGCGTTCGCGTAGGCCTCTTCGAGCACGTTCATGTACTCCGGAAAGCGCTTGAGCATCAGCGGAATGCCACAGTCGTGAAAGAGACCCAACGCGTAGGATTCGTCCACCGTTTGAGAGCCGATGCGCTTGGCCAGCGTCAGACTGGTCATCGCTACATCCTGGGCTGAGTCCCAAAAGCGACTGAGCACCACGATGGTTTCGTCACTCATCTCGCCCTTGATCGACTGGGCGTTGATCAGGTTGATGACAGACCGGCTGCCCAGCAAATTGACCGCGCGCTGAATGGAGGCAATTTTATTGGTCAGGCCGTAGTGAGCCGAATTGACGATTTTCAGCAGCGCCCCGGAAAGACCGGGATCCTGTGCGATCAACCGGGCAATCACTCCCAGATCAGGGTCGGGCATGTACTGCTCCATCTGCAAATCCACCATGATTTGCGGCTGGGGCGGCACGCTGATCCCTTGCAACACCTGCTGGATCTGCTCGGAGGTTAACTCTTGGGACATAGGTACACACTCAAGGTCAGGGCGCGATTCTAACCTTTACCGCCCCTGCTTCGACAACCGGCGAAGGGCAACGCTGAGACTTGAGTTAATAAGTGCGCCCAGGCATCCGACCGCTAACCGATTAATTCGAGCAATCACGGCCCTGCGCCAGGATCACACGCTATAATCCCGCTCTTTTTTCCGGAGCGACGTCATGTCCCTGCCCAGCTTGCGCCTCAAAGCCAACGCCGACCGTCGCTTGCGCGCCGGTCACTTGTGGATCTACAGCAACGAAATCGACGTTGCCGCCACTCCCCTCAACGGCTTCGCCCCAGGCGCTCAAGCTATTCTGGAAGCCGCCGGCGGCAAGCCGCTGGGCATTGTTGCTCTGAGCCCCAACAACCTGATTTGCGCACGTTTGCTGTCGCGCGACATCAAGCTGCCGCTGGATAAATCCCTGCTGGTGCATCGCCTTAACGTTGCACTGTCCCTTCGTGATCGTCTGTTCGACAAGCCCTTCTATCGCCTGGTGTTCGGTGATTCCGACTTGCTGCCGGGCCTGGTGGTGGATCGTTTCGGCGACATTCTGGTGGTGCAACTGGCTTCCGCGACCATGGAAGCGCACAAAGATGACGTGCTGGCGGCCTTGATTCAGGTGATCAAGCCCAGCGGTATTCTGCTCAAGAATGACTCAGCTGCGCGTGATGCCGAAGGCCTTACCCGCTATGTCGAAACCGCGTTCGGTCTGGTGCCGGAATGGGTCGCGCTGGAAGAAAACGGCGTGAAGTTCGAAGCGCCGGTCATGGAAGGCCAGAAGACTGGCTGGTTCTACGATCACCGCATGAACCGCGCGCGTCTGGCGCCGTACGTTAAAGGCAAGCGCGTACTGGATCTGTTCAGCTACATCGGCGGCTGGGGCGTACAAGCCGCTGCGTTCGGCGCTGCTGACGTAACCTGCGTTGATGCCTCCTCGTTCGCGCTGGATGGCGTTGAGCGTAACGCAGCACTGAATGGCTTCACCGACAAAGTCGCCTGCATCGAAGGCGATGTGTTCGAAGCGCTGAAAGAGCTCAAAGCCAGCGAAGAGCGTTTCGACGTGATCGTGGCGGATCCGCCTGCTTTCATCAAAAAGAAGAAAGACCTGAAAAACGGCGAAGGCGCCTACCGTCGCCTGAACGAACAGGCCATGCGTCTGCTCAGCAAGGACGGCATTCTGGTCAGCGCATCGTGCTCCATGCACCTGCCAGAGGACGACCTGCAAAACATCCTCCTCACCAGCGCCCGCCACCTGGACCGCAACATCCAGCTGCTCGAACGCGGCGGCCAAGGCCCGGATCACCCGGTGCATCCGGCGATTGCCGAGACGCGGTACATCAAGAGCATTACGTGCCGGTTGTTGCCGAATAGCTAAGACAGCAGCGCGGGACAATCTTTTGTAGGAGCGTGGCTTGTCCCGCGATCTGGCGCGAAGCGGCAGCCGCTTCAGTGTCAGCTCGCGACGCTTTGATACAGATCCAGGCCGCGCTCCCGCGCTTGGCCTACTACCGTTGTTCTCGTCATAACCGATGGGGACAACGGAATGTCTTACTTAACACTTGGTGGTCATCGCCTCCGGCTAGGACGGGTATCACAACCTGGTCGCATCTATCTTCTAACCAGCGTCACAAAAGATCGGGCACCTTTTTTTACGGACTGGCGTACGGGGAGGTTGTTAGTAAATGCGTTTCGTCAGGCACACGATGAAGGCACGGTAATTTCGTTGGCCTGGGTAGTGATGCCAGATCACTTTCACTGGCTGGTTGAGTTACGAGAGACACCGCTAGCCGTGTTGATGTGCAAGACCAAATCCCGAACCGTAAGGGCCTTTTCTGAGCTTACGGGGATACAGACTCGACTTTGGCAAAAGGGTTATCACGACCGTGCTGTCCGAAGAGAAGAAGATATGCAGGCCATTGCTCGCTACATCGTTGCAAACCCGATAAGGGCAGGTCTGGTAAACCGCGTTCATGACTATCCGCTGTGGGATGCCATATGGCTTTGAGGCCGCTTCGCGGCCTATCGCGGGACAAGCCACGCTCCTACAGTCCCGCGAGTGCCGCTTGGGACATTGCAAAGACAGTCTGAACGCCCGGGCATCATGTCCACCATTCCCTCCCCCGCTCACAGGTGTAGAATCAGCGCTATTCATCGCCATCATCCCCCGGCGGGTTTATGAGCTCAGGCCGAGCGCGCGGCGATCCTGCGACGCTATCGGTTTCTTCGCTGCATCCGGTCACTGCCATTTGCACGCGACGTCACTAGAAGCTCACTCCCTTCCTTGATTAGCCGATTAGCCGGAGTGCTCCAATGCCTGATTACCGTTCGAAAACGTCCACCCACGGCCGCAATATGGCCGGCGCGCGTGCTCTGTGGCGCGCCACGGGCATGAAGGACGAAGACTTCAAAAAACCAATCATCGCCATCGCCAACTCGTTCACCCAGTTCGTACCGGGCCATGTGCACTTGAAAGACTTGGGCCAATTGGTCGCCCGCGAAATCGAGCGTGCTGGCGGCGTGGCGAAGGAATTCAACACCATCGCCGTGGACGACGGCATCGCCATGGGCCACGACGGCATGCTGTATTCGCTGCCGAGCCGCGAGATCATTGCCGACTCCGTCGAGTACATGGTCAACGCCCACTGCGCCGACGCCATCGTCTGCATTTCCAACTGCGACAAGATCACCCCTGGCATGTTGATGGCCGCCTTGCGCCTGAACATTCCGGTGATTTTCGTCTCCGGCGGCCCGATGGAAGCGGGCAAGACCAAGCTCGCCAGCCACGGTCTGGATCTGGTTGACGCCATGGTCATTGCGGCCGATTCAAGCGCCAGTGACGAAAAAGTCGCCGAATACGAGCGCAGTGCCTGCCCAACGTGCGGTTCGTGCTCGGGCATGTTCACCGCCAACTCGATGAATTGCCTGACCGAAGCACTGGGCCTGGCATTGCCGGGCAACGGTTCGACGCTTGCCACCCACAGCGATCGCGAGCAATTGTTCCTGCAGGCTGGCCGCACCATCGTCGACCTGTGCAAAACCTACTACCGCGACAACGATGACTCGGTGCTGCCGCGCAACATCGCCAACTTCAAAGCGTTCGAAAACGCCATGACGCTGGACATCGCCATGGGCGGCTCGACCAACACCATCCTGCACTTGCTGGCCGCCGCTCAAGAAGCCGAAATCGATTTCGATCTGCGCGATATCGACCGCCTGTCACGTAAAGTGCCGCAGCTGTGCAAAGTCGCGCCGAACATCCAGAAGTACCACATGGAAGACGTCCACCGCGCAGGTGGCATTTTCAGCATCCTCGGTTCGCTGGCGCGCGGCGGTTTGCTGCACACCGAACTGCCGACTGTGCACAGCAAAACCATGGCTGAAGGCATCGCCAAGTGGGATATCACCCAGACCACCGACGAAGCAGTGCATCACTTCTTCAAAGCTGGCCCTGCTGGCATTCCGACGCAAACGGCCTTCAGCCAGTCGACCCGTTGGGAAACGCTGGATGACGACCGCGAGAACGGCTGTATCCGCAGCGTCGAGCACGCTTATTCGCAAGAAGGCGGCCTGGCTGTGTTGTACGGCAACATCGCGGTGGACGGTTGCGTGGTGAAAACCGCCGGAGTCGATGAGTCGATTCACGTGTTCGAAGGCAACGCGAAGATCTTCGAGAGCCAGGACAGCGCCGTGCGCGGCATCCTCGCCGACGAAGTCAAGGCCGGCGACATCGTGATCATTCGCTACGAAGGTCCGAAAGGCGGTCCGGGCATGCAGGAAATGCTCTACCCGACTTCGTACCTGAAATCCAAAGGCTTGGGCAAAGACTGTGCACTGCTGACCGACGGACGTTTTTCCGGCGGTACGTCTGGCCTGTCCATCGGTCATGCATCACCGGAAGCCGCAGCAGGCGGCGCGATTGGCCTGGTTCGCGATGGCGACAAAGTGTTGATCGACATTCCTAACCGCGGCATCAACCTGATGATCAGCGATGAAGAAATGGCTGATCGTCGCGCCGAGCAGGAGAAGAGAGGCTGGAAGCCAGTGGAGTCGCGTCCACGTAAGGTGACCACGGCGTTGAAAGCCTACGCATTGCTCGCCACCAGCGCCGACAAGGGTGCGGTGCGTGACAAGGCCTTGTTGGACAAGCTGGTGCCGTAAGCATCTTCAGCGCCCTGAAAAACACCCCGCACGTCGGGGTGTTTTTCTGTCCGCAGCCTTCGCGCAATCATGCGACGTGTCAGCGGATGGCCACAGCAATCGCACCTATCAGCAGGCAAACGCTCGCAACGGACGTCAACTGGATGCGTAACGGCAAGTACCAATCAGGCAAAGGGAGCGTTCGCACCAGGCGCCTGTCCTGCCAATAATGGGCGGCGAAGCCGGCAATCAGCAGCACACACCCCAACGGCACCGGCAACAATGTCGAAGGCCATGCGATAAGCGCAGGCAAGACGCTCCAGATGAACCGGGCACGGCGTTGTTCCGGGCTCATGTCGTGCAGCGTCATGGCGAACCCCCAATGCAAAGCGCCGACGAAGCTCAGAATGACCGCACCGTAAGCGACCAGCGCCCTCCCCAGAAACTCACCCTGCTCACCAGAGAAGGGGATCACCAGCGCCAGCCCGATAAAGGGCAAAAGCCCGCCATAACCCAACAAGCCAACCGGCGTTGGCGGCGAAGTCGCGGACGACACGTTCATTTGAGCTCCTTGCAGTGAATGGCATTCAAGACTGTAGGCACAAAAGCGCGGTCAGGGTTCACCGTTCTCCTGAATCAACTGCAAACACCGGCAACCCCGGGCGAAGGCTTCGGTCCTAAGCGTATCTGTCGACGCTAAAACCACCATAAACGAGACCTGCCCATGAGTACGTTGATCTACTGGTTTCGCCAAGACCTTCGGCTTACCGACAATCCCGCGTTCACACTCGCGTGCGAACAGGCTGACACCTTGGTGCCGGTGTATTGCTCGCCGACGCCAGTATCCACGGCATGGGGCTTTGAGCGTGTAAGCCGCCATCGCAGGTACTTTGAAAACGCGGCGGTGTGCGCCCTTGCCGATCAACTGAGCGCTGGCGGCAGTGCGCTGATGCAGATAGAGGGCGACCCGGTTGAGCAATTAGTGGCACTTGCGCAGCGGTTGGGCGCCGAAAAAATTGTCTGCGAACGCATCGCCGCTCCCGAGGAGGAGGCCCAGGTCGAGGCGCTGCGCTCAGCAGGGCTTAAGGTGGAAGATCACTGGCAATCGAGCCTGTTCAGCTTTGAATCACTGCCGATGAGCGTTGACCAATTGCCTGATGTGTTTAGCAGCTTCCGACGCATGATCGAGAAAGCACACACGCAGGCCCGCTCGGTTCTGCCGGTGCCGACAACGATACCTGCACCTGCACAAGGCTTTGTTGCCGCACCGATCAGTTCACCTGTGCCGTCCGATCTTGATTCACGCTCCGCGTTTCCTTACCAAACGCCGGCTTTCAACGGTGGTGAGCAAGCGGCGCAGGCGCATTTACGTCAGTATTTCGAGCGTCAGTTGGCGAACAGCTACAAGGCCACGCGCAACAACCTGAGCGCTGTCGATGACTCCACCAAACTCTCTGCGTGGCTGGCGCAGGGCGCATTGTCGGCCCCGCAGATCAATCAGGCGTTGAAACGCTTCGAAGCCGCACAGGGTGCCAACGACAGCACGTACTGGATCTTCTTCGAGTTACTGTGGCGCGATTACTTTCGTTTTCTGCACCTCAAATACGGACGACGCCTTTATCGGGCAAGTGGTTTGATCGGTAGCGATTTGCCCCATCACAACGCGCAGGGGTTCGACCGCTGGTGCCGTGGCGAAACCGGGGAGGCTCTGGTTGATGCGGGCATGCGCGAGCTGGCAGCCACAGGTTATCTATCCAATCGCATGCGCCAGATCGTCGCCAGCTACCTGATACACGACCTTAAATGCGACTGGCGTGCGGGCGCTGCCTGGTTTGAGGCGCAATTGGTGGATTACGACGTTTACAGCAATCAGGGCAATTGGCTGTATATCGCAGGATTCGGGACGGACCCAAGGGGAGGACGGCGTTTCAACACGGTCAAGCAGGCCAATGACCATGACACGGACGGGGCTTATCGACGGTTGTGGGCCTGACGCTAAGGCAGCACGGTCAATCGCCGTGCCGCCGTGCGAGCTGGTTATTGAATGTCTTCAGGCTTCACGATCACCCAGTTCTTGTCAGCAGTCACTGGCAACCCTTCCTTGGCCTGGGCCGCAGCGTGCTTGGCCATCATGCCGTTGAGCTGAGTCATGTATTTGTCTTTGCGGTTGATCCACAAGTGAACGCCGCCTTTGGCCACGTCAACATCGTGGAACAGCATGTAGCCGTCGCTGGTGGGCGTGTCGCCGCCGACCAACACCGGTTTTTTCCATTCATCGATGTAAGTCAGAATCGCCGCGTGCTTGCCGGCCATCCAGGTTGCCGGTGTCCATAGGTAAGGCGTCAGCTCCAGGCCGAGGTTGGCCTTCTCGTCATATTTGCCGGCAGTGATTTGCTTGCGTGAAGTGGTCAGCTCGCCGGTTTGGAGGTTCTTCAGCAGCGTGGTCACGCCGATGACGTTCTGCGGTTTGACGTTGTAGCCGTACTTGGGATCGGAGGCGACCATGCGCACAAGCTCTTCGGAAGCGGCGGTCATTACGTAGACCTCAATGCCGTTCTCCATCAGCTTGTTGTACAGCTCGGCCTGGCCGGTGAAGACTTTGGGCGGATTGACCTCAATGGTCTTGACCGCATCGCCGTCGTAATAGGTGCTCGAGATCGGCTTGCCGGACGCCATCAGCTCGTCAACGTAGCCTTTGAGCTGCTTGAGGGTGAAGCCAGAAAACACCTGCGCGACCCACGGATAGCAAACCATGTCGTCGATTTCGCAGAGGCGATAGTAATAGCTGAACAGGCTTTCATTGTGGCTGGCGGTGTCCTTGAACGGGATCAGCTTGAGGGAGGGATCAAGGGACTCACGGGTGATCAGCCCTTTGTTTTCCATGAACGGCAGCAGCGACTCTTCGAGGTCATAGCGGTAGCTAGTGTTGTCCATATCGAAGACAGCAAAATTGCCCTTGTTGGCATTCGCCGCGATCATTTCGTTGAGCTGCTTGGCGGCGGGTGCTGGCCAATGCGTCAGCTCAGTGGCGAATGCCTGCCCCGCCAGGCCGAGGCATAAAGCAGCGGCCAACAGTTTGGGTGCGAGTTTCATGACGGTGTCCTCCCCTTTTTCTGATCAAGGACTGGACCGTAGCAAAAAGCCGTTACTGTTTCAGTGTGTCAGCGACTGCGCTTGTTCTGATGGCGTCACCGTGAGAACGATTCGCGACAGGATGGTTGAAAACGACACTTTTGTGACACTTTAAAGAGGCTACGGCTCCTCGCGAATAAATTCGCTCCTACAGTGAATGGGCCGCGTCTGTAGGAGCGAATTTATTCGCGAATCGATTTCAACTGCGCTCCCAAACTTCAAAGCTGTACGCCGGCTTATCATCCAACGCCGGATGCTCTTCATTGGAAACCAGCTTCCATTCGGCTTCATCAAACTGCGGAAACCACGCATCGCCCTCAGGACTCAGTTCAACTCGCGTCAGGTACAAGCGATCGGCCTGAGCCAATCCATGCGCGTATAACTGCGCGCCACCGATCAGCATCACCTCGGCAACGCCTTGCTCGTGCGCCCATTCCTCTGCGCGGGCAATGGCATCTGCCAAAGAGGTGAACACTTCGGCGCCTTCAAGCGTCAGATCCTTCTGCCGGGTGACCACAAGGTTCAACCGGCCAGGTAACGGACGCCCTAACGAATCCCATGTCTTGCGGCCCATGATGATGGGCTTGCCCAGGGTCGTTGCCTTGAAATATTTGAAATCCGCTGGCAGATGCCAGGGCATGGAGTTATTGGTGCCGATCACACGGTTTTCGCCGAGGGCTGCGATCAGGCTGAGAGGGAGATGTTTTTTCATGGCGGCGAGAATAGCAGAGCGCGGGATAATGCTCAGCCTGGCAGTTGATCTGAAATACCGAGTCGTCCTGTCTCCGCATCGCGAGCAAGCTCCCTCCTATGAGAACAAACCCGTTGGAGGGAGCTTGCTCGCGATTACGATGGTCAAAGCACCACGACGCTGCCGACCTGCGAAATTTTGCTCACAACCGTTATGCTCACCCCCACCCCACCAACGAGACGCCGTGTGACTGCTCTGACCCCCATCGATGATCTGTGGCTGACCGAAGCTGTGCGCCTGCGCGAGGAACAGGCAGGTGCGCTTGAGGACACCGAAGCCAACCGCCGCGCCCGCACCGAGGGCGGCGATCTTGCGACTCGCATCACGCACCGCGCACGCTGGCTGGCCCAGCGCGACGGCATGCTGGCCGCGTTGCGCCACTGGAAACAAGGCGCCCGGCTGTCGCTGATCGTACTCGCCATCTTCGCTGTGATCAGCGGTGCTGGCTTGGCGTTCGCGGCGTTAGGCGATGGGCAAGCGCCGGTGAACGTGTTCTGGGCGCTGGGCAGCCTGCTTGGGCTGAACCTGATTTTGCTGATCAGCTGGGCCTTAGGGCTAGCCTTTGCCGGAGAAAGCACCGCCAGTCTCGGGCGTTTATGGCTATGGCTGAGTGAAAAGCTCGCCCGCGACGCTCAGGCCGTTCAACTGGCGCCTGCGCTGGTGTTGCTGCTGCAACGCAAGCGTCTGAATCGTTGGGTACTCGGCACGCTGGTCCACGGCGTCTGGACGCTAGTATCGGCCAGCGCCCTGGTGATGCTGCTGATGCTCATGGCCACCCGCCGCTACGGATTCGTCTGGGAAACCACCATCTTGGGCAGCGACACCTTCGTCGCCCTGACTCATGCGCTCGGCGCGATCCCTTCACTGCTGGGGTTCAGCGTCCCGACCGACACCATGATCCGCGCCAGCGGCGACAGCGCGTCAATTGTCGAAAATGCCCGTCAGGCCTGGGCGGCATGGCTGGTCGGCGTGTTGTTGGTGTTCGGAATCGCGCCCAGGTTGTTATTGGCCTTGCTGTGCTTCTGGCGTTGGCGACGTGGCCGGGCGGCTCTGACACTTGATCTGAATCTGCCGGGCTACGCCCAACTGCGCGAGCGTCTGATGCCGAGCAGCGAGCGATTGGGCGTGAACGATGCCGCCCCGGACCAGCTTTATGAAGTGCAGCATCACGCCGGATCACTTGAGAGTGAAGGCGCCTTGCTGGTCGCCATCGAACTGGACGATCAACGACCATGGCCGCCCAAACTGCCAAAAAACGTAGCAGATGCCGGGATTCTCGACAGCCGTGAGTCGCGCAACAAATTGCTTGATCAACTGACACGCTTCCCTCCTGCACGTCTGGCTATCGCATGCGACCCGAGGCGCTCGCCTGATCGCGGTAGCCTGTCTTTGATCGCCGAATTGGCGCGGTGCGCAGGCTCGACACGAATCTGGTTACTTCCCGCGCCTATCGGCCAGGCGCTGGACGCCGACAGACTGGGCGATTGGCACACTGCGCTGCAGCAAATGGATGTGAAGTGGGCGGACAGCGCGCCGCTCACATGGCTGGAGTCGGGACATGACTGACAAGAACATCCCTCGCGCCCTGCGTCTTGCGGTCGTCGGTCATACGAATGTCGGCAAGACTTCGCTGCTGCGCACGCTGACCCGGGATGTCGGCTTCGGCGACGTGTCGCACCGGCCCAGCACCACCCGACACGTCGAAGGCGCACGGCTCTCGGTGGACGGCGAAGCACTGCTGGAGCTTTACGACACGCCAGGGCTTGAAGACGCCATCGCACTGCTCGATTACCTGGAACGGCTCGACCGCCCCGGCGAAAGACTTGACGGGCCTGCTCGGTTGTCTCGGTTTCTCGAAGGCAGCGAAGCACGTCAGCGTTTTGAACAGGAGGCCAAAGTGCTGCGCCAACTGCTGGCGTCGGACGCCGGGCTTTACGTGATCGACGCTCGGGAACCCGTTTTGGCGAAATACCGCGACGAGCTGGCGGTGTTGGCCAGCTGCGGAAAGCCGATGCTGCCGGTGCTGAATTTTGTCAGCAGCACCCAGCATCGCGAGCCCGAATGGCGCGAAGCGCTGGCCCGGCTGGGGCTGCATGCGCTGGTGCGTTTCGACAGCGTTGCGCCGCCGGAAGATGGCGAGCGACGGCTATATGAAAGCTTGGCGCTGTTGCTGGAAAATTCTCGCCCTCAGCTTGAGCGGCTGATTGTCGATCAAGACGCTCAGCGTCAGGCACGTCGGCACAGCGCCGCGCGGTTGATCGCCGAATTGCTGCTCGATTGCGCGGCCTGTCGGCGCAGCGTGGAAACCCGATCGGATCAGATACAGACGGCGATCGAAGAGTTGCGACGCTCAGTACGCCAACGCGAGCAACGCTGCGTCGAGTCGCTGCTCAAGCTGTATGCTTTTCGCGCACAGGATGCCGCCGCCAGCGACTTGCCGTTGTTGGACGGACGCTGGGGTGACGATTTGTTCAACCCGGAAACGCTCAAACTACTGGGTGTACGCGTGGGTGGGGGGATTGCGGCAGGGGCCGCGGCCGGTGCCGGTGTGGATTTGCTGGTGGGCGGCATCACCTTGGGCGCTGCGGCGCTGGTGGGCGCTATCGCAGGAGGCGCTTTGCAGACGGCGCGCAGTTACGGCGGGCGCCTGCTCGGCAAGATCAAAGGACAACGTGAACTGACCGTGGACGATGCGGTGTTGCGCTTGCTTGCCCTGCGTCAGCGGCAATTGCTGATTGCACTTGAAGCCCGAGGCCACGCCGCCCTGGACAGCATCAAGCTGACGGCGCCGCAAGATAAAACCTGGCGCGAGGGAAAATTGCCGGATGCCCTGCGCAAAGCACGGGCGCACCCGCAATGGTCGTCGCTCAATCCGCATCCGAAACTCAATCAGGCCGAGCGGCAGGAAGCGATTGAGGGTTTGGCGAGCAGTTTGGGTATGCCTGCGTCTCTGTAGGAGCGAATTTATTCGCGAGGCACCCGTTCCGGCGCGATAAAGATGTGTCGATTGTGTCGCCTTCTCGCGAATAAATTCGCTCCTACAGAATCGCGCTTAGCCTTGCAGCAAATTTGTCGCCTTGCCCTTCAACACCTGCAAATCAATCACCGGCACGTTTACCTCTTTGGCCCGTTCATCCCATAGCCGCATTCGCAGGCTGATCTGGTAAAGCGGGTCCTGTTCGAACGCATCTGCCTCGCCTTCGGTCATTACGCCGCCTTGGTACTCAAGCGTTCGACGGCTGGCTTCGCTCAGTTGTGCGTAGTAGCCGGGCTGGCGCAGCGTCAGGTACCGCTTGGCCTGAACATGACTTTCGACGAGTCTGGCTACCCGTTCGCTAAAGCCGCAAGTGCGCAAATAGTCGGCACCCACACGCTCGTGACTCACAACGCCATAGCCACCCATGCTTGCGGCATCCGCGTCGGGATGGCAGATATGGCCAATGTCGTGGAAAAACGCCGCCAGCACGACTTCGTCGTCGTACCCTTCCACCATCGCCAGTTGCGCGGCCTGCGACATGTGCTCGATCTGGGAAACCGGTTCTCCGATGTAGTCGTCGGTGCCGCGTAGCACGTACCAACTGAACACTTCGTTCACTTTTTGCTCAACCGTGTGCATGGTCAATTCCTGATGATCGTCCGCCCATGAGGGAGACTATCTTGCTCACCACTTACGACGGTTGGATGACGATGGGTGCTGCCGACAGTCGCTTTGATGATTTGGGGATACTGTTAGCGCCCCGGCCCCGGTATCATCGCGCGCCCGATACACCCGGAACCTGAAGCACATGAAACCCACCTTGATCGCCGCCGCAGAAATCGACCGCCTCGATACCTGGGCCAAATACTCCAGCCACATGTGCGGGGGCTGCATTTCCAGCTGCTGCACGCTGCCGGTGGAGACAAAGATCAAGGACCTGATCCGGATTGGCATCGTTGATGAGTTCGAAATGGGCGAAAACCCAAAGAACATTGCCAAACGGTTGCAGAAAGAAGGGATCGTCGAGCGCTTCAACCAGAAGACTGGGATTTTCACCCTGCAGCGCATGAGCAACAACGACTGCCTGTATCTGGATCGCAAAAGCCGCCTGTGCACGATCTACGAAAAGCGTCCCGATACCTGCCGCAATCACCCGAAGATCGGGCCACGCCCAGGCTACTGCGCCTATGTACCCAAGGCTGTGGTACGTGAAGATCGTGGGACGCTGGGCTCAAGCACTGGGCATGCGCCGCTGAAGTTCTGATGCCTTAATCTGTAGGAGACAACTTGTTGGCGAGACAGGTTAGGCGATATGACTGACGAAATGCCTCGCGAACAAGTTCGCTCCTACAGGGATCACATCAACAAATCCCGCACAAACAAAAACGCCCCCGACCTTGCGGTCGGGGGCGTTTTTTTACGGCTGACTAAAAACTATCAGTTGCCGCTTTTCTTGGCAGCGCGGGTACGCTCGCTTTCGCCAAGGATTTTCTTACGCAGGCGGATCGACTTCGGCGTCACTTCGCACAGCTCGTCTTCTTGAACGAACTCGAGTGCTTGTTCCAGCGTGAAGCGGATAGGCGGAACCAGAGCGATGGTTTCGTCTTTACCCGAAGCACGCATGTTGTCGAGCTTCTTGCCTTTGGTTGGGTTGACGCCCAGGTCGTTGTCGCGGCTGTTGATACCGACGATTTGACCTTCGTACACGTCTTCGCCGTGACCCAGGAACAGCTTGCCACGCGCCTGCAGTGTTTCCAGGGAGTAGGTCAGTGCCTTGCCGGTCGCAACCGAAACCAGCACGCCGTTCTGACGGCCGGACATGTCGCCGGACTTCATCACATCGTAACGGTCGAAGATCGAGGTCAGGATGCCTGCACCGGAGGTCAGGGTCAGGAACTCGTTACGGAAGCCGATCAGGCCACGTGCCGGGATGTTGTACTCAAGGCGAACACGGCCCTTGCCATCCGGAACCATGTTGGTCAGATCGCCCTTACGGATACCGATCTGTTCCATGATCGAGCCCTGGGACTCTTCCGGCAGGTCGATGGTGACGTTTTCGTACGGTTCGTGCTTAACGCCATCGACCATACGGATGATCACTTCTGGACGACCAACACCCATTTCGAAGCCTTCGCGACGCATGGTTTCGATCAATACCGAGAGGTGCAGCTCACCACGGCCGGAGACTTTGAACTTGTCGGCGGTGTCGCCTTCTTCAACGCGCAGAGCAACGTTGTACAGCAGCTCTTTGTCCAAACGCTCTTTGATGTTACGGCTGGTGACGAACTTGCCTTCCCGACCGCAGAACGGCGAATCGTTAACCTGGAAGGTCATCGAAACGGTAGGTTCGTCAACGGTCAGCGGCTTCATCGCTTCAACGTTCTGTGGGTCGCACAGGGTGTCGGAGATGAACAGCTCGTCGAAGCCGCTGATGCAGACGATGTCGCCGGCAGCTGCTTCTTCAACGTCTACACGGTGCAGACCGTGGTGACCCATCAGCTTCAGGATACGGCCGTTGCGGCGTTTGCCATCAGCGTCGATCGCTACAACCTGAGTGTTTGGCTTGACCTTGCCGCGAGCGATACGGCCAACGCCGATGATGCCCAGGAAGCTGTTGTAGTCCAGTGCCGAGATTTGCATCTGGAACGGACCTTCACGGTCAACTTTCGGAGCCGGTACGTTGTCGACGATCGACTGGTACAGCGGCGTCATGTCTTCAGCCATGTCGGTGTGTTCCAGACCGGCAATACCGTTCAGCGCAGAGGCGTAAACGACTTTGAAGTCCAGCTGTTCTTCGGTAGCACCGAGGTTGTCGAACAGGTCGAAGATCTGGTCCAGAACCCAATCCGGACGCGCGCCTGGACGGTCAACCTTGTTGATGACCACGATTGGACGCAGGCCGGCTTCGAAAGCCTTCTTGGTCACGAAACGGGTTTGCGGCATCGGGCCGTCTTGAGCGTCGACCAGCAGCAGAACGGAGTCGACCATCGACATCACACGCTCTACTTCACCACCGAAGTCGGCGTGGCCCGGGGTGTCCACGATGTTGATGTGGTAGCCATTCCAGTTGATCGCGGTGTTCTTCGCGAGAATGGTGATACCACGCTCTTTTTCCTGGTCGTTGGAGTCCATCACGCGCTCATCGTTGAGCTCGCCGCGTTCCAGGGTGCCGGATTGACGCAAGAGCTTGTCAACGAGGGTAGTTTTACCGTGGTCAACGTGAGCAATGATGGCGATGTTGCGTAGATTTTCGATCACTTGTGTATCTCGATCAGAGGATTCGGTCAGCTGACTAATTGTAGACAGCTATGAATATAGAGTCGGCTAAAGCCGTTACGGCTTGACGACTGGTGTCGGGGGGCCGGTGACGCAAGCCACAGGCAAACAGCCCCGGGCACTTAGCTCGGTCGATAAACGCGCACATTGGCATGCCCCTCACTGAGCAAATGGTGGGCATGCAGGCGACTCATGACGCCTTTGTCGCAATACAGCAGGTACTGGCGCGTGTAATCCAGTTCCTTGAAACGGCTGTTCAGTGCATAGAACGGCAGCGCTTGTACTTCAATGCCAGGTAGCTCAAGCGGGCGATCGTCCTGTTCATCCGGATGACGGATGTCGATGACGACCTGGCCTGCCAGCGCCTGACTGACTTCTTCGATTTCGACGCCTTGGCCCAATTCATCGATCACACGATCGACCGGGACCATTTTTGCGTTCTCCAGCGCACGCTCGAGAATCGCCATGTCGAACTGTTGTTCTTCGTACTCGACGCGGTTGCGTTTCGCGGCGGTCTTGGGGTTGACCGAGATCACCCCGCAGTATTCAGGCATGTGGCGCGCAAAATTGCCTGTACCGATCTGATCTGCCAGATCGATGATGTCTTGCTTGTGGCTGGCGATGAGCGGGCGCAGTACCAACTTCTCTGTCACCTGGTCGATCACCGACAGATTGGGCAGGGTCTGACTCGAAACCTGGGAGATCGCCTCACCGGTGACCAGCGCATCGATTTCCAGTCGATCAGCGATAGCCGTCGCAGCGCGCAACATCATACGCTTCAATACTACGCCCATATGACTGTTATCGACTTTTCGGAGAATTTCTCCCAGAACTTCCTCGAATGGGACGCTGACAAACAGGACTCGCTGGGAACTGCCGTACTTCTTCCAGATGAAATGCGCGACTTCCATGACGCCCAGTTCATGGGCCCGGCCGCCCAGATTGAAGAAGCAGAAGTGGCTCATCATACCGCGACGCATGATCTGATAGGCGGCCACGGTGGAATCAAACCCGCCGGACATCAATACCAGCGTTTGCTCCAGTGATCCCAGCGGGTACCCGCCCAGGCCTTCGTGCTGGCTGTGGATTACAAACAACCGTTGGTCGCGAATTTCCATTCGCACTTCAATTTCAGGCGCTTTCAGAGAAATACCAGCAGCGCCGCACTCCTGGCGCAGGCGGCTGCCGACGTATTTCTCGACGTCCATGGAGCTGAAATCGTGATGCCCGGCACGCTTGCAGCGCACCGAAAATATTTTGCCAGCGAGGACGTCACCGAAGTGCAGCTTGCACTTCTCATAGATGTCGTCCATATCGCCCAGCGGATACTGATCGACCTGCAGAAAATACGTGATGCCCGGCATGCAGCTCAGGCGCTCCGTCATGTCGTGCAAGGCCTTGGGATCAGTTACCTTGGTTTCGACATCGAGGTTGTCCCACACGCCATCGACCACCAGCGCCGGGTCCAGGTCACGGAGCACGGTGCGGATGTTTTTGGCCAGCTGCTTTATGAAGCGCTTTCGCACCGGCCGGCTTTTGATAGTGATTTCTGGGAAAACTTTAACGATTAGTTTCATGAAAACAGCGCGCAAGGTGCCGGTCGAAAAAGAGGGGGCGGGATTATAGCGGAAATTGCTCAAGGTTTAACCAGTTATCGTGCAGCGAATCATCAGCGCACCAAAACGGCACCACTAGGATTTAAACAGCACCAATAAGGTGCGGCATATTTCATAAATGCGCCGTTTTGTGAGCGCAAAGCCGCTAATAAGACCAGAAAACCCAACACAGGGCACTGGCATGCAAATTGCTCCCTTGTGAGGCAGGTTGCCTTGGCCGACTATCGCGCCCGGCATCACCCAAATTAAAGGGCGTACAACTACCCAGCCCTAATCCACCCCGGAGGACAACATGTCGAAGTCGGTTCAACTCATCAAAGATCATGACGTTAAGTGGATTGATCTGCGCTTCACGGACACCAAAGGCACTCAGCACCACGTGACCATGCCTGCTCGCGATGCGCTGGAAGACGACTTCTTTGAAGTCGGCAAAATGTTCGACGGTTCCTCCATCTCTGGCTGGAAAGGCATCGAAGCCTCCGACATGATCCTGCTGCCGGACGACGAAACTGCCGTTCTGGACCCGTTCACCGAAGAGCCGACTCTGATCCTCGTTTGCGACATCATCGAACCTTCGACCATGCAAGGTTACGATCGCGACCCACGCGCCATCGCTCACCGCGCCGAGGAATACCTGAAGTCCACCGGTATCGGTGACACCGTATTCGCGGGCCCAGAGCCAGAATTCTTCATCTTCGACGAAGTGAAATTCAAATCCGATATCTCCGGCTCCATGTTCAAGATCTACTCTGAACAAGGTTCGTGGATGTCCGACGCCGACATCGAAGGCGGTAACAAGGGCCACCGTCCAGGTATCAAAGGCGGTTACTTCCCGGTTCCACCGTTCGACCACGACCACGAAATCCGCACCGCAATGTGCAACGCCCTGGAAGAAATGGGCCAGGTCGTCGAAGTTCACCACCACGAAGTGGCAACTGCTGGCCAGAACGAAATCGGCGTGAAATTCAATACGCTGGTTAAAAAGGCTGACGAAGTTCAGACCCTCAAGTATGTCGTGCACAACGTTGCCGACGCTTACGGCCGCACCGCTACCTTCATGCCTAAGCCTCTGTACGGCGATAACGGTTCGGGTATGCACGTTCACATGTCCATCTCCAAAGATGGCAAGAACACCTTCGCTGGCGAAGGCTATGCCGGCCTGTCTGACACCGCTCTGTACTTCATCGGTGGCATCATCAAGCACGGCAAGGCGCTGAACGGCTTCACCAACCCGGCGACCAACTCGTACAAGCGTCTGGTCCCAGGCTTCGAAGCACCGGTAATGTTGGCCTACTCGGCTCGCAACCGTTCCGCTTCCATCCGTATTCCTTACGTCAACAGCCCTAAAGGCCGTCGTATCGAAGCACGCTTCCCGGATCCAGCAGCTAACCCGTACCTGGCGTTCGCTGCACTGTTAATGGCTGGCCTGGACGGCATCCAGAACAAGATCCACCCTGGCGACGCAGCTGACAAAAACCTGTATGACCTGCCACCTGAAGAGGCTGCAGAGATCCCACAAGTTTGCGGCAGCCTGAAAGAAGCCCTGGAAGAGCTGGACAAAGGTCGTGCGTTCCTGACCAAAGGCGGCGTTTTCAGCGACGACTTCATCGACGCTTACATCGCCCTGAAAAGCGAAGAAGAAATCAAAGTACGCACCTTCGTACACCCACTGGAATACGAGCTGTACTACAGCTGCTAATCCAGTCACGTCGGCTGTATCGACGTAAAGAGAGGCCTCCTTCGGGAGGCCTTTTTTGTTTCCGGAACAAACGCCTGCCCTTGGGCACGGACATCTGTTCAAATCCAAATCCGAAGGCAGTCGCGAGACGTTGCTTTCCAAGCGGGAGAGTCTGAACTGAAAAAACAACCTGTGTGGTGGTATCCCGTTACCGCACCTGCATCTGCGTGAAGCGTAATACTTGATGCCTCGCCCATGCTGCGAATTGGCCTGGGCATCAACTTATTTCACACGGAACCGCTATGAGAAACCTCTTCGCATATGCCGCATTGGCGCTTGCGCTCCCCTCGTTACCTCTGCAGGCGGCCGATGCTACGCGCACACTTCCCCCTGAAGCATTGACCCCACTGATCATCAAGATCAAACAGCGAATCGACATCGGTGAAGAAGTTGCACTGAGCAAGTGGTACAGCGGCAAACCTGTGCAAGACACTGATCGCGAGAAACAAGTCATCGCGGACGCAACGTCCAAGGCTAGCGAGTTCGGGCTTGGTAAGGATGACGTCCGTCAACTCATGACGGCGCAAATTGAAGCCAACAAATTGGTGCAGTACGCACGCCTGGCGCAATGGCACGCAACGGGTACCGCACCGGAGAAATCAGGGCAAAACCTGGCGAATAACATACGAGCAAGACTGGACAGTTTACAGCCAGAGTTGCTGAGCACGTATGCAGCATTCGTCCCGTATCGCAAAGACGTGGACTGCCCAACGTGGGTAAAAAACGTTACAGAACGGCAGGTGACAGACCCTGTAGTTGCCATCGCTATGCTGCGCGCGGCCGGCGAGCTGTGTACTTCATCCCGGAAAGGAAACCGCTCGTGAACAAATCATGCATGTTGATTGCAGCAACCGTATTTATGCTGGGCGGATGTGCGGCGCAAGCACCTCAGGCGGTTCAGTCTGCCGTGTTGCTGAAAACCACCTCGTCCTGGGACGGCACGCCCTATACCGCATATCCGGCCGGCCAACCCGAACTCACCGTGCTCAACATAAAGATTCCTGCCAATACAGCGCTCAAATGGCATCAACATCCCATGCCCAACGCGGCGTATGTGGTCTCTGGAAACTTAACGGTGCAGGCCAGGGAAAGTGGTCAGTCGATAACGCTCGCGCCGGGTGACGTTCTGCCCGAAATCGTCGATAAAGTGCATCGCGGTGTGACAGGCGATAGCGCTGTGGAGCTGGTTGTGTTCTATGCTGGCACCCCGGAGATGCCACTGTCACAGTAGGCGCCTGGTCACGACTCGTTGACCTGGTCGTTGTCATTGGAGCGTTCATGCGTCAAAGCCTCATCCTCTTGCTGCTGTTGTTTTCGTTGCCCGCAGTTGCGCAGATTTACAAATACACCGACGCCAATGGCAATACGGCCTACAGCAGTCAGCCGCCCAACGGCACCAAGGCTGAAACCGTGAATTTGCCTCCGTTGAAAAGCGTCAACACGGTCGTCCCGGCGGTGCAACCGTCTGCCGGGCGAAACGAGAGCAGCCCGGCACAAAGCAGCGCGGCTTACCAGACGCTGCAACTGACCGATCTGCCTGACGATGAAGCTTTGCGCGCCAACAACGGCACCTTCACCGTCGGCGTAAAAATCGATCCACGCCTGCAGTCAGGGCATCGGCTGCAGTTGCTGCTGGACGGCGCTCCATATGGTCAGCCTACAAACGTCCCGCGCCTTCAGCTCACGGAACTGGACCGAGGGGAACACAGCCTGGCGGTTCAGGTTCTGCAGGATCGGCAACCCATCCAGACCAGTCAAACAGTGACACTTACGGTGCAACGAGTTCATGTCGGCAGGCCTTGACTGCTTGGTTCTCGGCAGCCGCTGGTATGTGCGCTGCGCAGTAATCTGCCTGTTGATGGCTGCGGGGCATTCGGCGCTGGCCGACGTTTACACCTACATCGACGCAGAAGGTAATCGGGTCTACACCGATCAGCCGCACCGCAACGCGAAAAAAGTCGACATCGCCCCAAGCAACAACATGGCCGTGCCGCCTAAAAAACCACCGCCCAAATCCGCCAGTCGAACACCGCCTCCACTGTTCGTCTATCAGCTGCTGCGGATTCTCGCGCCCGAGCCTGATGCGACGATCCGTGACGTGCAGGGCAACCTGATTGTGACCGTCACCAACGATCCAGCCCTGCAACCAGGCCACAGTTACCGCTTGCTGCTCGACGGCGCCCCATACGGCGCAGCAGGACGAAGCCCAGTGTTCTCGCTGAGCAACATCGATCGCGGCACCCATCAGCTTTCGGTTGAAATCGTTGACCAGTACGGCCGGGTGGCAGAGCGCACACCCAACCAGCCGTTTCATATGCTGCGAATTTCTCTGGCCCAGAAGCGCATGACCCAACCGTGTGCCAAGGAAGATTACGGGGTCCGTCCCGAGTGCCCACTCAAAGACAAACCCGAAGAAGAAAGCAGCATCCTCCCGTTTTTCTGACTCCTTGAACCTCACCACTCCTCGCCCCATCATGGTGCGCAAGCTGAACGAATCACGCGCAAGACAGCCCATTTTGGTTCGACAATCATGTGCTTTTGCCGTGTGGTGGCGCACTCTGTCCAAATAAAGTCCGGATCGACTGAAATAACGCTTCTTTTCGGAGCTTTGGTTTGGTTTTTGCATTTTCTTACAGATAAGCAATAAATCCGCACCCTTCAGCGGCTTTACGACGCTGACGAAGACCAACCAGTGCCTGCGATTTCGGGCCCGCCCGATGTGCAATGTGCCAAAAGAGGTCAACGACGTTCATGACTATCAGCGACACGCTGCACCGATTGTTACTCGACAACTTGACCACTGCCACCATTCTGCTCAACTCGGATTTGCGCCTTGAGTACATGAACCCGGCAGCCGAGATGCTGCTGGCGATCAGCGGACAGCGCAGTCACGGGCAATTCATCAGCGAGCTGTTTACCGAATCCGCCGAAGCGCTGAGCTCCCTGCGTCAGGCAGTCGAGCAAGCCCACCCCTTCACCAAGCGTGAAGCCATGCTCACCGCCTTGACCGGTCAGACCTTGACTGTCGACTACGCGGTGACACCGATTCTGTCGCAGGGCGAAACCATGCTCCTGCTGGAGGTTCACCCCCGTGATCGCTTGCTCAGGATCACCAAGGAAGAAGCCCAGCTGTCGAAGCAGGAAACAACCAAAATGCTGGTACGCGGCCTGGCGCATGAAATCAAAAACCCGCTCGGAGGCATTCGTGGCGCCGCGCAACTGCTGGCACGCGAGCTGCCCGAAGAAAGCCTCAAGGACTACACCAACGTCATCATCGAGGAAGCCGACCGCCTGCGGAACCTGGTGGACCGCATGCTCGGCTCCAACAAGCTGCCGTCGCTGGCCATGACCAACGTGCATGAAGTGCTAGAGCGCGTGTGCAGTCTGGTTGAGGCCGAAAGCCAGGGCTGCATCACGTTAGTGCGCGATTACGACCCGAGCATCCCCGACGTACTGATCGATCGCGAGCAGATGATTCAGGCCGTGCTCAATATCGTGCGCAATGCGATGCAAGCCATCAGTGGACAGAACGAACTTCGACTGGGCCGCATTAGCCTGCGAACCCGCGCTATGCGTCAGTTCACCATCGGTCACGTTCGTCACCGGCTGGTGAGCAAGATCGAAATCATCGACAACGGGCCCGGCATTCCTGCCGAGCTACAAGAAACCATTTTTTACCCGATGGTCAGCGGCCGCCCGGATGGTACGGGGCTCGGTCTTGCCATCACCCAGAACATTATCAGTCAGCACCAGGGGCTGATCGAGTGTGAGAGCCATCCTGGCCATACCACGTTCTCGATCTTCTTGCCGCTGGAACAAGGAGCAGCTTCGACATGAGCCGTAGTGAAACTGTCTGGATCGTCGACGACGACCGTTCCATCCGCTGGGTACTGGAAAAAGCCTTGCAACAAGAGGGCATGACCACGCAGAGCTTCGACAGCGCCGATGGCGTGATGAGTCGTCTTGCGCGTCAGCAGCCGGACGTGATCATTTCCGACATCCGCATGCCCGGTGCCAGTGGTCTGGATCTGTTGGCACGGATTCGTGAGTCGCACCCGCGTTTGCCCGTCATCATCATGACCGCCCATTCAGACCTCGACAGCGCAGTGGCCTCGTATCAAGGCGGCGCGTTCGAATACCTGCCCAAGCCGTTCGACGTCGATGAAGCGGTCTCGCTGGTCAAGCGCGCCAATCAGCACGCTCAAGAGCAACAAGGCCTGGAAGTCGCACCCACGCTGACCCGTACCCCGGAAATCATCGGTGAAGCGCCGGCGATGCAGGAAGTGTTTCGCGCCATCGGGCGCTTGAGCCACTCCAACATCACCGTGCTGATCAACGGCGAATCGGGTACCGGTAAAGAACTGGTCGCCCACGCCCTGCATCGCCACAGCCCACGTTCAGCCTCGCCGTTCATTGCGTTGAACATGGCGGCGATCCCGAAAGATTTGATGGAATCCGAGCTGTTCGGCCACGAGAAAGGCGCGTTTACCGGCGCGGCCAACTTGCGCCGCGGTCGTTTCGAGCAAGCTGACGGCGGTACGCTGTTTCTCGACGAGATCGGTGACATGCCAGCTGACACCCAGACGCGCCTGTTGCGTGTATTGGCGGACGGTGAGTTCTATCGTGTTGGCGGTCATACGCCGGTCAAGGTCGATGTACGCATCATCGCCGCGACACACCAGAATCTGGAAACCCTGGTGCAAGCTGGCAAGTTCCGTGAGGACTTGTTCCACCGCCTGAACGTTATCCGCATTCACATCCCGCGCATGTCCGATCGCCGGGAAGACATTCCGACGCTGGCCAGACACTTCCTGGCTCGCGCGGCGCAGGAACTGGCGGTCGAGCCGAAACTGCTGAAGACCGAAACCGAGGAATACCTCAAGCACCTGCCGTGGCCGGGCAACGTTCGTCAGTTGGAGAACACCTGCCGCTGGATCACCGTCATGGCCTCGGGTCGTGAAGTGCACATCAGCGACCTGCCGCCAGAACTGTTGAGCCTGCCTCAGGACTCGGCGCCAGTCACCAACTGGGAACAAGCGCTGCGTCAGTGGGCCGATCAAGCACTAGCTCGCGGCCAGTCCAGTCTGCTCGACAGCGCAGTGCCGACCTTCGAACGCATCATGATCGAAACAGCCCTCAAGCACACCGCCGGCCGCCGTCGCGACGCCGCTGTATTGTTGGGCTGGGGCCGCAACACCTTGACCCGCAAGATCAAGGAGTTAGGCATGAAGATCGATGGTGGGGATGACGATGATGGGGATGAGGCGTAACCGCCCCTGATCTGTAGGAGCCAACTTGTTGGCGAGCCAATCGACGCGGTATGTCAGATACGGCGTCTCGCGAACAAGTTCGCTCCTACAGGGTTATCGCATCACTCCGCCGTTGACGGTTTTTCCCACAGATTGATCCCGCCTTCCACTGCAAACCCATCGATTTCAGCCAGCTCTTCCGGGCTGAATTCGAGGTTTTTCAATGCGCCGACGTTCTCGATGATCTGCTCGGGACGACTCGCGCCGATCAACGAGGTGGTCACCCGTGGATCACGCAGCGTCCAGGCCAGAGCCATTTGCGCCAGGCTTTGACCACGACGCTTGGCGATCTCGTTCAAGGCTCGCACATGGGCAATGTTCTGCTCGGACAGGTGCGAGGCCTGCAACGAACCACCCCCCGGACGATTGACCCGAGCATCTTCTGGAATGCCGTTCAGGTATTTATCCGACAACAACCCCTGAGCCAGCGCGGTAAAAGCAATCACGCCCGCGCCCACCTCTTCTGTGACGTCAAGCAGGTCCTTTTCAATCCAGCGATTGAGCATGTTGTAGGCCGGTTGATGAATCAGCAGCGGGACTTTCCACTCTTTAAGCAGTGCTGCCATCTCACGGGTTTTGGTGCCCGAGTAGGACGAGATACCGATGTACAGCGCTTTGCCCTGCTGCACCGCAGTGGCGAGCGCGCTGGCGGTTTCTTCCAGCGGAGTGTCGGGGTCGAAACGGTGCGAGTAGAAAATATCGACGTAATCCAGCCCCATGCGCTGCAGGCTTTGATCCAGGCTCGCCAGCACATATTTGCGTGAACCGCCGCCCTGACCGTACGGCCCAGGCCACATGTCCCAACCGGCTTTGGTGGAGATGATCAGCTCGTCGCGGTACTGCTGAAAATCCTCCTTGAGCAAACGACCGAAGTTGACCTCGGCACTGCCATACGGCGGGCCATAGTTGTTCGCCAGATCGAAATGATTGATGCCGTGATCGAACGCAGTACGCAACATGGCGCGCTGGGTATCGATTGGCGTGCTGTCGCCGAAGTTATGCCACAGCCCCAGCGACAGTGCTGGCAGCACCAGACCACTGCGCCCGACGCGGCGATAAGGGATGACGTCGTAACGGTTTTCGGCAGCAATATAAGTCATCGAATCCTCTCTTGTTGTCAGCAATATCTTGTATGGAGTCCGCCACAGAGTAACCCGCCGCTAGCGCACCAAATGTAAAAACTGCAGGTGCCGCTCGTATTGATCGAGGATGTCGTTGATCACCTGTTCTTTGGTGTAGCCCACCAGATCGTAATCCTGACTGCCCTCGCTCAAATGCACTTCAGCGCGGTAGTAACGTCGATTGTTCAGCTGTTTGGAGCCCATTCCACCTCGAGCGAACGATGGCGTGAAGTAGCCGCGCATCGTCACTTGATAGATGAACGGACGCTCTTCGCCGTGGCCAATCTCCAGGCCTACCGTGTGATTTTCAGGGTCCGGCTGGGTGACGACGCTCAAGCCCTTCTCAGCGAATACCGCCGTGACGTCTTCAATCGCCGGGCGCACGGTCTGCTCAAGGAAGCGATACACCTCGTCACGGGACGGGAACGCCACTGCTTGAGTCAAACGCTGTCGCCAGCCGCCCCGTCGAGCGGCGCCAGACACGGGCGCAAGCGAATACAACTGCGCGATCTGACGCTGTGACTCCATGTAGAACGCCTTGTGCAGCCCCCACATCATCAACAACAAAATCAGCGAGAACGGCAGCGAAGTCAGCACCACTGCGGACTTCAACGCATCGATACTGCCGGAGAACAACAGCCCGCTGGTGATCAATGCAGTCATCACGCCCCAGAACACACGCAGCCATTTAGGCCCGTCTTCGTCAGGGCTCCCGCCTTTGGCCGAGAGGGTCGACAACACCACGGTGCCGGAATCGGCTGACGTCACAAAGAACACAAAGCTGATGAACACCGTGACGGCAATGACCGTTTTGCTCCACGGGTAGTTTTCCAGCATCAGATACAACGCCATGGACGGATCGTCGATGGCGGCCTGGCCCAAGGCGGTCATGCCGTGGTTGAGCACTTGATCGATGGCGCTGTTGCCGAAGATCGACATCCACGCCAGCGTGAAACCCAGCGGGATCAACAGCACGCCACAGACGAACTCGCGGATGGTACGACCACGGGAAATACGGGCGATGAACAGGCCCACAAACGGTGACCAGGCGATCCACCAGGCCCAATAGAACACGGTCCAACCGCCGAGCCAGTCGCTCTTCTCGTTGTAGGCGTAGACGTCGAAACTCTTGACCGGCAACGCGCCCAGGTAATCGCCGATGTTCTGCACCAGCGTATTGAGCAAGTGCTGAGTGGGGCCGGCAAACAGTACAAACAGCAGCAACGCGCAGGCCAGCAGCATGTTGATATCGGACATGACGCGCACGCCTTTATCGACACCGGCAATCGCCACCAGAATCGCTGCGCCCATCATCAGCGTGATCAGCCCCACCTGAATCCATTGGGTGTGCGGGACGCCAAACAGGTAATCGAGCCCGGAGTTTAGGTGCAACACCCCAAAGCCCATGTCGGCGCCCAGACCAAAGATCGTCGCGATGATGCCGAAACCGTCCACCGCGTAGCCGATCGGGCCGTTGATGCGCTTGCCGATCAGCGGGTACAGCGCCGAGCGCAGGGCCAGCGGCAGGTTGTGGCGGTAAGCAAAATACGCGAGCGCCATGCCGACGAACGCGAATACCCCCCAACCGTGCAGGCCCCAGTGCAGAAACAGCAGCTGCATGGCCTGCCGCGCAGCTTCCGGATTGCCGCCTTGACCTTGGGGCGGCTGAAGCATGTGAGTCAGGGGTTCGGACACGCAGAAGAAAAACAGTGTGATGCTGATCCCGGCGGCGAACAGCATGCCGGCCCAGGACAGATAGCTGAACTCGGGCTCGTCATGGTCGGCGCCGAGCTTGATCTTGCCGTAGCCGGAGAGCGCCGTGAACACGACGAACAGCAGGTACAGGGTCATCGCCAGCATGTAGTACCAGCCGACCGTATTGGCAGCCCAGTTTTGGGCCGCCAACAACCATGCCCCAGAGGCCTCTGGAAAAGTGATGACGACTATGCCGAATATCAGAATGAAGCTGGCTGCAAAATAGAAAACCGGCCCATTCATGCGCACCGGTGAGCTGGAGTGAGCGTTGACGGCGCTCATGTGCGGCACGCGTCGGTGAATCGGACGTGAGAAGAAAAAAGCGGGTACGGCAAGGGTAAGCCTCCTGTTGTGAGCGGGCAGCGAACCACCGGTTTATATTGAACGAGCGTTCAATTAAAACACAAATAGCTACAAAAGGACCAATTGACGGCCTTTGGACGCTGGCTGACGCGAGGCTAAGACGTGCGGGATAAAGGGATCGTTCCCACTCGTCGGAGGCAGGTTTACTGACCGCGCAGATCGCCAAAACCCTGTAGGAGCCAACTTGTCGGCGAGCGCGTTCAACGGGCGAGACGCTTCGCGAACAAGTTCGCTCCTACAGATTGAGCTCCGACTTCGGCCGTTTACTTTTGACTGCCGTCATCATGCTGCAGGCTGGCCTGATTGACGTTGCTGCCGGCGGGCACGCCCCGCGTCAGCCAGACATTGCCACCGATAGTCGAACCCTTGCCGATGACAATCCGGCCCAGAATCGTCGCGCCGGCGTAGATCACCACATCGTCTTCAACGATCGGATGGCGGGCGTGGCCCTTCTGCAACTGACCATCTTCGTCTGCCGGGAAGCGCTTGGCGCCTAAAGTCACTGCCTGATAGATGCGCACACCCTCGCCAATGATCGCAGTTTCGCCGATGACCACACCCGTTCCGTGATCAATAAAAAAGCTCGGACCAATCTGCGCACCGGGGTGGATGTCGATGCCGGTGGCCGAGTGAGCCAGCTCCGAACTGATCCTGGCCAGCAACGGCAGGCCATTGCGATACAAGTGGTGCGCGAGCCGATGATGAATCACCGCCAGAATCCCCGGATAGCACAGCAATACCTCATCGACGCTGCGCGCGGCAGGATCGCCGTGATATGCCGCAAGCACATCGGTGTCGAGAATCCTGCGGATTGCTGGCAGGGCACTGGCGAAATCCTGAATCAGCCGCTCGGCATGCACGTCGGCACAGCTCGCGTCTTCCCCGCGTTGACGTGCGACATAACGCAATTCAAGACGCGCCTGGTGCAAGAGCGAGTTAAGAGCGACGTCGAGGGTGTGGCCGACGTAGAAGTCTTCGCTCTCTTCACGCAGATCGACCGGACCCAATCGCATTGGGAACAACGCCCCGCTCAGGGATTCGAGAATATCGCGCATGGCCTCGCGGGACGGCAGCTCACGACCGCCCATTTCGCCACTGACACGCCCGTTGAGGGTGCGCCAATCATCACGGGCAGCGCGCAGCTCACCGACGATCCGGTGCAATTGCCAATGACCGGTCAAGCCTTCGGCGCAAGCCTCTGAAGACGGTTCGGGAATAGTGCTCACGCAGGTTTCTCCTCAATTTGACGGTGCATCTGCCAAGACCCAGCCGACGGTTGCGCCACTCTACGGCAATCTTTTACGGCGAAAAAATAACAATTTTCGTGAGGCTTTAGAGCATAGGCCGTAAGTAATCGTTTGGTTGCCCTGTAGGAATCGTCTGCCTATAGTCCTGCGACCGGTCCTGCGACTCATTTGAAGACTCACCACCATCATGATCAAAGAACAACTCGCGCGCTTTAACCGTCTTCAATTGCTCGGCGCTCCAACGCCGCTGGAAAAGCTCGAGCGTCTGTCGAGGTGGGCCGGGCGCGATCTTTACGTCAAACGAGACGACATCACGCCATTGGCGCTGGGCGGCAACAAGCTGCGCAAACTTGAATATCTGGCCGCCGATGCTTTGGCTCAGGGCGCCGACACGCTGATTACCGCTGGCGCGATTCAGTCCAACCATGTTCGCCAAACGGCCGCACTCGCTGCCAAGCTGGGCCTTGGCTGTGTGGCACTGCTGGAAAATCCTATTGGCACCGACGACAGCAACTACCTGAGTAACGGCAATCGTCTGCTGCTGGACTTGTTCGACGCCAAAGTCGAGCTGGTGGAAAATCTGGACGATGCCGACGCGCAGTTGCAAGCACTGGCCGGGCGCTTGAGCTCCAGCGGCAAGAAGCCGTATCTGGTGCCGATTGGTGGCTCGAATGCCTTGGGGGCGCTGGGTTATGTACGCGCCGGCTTCGAGTTGGCCGAGCAGATTCAACAGACCGGGCTTGAATTTGCCGCCGTGGTCCTGGCCTCCGGCAGCGCCGGCACCCACAGCGGCCTGGCACTGGCGTTGGCCGAAGCCTTGCCGCACCTGCCGGTGATCGGCGTGACCGTGTCTCGTCCCGAGGAAACCCAAGCGCCCAAAGTGCAAGGCCTGGCCGAACGGACTGCCGAGTTGCTCGGTGTGCCATTGCCCTCGGCTTTCAAGGTGCAGCTGTGGGACGAATATTTCGGGCCGCGCTATGGCGAGCCGAACGCCGGCACCCTGTCTGCGATCAAGCTGGTGGCGAGTCAGGAAGGTCTGTTGCTGGATCCGGTCTACACCGGCAAGGCCATGGCGGGGTTGCTCGATGGCCTCGGTCGGCAACGCTTCAACGACGGTCCGATCATCTTTCTACACACAGGCGGTGCGCCAGCGTTGTTTGCCTATCCAGACGTTTTTTCCGAGCAGTAGCGGTCTGTAGGAGCCAACTTGTTGGCGAGGCGGCCCGAAGCGGTGTTTCAGGCATGTCGCCTCGCGAACAAGTTCGCTCCTACAGATCGGGCAAGGTTATATATTCAAATGGTATAAATTCGGCAGTTTTTATTATTTTTATTCCTATAGCCGCGCTCTTATCATCCACATCAGCACAGCGGTCGTAGCCCGGCAGGCCACTGAAAAAGCTGGATAAACTTTCAGGGCCACAGTAGCTTTCGTTCAGGTTTGATTCTTGCCTGACATTCCAATAAACAGGGGACTCTCATGAACATGTCTGCAATTCGCCGGACTTTTTTACTGTCGGCATTTAGCTTGGTACTGGGTACCGGTTTGGTCAGCCAAGCCATTGCTGGTGATCAACTCGATACGATCAAAAAGAACGGCACCCTCAAAGTTGGTCTGGAAGGCACTTATCCACCGTTCAGCTTTGTCGACGCCGACGGCAAGCTGACCGGTTTCGAAGTCGAGTTCTCCGAAGCGCTGGCCAAGGAGCTGGGCGTGAAAGTCCAGCTGCAAGCGACCCCATGGGCCGGCATCCTGGCCGCTCTGGAATCCAAGCGTCTGGACGTTGTCATCAACCAAGTGACCATCTCCGACGAGCGCAAGAAGAAGTACGACTTCTCTACGCCGTACACCATCTCCGGTATTCAGGCGCTGGTACAGAAGAAAGACGCGGACAAATTCAAGACAGCAGCTGACCTGAAAGACCACAAGATCGGCGTCGGCCTGGGCACCAACTATGAGCAATGGCTCAAAGAAAACGTGCCGGGCGCCATCGTCAAAACCTACGACGACGATCCAACCAAATACCAAGACCTGCGCGTAGGCCGTATCGACGCAATTCTGGTCGACCGCCTGGCAGCACTGGAACTGGTTGGCAAAACCAAGGACACCCTGGCCGTTTCCGGCGAACCGTTCTCTCGTCAGGAAGCGGGTATCGCCCTGCGCAAAGGCGAGCCGGAACTGTTGGCCGCTATCGACAAGGCCATCGACAAACTGCGCGCGGACGGCACTCTCGCCAAGCTGTCGCAGAAGTACTTCCAGGCTGATGTAACTAAATGATCGAATCGTTTTTCCAGCTCTTCTGGGAATCGTTGCCGTTCCTGCTCAAGGGGATGATGTACACCATTCCCTTGAGCCTGGGCAGCATGGTTTTCGGCCTTCTGCTGGGCTTCGGCCTGGCGCTGATGCGCCTGTCGCGCTTAACGATCGTGCGCGGCATCGCTCGGGTTTACGTGTCGTTCTTTCGCGGCACGCCGCTGCTGGTCCAGCTGTTCATGATCTATTACGGCCTGCCGCAGCTGGGGATCGAGCTTGACCCGATTCCCGCCGCGCTGATCGGGTTATCGCTGAACATGGGCGCTTACGCCTGTGAAATCCTGCGTTCGGCGATCTCTTCGGTAGATCGGGGGCAATGGGAAGCAGGCGCCAGTATCGGCATGACCCGCGCGCAAATCATGCGCCGGGCTATTTTGCCGCAAGCTGCGCGCACCGCCTTGCCGCCGTTGGGCAATAGCTTCATTTCGCTGGTCAAGGACACTGCCCAGGCCGCGACGATTCAGGTGCCTGAGCTGTTCCGTCAGGCGCAGCTGATTTCGTCGCGCACCTTCGAAATTTTCTCGATGTACCTCACCGTTGCGCTCATGTATTGGGTTCTTTCCACGATCCTGTCGCACTTCCAGAACCGCCTGGAAACCAGGGTCAATCGTCATGACGTGGAGGCCTGAAGATGATCGTGGTTGAAAAACTGACGAAGGAATTCCGTGGGGTTCAAGTGCTCAAGGGTATCGACCTGCGCGTCGAGCCCGGCGAAGTGGTGGCGATCATCGGGCCCAGCGGCTCGGGGAAAACCACGCTGCTGCGCTGCTTGAATTTTCTCGAAGAGCCCACCAGCGGCACCATCGTGGTAGGTGACATCAAGATCGATGGCAGTCGTCCACTGAGCCAGCAACAAGGCCTGATACGTCAACTGCGCCAGCACGTAGGCTTCGTGTTCCAGAACTTCAACCTGTTCCCTCATCGCACCGCGTTGGAGAACGTCATCGAAGGCCCGGTTGTGGTCAAGAAGATGGACAAGGAAAAGGCGCTGGCATTGGGTCGTAGTTTGCTGGCGAAAGTCGGATTGGCCGGCAAGGAGGACGCCTATCCGCGTCGCTTGTCAGGCGGCCAACAGCAAAGGGTGGCCATTGCGCGAGCGCTGGCGATGGAGCCGGAAGTCATACTGTTCGACGAACCGACTTCGGCGCTGGACCCGGAGTTGGTGGGCGAAGTCTTGACGACGATTCGGGCCCTGGCCGAGGAGAAACGCACAATGGTGATCGTCACCCACGAGATGAGCTTTGCGCGGGATGTGGCCAATCGGGTGGTGTTCATCGACAAGGGCGTGATCGTCGAACAAGGCGACGCCAAAGCGTTGTTCGCCAATCCGAAAGAAGAGCGCACCCGACAATTCCTCGAGCGCAGCAGGAACTGATCCTACACACGCACTGCCAAAAACGGCGCTAATCAGCGCCGCTTCTTACGGCCTCACATTTCCACAAGTTTTATCCCATCTAAAGACTGGATCAATCAGGCCAATCGACATTGGCGGGATCAATCGAGCTTTGCGCCGTAAACTTTGCAAATCAATTCCGACACGGCAAACCGCTAAATCCCGGCACTGCGCTCTTCGACCGTCGCGGCGAGCTATATCGCGCAACTTCCTACGCTTAGGGAAAACATCTCTTACAGCGAGTAGGAATAACTCTCTTCATAAATTTCAATTCGACGATCAAACTGTAGGACGTATCTTTGATTTATGAATTTTGTAGCACAACCCGAACATCGCCATTGACAGACGCTTGAAAACTCAATTACCTCAGGACTCACAGCCACGGCCGTTTATAACTATCAACTGGCAATTTGAGACTGATTGTAATGTTTGCCATAAGTCCGCACTCAGCGTGTACTAATCCCCGTTGAAAGACTTGCGCCATTAGTGCGTTCTCAAGGCGCTGCACCCTTACTCCAGATAACCAGCGCTACCCTGAAAGAGTGTTCTGACATGACCTACGACCCAAGCAAATTCGTACATCTCAAACTGTTCGCGCCCTATCTTCCACAAGCCAATAAACACGGGATCGGCCTTACTGCGGCATGCAATGTCGCCGTCAACATCGACCCTTATCCCGACATGGATATTGGCGATCTCATCGAACTGTTCTGGGGCGATTGTTACGTCGCATCGAAAGTGCTGACAGCGTCCGACATTGGCTACACCTCAATACTTCACGTACCAGAAAGCTTCCTCAACACCGGCAAGGTTAAAACCTGGTACAGCGTGAAAAAGATAGGCGGCGCACTGGCTCAATCGCCGTCCAGCAAACTGTGGGTCAAGCTGGATCCGCCCGGCGGGCAGTTGATCGAGCCCACGCTGGACGAAAACCAAGGATTGCCAGCCTTATCGTTTCCTGCGGCCATAATGCGCGACGGGCTGGCCCATAAATGCATCAACAAGGGCATTGACGTGGTGATCCAGCCGTATCCCAACATGGACGCTTATGACGAAATAACACTGCGCTGGGGTGATTCACGCATTGATTTGCCCGTAGTCATTCACGATCAAATTGGCAAGCCCATCACGTTTCATATTCCTGGCTCGCTCATCAAAGAAGCTGGCACGGACGAGCATCATGAAGTGACCTATTGCATCATCGACCGCGTGGGCAACAATTCGAGATGGGCTCCGCCGCGATTCATCAAGGTTCAGATTATTGAACAAACTGCATGCGAGGTTTAGCGGTTGCGATTATCTCTGCGCCGGCGTAGCCAGGGTTCAACGACTAATTCTGACTGCGTCGAGCGCAACAGCGGTAAGAAAGAGGGTGCAGCCATTAAATGGGAACCCGTGCACACATATTCGTCCTTACAGAAACTTCCCACATTATTTAAAACTTCGCCCTACATTCAGCCCAACAACTGAGCAGTCAAGCGCTGCTAGCCTTCGGTGAATCCTTCAATAGAGGCTCACTCATGAACAGCAGACGCATCGTAAAGTACATGCTCCTGACGCTGATACTCAGTTCTTGTCTGGCCTACGCCCAAACGACCTGACGCTAACCGCCGCTCCCCAGATGCGCCTCGGGCCAGCCCGACCTTCACCTTCTATGCTTATTCCAAAATCAGAGTTTATTTAGTTTTTATACGCGCTTAGGGTATATGCACCGGACCACCGGACCTTCGTCAGTTTCTTCGCCGCTCTCGCGGTTTTTTCTCGAGGTTCGCATGGTCATTTTCACAATTACCCCCGTGTATAACGCCAGGGCATTGAGCGCTTGCAGAGGTCGCCACCATGACTGATCTGAGCGCCGGTTCCGTCCAGCACACCCTGGACGTCGCGCCTCCCCTGTTGCCTACCACCGTACTGCGCAATGACGCCGAAGCCCTCGCCGCTGCCCACCAGCTGGCTGCCTCGGTGCGCCTGAGCGCGGCCAAACGCGACCGAGACCGGCAATTACCCTGGTCAGAAATCGAGCAATTTACCCGCAGTGGTCTGGGCGGCATATCGGTACCGCGCGCTTATGGTGGCGCCCACGTGTCATTCGTCACGGTTGCCGAGGTGTTCCGGATTCTGTCAGCGGCAGACCCTGCTGTCGGGCAAATCCCACAAAACCACTTCGGTATTCTCAACTCGCTGATTGGCAGCGCCAGCGAAGCGCAGAAAAAAGCTTTGTTCGCCGGCATTCTTCACGGATGGCGGATTGGCAATGGCGGCCCCGAGCGCGGCACCAAAAACACCCTGGATATCCGCACCCGTCTGACCGCTGACGGTGATCAATTCCTACTCAACGGGCAGAAGTTTTACTCCACCGGCGCGCTGTTTGCGCATTGGGTCGCGGTCAAGGCGTTGAACGACGAGGGCAAGCAGGTGCTGGTCTTCGTCGAGCGCGGTACGCCCGGCCTGCACATCGTCGATGACTGGTCCGGCTTCGGCCAACGCACCACCGCCAGCGGCACCGTGCTGTTGGAGAACGTACGCGTGAGCGGCGATCTGGTGATCGAAAACTGGAAGCTGGGTCTGGCTCCGAGCATTCAGGGGGCTGTGTCTCAATTGATTCAGGCCGCCATCGACGCAGGTATCGCGCGTGAGGCCATCGACGACAGCATCAGGTTCGTGAAAGAGCGTTCCCGCCCCTGGATCGAGGCCAATGTTGAGCGCGCCAGCGATGACCTTTATGTGATCGCCGACATCGGCAAATTAAAGCTCGAGCTGCACGCGGCTGAAGCGCTGTTGCGCAAAGCGGGTCGCGTACTGGATGACATTGCCGCCAGCCCGATCACTGAGCAATCCGCCGCCAGAGCCTCCATCGTTGTGGCAGAAGCCAAGGTGCTCACCACCGAAATCGCCCTGCTCGCCAGCGAGAAGCTGTTCGAACTGGCGGGCAGCCGCGCCACCCTTGCCGAATTCAACCTCGACCGGCACTGGCGCAACGCGCGGGTCCACACCCTGCACGACCCGGTGCGGTGGAAGGTCCACGCCGTCGGCGCTTATCACCTGAACGGCGCCCTGCCTGCCCGCCACTCCTGGATCTAACCAGACCACTGGAATCAATTTTATGAGCCTGACTCATTCGCTGCCTGAAACCCAGACGGCAGCCCCCATCGTGGTCGTCAAAGACGACGAACAAGCGCTGCATATCGCCCATGAGTTGGCAGCGCATTTCAAACAAGGCAGCAGCGTGCGCGATCGCGAACGCCGCTCGCCCCATGAAGAACTGGAGCAGTTTTCACGCTCCGGCCTCTGGGGTATCAGCGTGCCAAAAGCCTTCGGTGGCGCGGGCGTTTCCTACGTCACGTTGGCCGAAGTCATTCGCATCATTTCCGCAGCCGACGGCTCGCTGGGACAAATCCCACAAAATCATTTTTACGCGCTCGAAGTGCTGCGGGTGAACGGCAGCAACGAGCAGCAGCGACGTTTATTCGCGGAAGTCCTCTGCGGTCAACGCTTCGGGAACGCACTGGCCGAACTGGGCACTAAGAATGCCCATGACCGGACCACACGTTTGAGCCCCGACGGTGAGGGATTCCGGATCAATGGCCGTAAGTTTTATTCCACCGGCGCGCTGTATGCGCAGCGTATTCCGACATCGGTGATCGATGATGACGGCATTCAGCAACTGGCTTTCGTACCCGCCGATGCGCTCGGTCTGACCGTGATTAACGACTGGAGCGGCTTTGGTCAGCGCACCACTGGCAGCGGCTCGGTGGTGTTCGACAACGTGTTTGTCAGCGCGCAAGACGTGGTCCCGTTTCAAACGGCGTTCGAACGCCCGACCACCGTTGGCCCGCTGGCGCAAATTCTTCACGCGGCCATCGACACCGGCATTGCCCGCGCAGCATTTGAAGATGCGCTGCATTTCGTTCGCACTCGCACTCGGCCCTGGATTGATTCAGGCATTGAGAAAGCCGTTGACGATCCGCTGACGCTGCACAGCTTCGGCAAGCTCGGCATCCGCCTGCACGCCGCCGAAGCGCTGCTCGAACGTTCCGGCGAATACCTCGATCGCGCCCAGGCCGACAGCAGCGCCGATAACGTGGCAGCGGCGTCGATTGCCGTGGCCGAAGCCCGCGCCATCAGCACCGAAGTCTCGCTCGCTGCCGGCAGCACGCTGTTTGAATTGGCTGGGTCACAAGCAACGCTGGCCGAGTACAACCTCGACCGCCACTGGCGCAATGCGCGGGTGCATACGCTGCACGATCCCGTGCGCTGGAAGTACCACGCCATCGGCAACTTCTATCTCAATGACGTCAATCCGCCACGTCGGGGGACCATCTGATGAGTAAGAAAAAGATCCTCCTCAACGCGTTCAACATGAACTGCATCGGCCACATCAATCACGGTCTCTGGACCCACCCGCGTGACACCTCGACCCAGTACAAAACCGTTGAATACTGGACTGATCTGGCGAAGTTGCTGGAGCGCGGCTTGTTCGACGGGCTGTTCATCGCGGACATCGTCGGCGTGTACGACGTTTATCAACACTCCGTGGATGTGACGCTTGAGGAGTCGATCCAGCTGCCGGTCAATGATCCGCTGCTGTTGGTTTCGGCCATGTCTGCGGTCACCCAACACCTCGGTTTCGGGCTCACGGCCAACCTGACCTACGAAGCGCCGTATCTGTTCGCACGTCGCATGTCGACGCTCGATCACCTGAGCTGCGGTCGCGTGGGTTGGAACATCGTCACCGGCTATCTGGACAGCGCGGCCAAGGCCATGGGGCTGAATGAGCAGATCGAGCATGACCGTCGTTACGATCAGGCCGATGAATACCTGGAGGTGCTTTACAAGCTGTGGGAAGGCAGCTGGGAAGACGATGCGGTCATTGAAGATCGCCAAGCCCGGGTTTATGCCCAGCCGAGCAAAGTGCACAAGGTTCGGCACAAGGGCGAGTTTTATCAGGTGGAGGGCTATCACTTGTGCGAACCCTCCCCGCAGCGCACGCCAGTGCTGTTCCAGGCGGGCAGTTCGGAGCGCGGTTTGCAGTTCGCTGGCACCAACGCCGAATGCGTGTTCATCAGCGGCCAGAACAAAACCTCGACTCGGGAGCAAGTCGATAAGGTACGCGCCGCCGCCCAGGCCGCAGGCCGAAACCCTGACGACATCAAGGTATTCATGGGTCTGAACGTGATCGTTGGCGCAACCGAAGACGCAGCGCGCGCCAAGCACGCCGAATATCTGGAATACGCCAGCGCCGAAGCGGGTCTGGCGCATTTCGCGGCGTCTACCGGCATTGATTTCGCCGAATACGAGCTGGACGAGCCGATCCAGCACGTGAAGGGCAACGCCATTCAATCGGCGACCAAGATCCTCAAGAACAACGACTGGACCCGGCAAAAACTGCTCGATCAGCACGCGCTGGGCGGGCGTTACTTTACGTTGATCGGCTCCCCCGAGCAGGTGGCCGATGAGCTGGAATCGTGGATCGACGAAACCGGGCTGGATGGCTTCAACCTGACGCGCATCGTCACGCCGGAAAGCTACGAGGATTTCATTGATCTGGTGATTCCCGAGTTGCAACGGCGCGGCTCGTACAAGACTGCGTACGACCACGGCACCTTGCGCGAGAAGCTGTTTCCGGACGGCGGCGCGCGATTGCCGGATCGGCATGCGGGGGCGGGATATCGCAACACAGAATCATGATGTTCACAGCCTGATATGACGCCTTCGCGGACAGGTCCGCCCCCACAGCAAACCGCAATTGAACCGTGGGAGCGGACCCGTCCGCGAAGACTGACTCACCGACGCCGCTGCCTTTGAACCCAACAAATCACCGGACTACCGAACATGACAAAAACCCTCATCGCCCTGGCCCTCAGCGTTCTGACGCTGAGCACCCACGCCGCCGACAAACCGCTCAAAGTCGGTACCACTGCAGCTTTCGCCATCCCGCTGGAAGCCGCCGTGGCTGAAGCCGACAAGCAAGGGCTGAAGGTCGACCTCGTCGAGTTCACCGACTGGATCGCACCCAACGTCAGCCTCGCGGCGGGTGATATCGACGTGAACTACTTCCAGCACATTCCGTTTCTCGAAAACGCCAAGGCAGCGGCCGGGTTCAATCTGGTGCCGTATGCGCCGGGGGTCATCAATAACGTCGGCCTGTATTCGAAGAAGTACAAAAGCTTCGATGAGCTGCCGACCGGCGCCACAGTCGCCATCGCCAACGACCCGATCAACAGCGGCCGGGGCCTGCAATTGCTGGCCAAGGCTGGCTTGATCACCCTCAAGCCCGGTGTCGGCTACAAAGCCACCGAAGATGACATCACCGCCAATCCGAAGAAGATCAAACTGATTCAGGTCGAAGCCGTGCAACTGGTTCGGGCCTATGACGACGCCGATTTGGTGCAGGGCTACCCCGCCTACATTCGTCTGTCGAAAACCTTCGACGCAGGCTCGGCGATCTTGTTTGACGGCCTCGATCACCCTGAATACGTGATTCAGTTTGTGATCAAGCCAGAGAGCAAGAATGACCCGCGGCTGGCCAAGTTCATCGACATCTACCAGCACTCGCCGGTTGTCCGCGCCTCGCTGGACAGGGTCAACGGCACTCTGTACCAAGTCGGCTGGAAGGACTGAACATGAACGCGACGGTACAACGGCAGGTCCCTCTGAAACCCATTGCCCACCAGGCTGAGCACGCTCAACTGCACCCGGACAAGAGCCGCGCCCATGTGCGTTTCATTGGCCTGGGCAAGACCTATCAAGGTCATCAGGGGCCGGTCAACGCACTGCAAAACATTGATCTGGATATCCAGCGCGGTGAGGTGTTCGGGATCATTGGCCGCAGTGGCGCGGGTAAGTCTTCGCTGATCCGCACCATCAACCGCCTTGAGCAGCCGAGCACGGGGCGGGTATTGATCGATCAAGTGGACATCGGCGACTTCAACGAAGACACGCTGGTGGAACTGCGTCGGCGCATCGGCATGATCTTTCAGCACTTCAACCTGATGTCGGCCAAGACCGTGTGGCAAAACGTCGAGCTGCCGTTGAAAGTCGCAGGCGTCCCCAAGGATCAGCGCCAGCGCAAAGTGGCCGAACTGCTGGAACTGGTGGGGTTGCAGGACAAGCACAAGGCCTATCCGGCGCAGTTGTCGGGCGGGCAAAAGCAGCGTGTCGGCATCGCCCGCGCCTTAGTGCACGACCCGGCGATTTTGCTGTGCGATGAAGCCACCTCAGCTCTTGACCCGGAAACCACGCAATCGATTCTGGGGCTGCTGCGCGCGATCAATCAGCGCTTGGGTTTGACGATCATTCTGATCACCCACGAAATGGCGGTGATCCGCGAAATATGCGACCGGGTCGTGGTGCTGGAGCAAGGCCACGTCGTCGAGCAAGGCCCGGTCTGGCAAGTCTTCGGCGATCCGCAACACGAAGTCAGCAAGACCTTGCTCGCGCCGCTGCAACACGCTCTGCCGGAGGACTTGCAAGCCCGCCTTCACGTCCATCCCCAGCAGCCCGATGCGGCCTTGGTGCTGGACCTGCAATTCAGTGGCGCCGACAACAGTGAGCCTGATCTGTCGGCGCTGTTCAGCGCCTTTGGCGGCAAAGTCAGCTTGCTGCACGGCGGTGTCGAGCGCATTCAAGGTCGCTCCCTTGGGCATCTGGTACTGGCGATTGCCCATTCACCTCTCTCAACGGAAGAACTGCTCACTTGCGCCCGCAAGCTGGCGCAACACGCGAAGGTGCTTGGCTATGTGGTTTGATCGTTTGCTGCAAGGCGTCATCGACACCTTCCTGATGGTGGGCGTCTCATCGCTGATCGCGCTGATTCTCGGCATCCCGCTGGCGGTAATTCTGGTCACCAGCGGCAAGGGCGGCATCTACGAGGCGCCAAACCTGAATCGGGTGCTTGGGGCCATCGTAAACGTGTTCCGCTCGGTACCGTTTCTGATCCTGATGGTCGCGCTGATCCCCTTCACGCGACTGATCGTCGGCACCACCTACGGTGTCTGGGCTGCCGTGGTGCCGCTAACCATCGCCGCAACGCCATTCTTCGCGCGCATCGCCGAAGTCAGCCTGCGCGAAGTCGATCACGGTCTGATCGAAGCTGCCCAGGCCATGGGCTGTCGGCGCTGGCATATCGTCTGGCACGTGTTACTGCCTGAATCGCTGCCGGGTATCGTCGGCGGCTTCACCATCACACTCGTCACAATGATCAACTCCTCGGCCATGGCCGGCGCCATCGGCGCGGGAGGTTTAGGTGATATCGCCTATCGCTACGGCTATCAGCGCTTCGACACTCAGGTGATGCTGACAGTGATTGTGCTGCTGGTGGCGCTGGTGGCGGTTATTCAGTTGGGCGGGGATCGGTTGGCGTTGCGGTTGGATAAGCGCTAAGGGCTTATGAACGCACACTGTCTGTAGGAGCGAATTCATTCGCGAGAAATAATTCAGACGCCGAATGCTTGTCGGCTCTGCAGACGTCTCGCGAATGAATTCGCGCCTACAGAAAGTGCGGTGTGCAGGTTGTGCGCTTAAATAAATCTGTCCCTTTTTTGTAGGACGCATCCATAAAACGTGAGAGAAAGCTCTCGACGTGAGATCAGGCGAAAAACCGGGCAGATGATCAATTACGCTCCGAGCAGGAAAGCTACTTTCACTGCTTGGAGCTAGACCATGGAAGAAATAGACCTAACCACCGCTGTCATGGATGCAAACCTGGAAATCATTCGACAAGGGGTAAACCTTGGCCCCTCTACCCGGGTTGAGTTCAGCCTACGTAGTTCGATGATGAGTTCTTGCCCGGGCACATTGATTCTTCCGTCGCAATCTTGGACCAGTGGCGGCATTGGCCATGAAGTGATCAATGGAGTACGTAGAAACACGCCGGTACCGGACACAACATTCGAAACATTATGGAGATGTACCAAAGAGCATTACGGCCTGACTACGGCGACAGCACTTACTGCTGCTGCCGGCATACCCATCAGCAAAACAGCCATAGGTACGTGGGTCCACGCAGGGTCGAGCAAGACGACAAATATTTCGAGCCTGATTGGAATGCGCTTCTTCCCGCGGACCCTGATCAGGCAACCGACGGTGGCGAAATTGGCGAAGGCGACCTTTGGCACCGTCCGGGTTTTTGGCGTGATAGGTCGGGGAATTCCTTTCGTAGCGGTCGGGTTGGCAGCGTTTGACTTGGTTAGTATCGGACTGTGTGCGTACGAGGCAAAAAATGGAAACCGAGCACAATAAATCGCAGCTAACCGATGCCATCATTGATTTGTTCGTATCGATCATCGGCTTCATTCCTCGCAGCGAAGTCACAGCACAGACCAACTTCATTCACGATTTCGAAATCATCGACGATGACCTCACGTGCTTCATGATGCAGGTGAAGTGGCAATATCAATTGCAGGTGGCTCAAGAGGATTGGGATTGCATCGAGACCATTGAGGCGGTTGTGAATTTAGTCATCAGCAAACGCTGAACGATTGATTCAGGTTCGTCCGGGGGTATATTGACGGCTTCCCCCGCTCAGACTGCCGCCCGCCATGAAGCTTGATTCGCAGGACCTCGCCCAAATCACCTCCACTACGCTGGGTAATTACAACAGTACGGCCGAGGGCTTTCGCGAGGGTACGCGTGATCATGACGTGAGCCAGAACATCGATGCCCTGCTACGCCATATCCGCAGCGACAAGCCGTGGCAAATTCTGGATTTCGGCTGCGGGCCGGGTCGGGATTTGAAGACGTTTACCGCCATGGGTCACGTTGCAACCGGTCTTGACGGTTCGGAGCGGTTTGCCGAAATGGCACGCACCGACAGTGGCTGCGAGGTCCTGAAACAGAACTTCCTCGAACTTGATCTTCCCGTTGAACGCTTCGACGGCATCTTTGCCAACGCCTGTTTGTTTCATATCCCTAATCAGGAACTGCCGCGGGTGTTGCGTGAGCTGCGCGCCAGCCTGAAACCGGGCGGCGTGTTGTTCAGCTCTAATCCTCGGGGCCATAACCAAGAGGGCTGGAAGGGAGAGCGGTATGGCTCGTATCACGACCTCCAAGCATGGCGTGCCTTACTGACCGAGGCTGGTTTTGTTGAGTTGGAACATTACTTTCGACCGGCAGGGTTGCCCAGAGAGCAGCAGCCGTGGCTGGCGAGTGTTTGGCGCAAGGGGTGATGATTCCTGCGCTAACTATGGATGGTATTGCATTAATTATTTTTCCCCGTTGACATTCATGATGAACTGTTATTAAAAGAAGTCTGTCCCCAGGACTTCTTTTCGTTAAAATCCATTTAATGACTTGAATCAAAAATAGCGCGTTCCGGCATGTTTCTTTACGAAGCCCGGATACTCATGCGCTCGACTTTATATTAGCCATATTCAGCAACTTAAATGGTAGGTGACTTATGTCCGCAACTATTATCCATACTGCAACTAACCGACTGATCAATGGAAACTTCTCGACGAGCACACTTGAACCATGGACTGTTTCGGCGGAACGACATCACACGATCCGCAAGCACGATGACAACGAAGGCTACTTCATTCGCCTGCTACCCGGCACGACGCTGGCGCAGAGCACCAAAGGCATTACCCGCCGCGTGCGCGCCAGTTTCAGGGTGCGAGCGCCCAAGGTAGCCGCCGATGAATTTGCGTTTGGTGTAGTTTCTCTATTTATGGGCGGTGACGCCGTCGGAACGCCTGTTATGCGTGAAGTGAGAGCAACGTCTGAATGGCAAAACAAGGAGTATGTGTTTGAACTGCCGAACTTCCCGGTGATCGAGTGTAACTTTGCTGTCTCCTGCATGGGGCCGGTCAAACCTACTGATAAAAAAGACAACCCAGAGCTGGAGTTGGTGATCAGCTCGATGGATTACAGTGACTTCAAGCTTGAATATGTTTGATTCAAATCGGTGAAGTAGCTTAGGGGCGCCCCGTGATAGGCGTGGGCGCTCTCAATACACCGATCGTCAGCTTCGCGGGCAAGCCTCGCTCCAACAAGATCAACAGCTGACCGACGGCAGCCGTTGATACCGAGTCATCAGCTTCGCGGGCAAGCCTCGCTCCAACAAACCTCGAAGGCCCGTTGAGGCAAGGGCAGCGCTTTTGATTTTGTTGGAGCGAGGCTTGCCCGCGAAGCTGACGCCGCCGCATAAAGGTCGAGTCAGATCCAGATAGCATTCCAGAGCGGGTACTCTCCAACGCGCCGAACAAGACCGGCACGGACAGGGTTTAAAATCACGTAACGGGCGACAGCTTTTAGATCCTCCTCCCGGCGAAGGGCGCGATCATGAAATCCACGCTGCCAAATACTGCCTGTTCGCGCCAATGCCTTGTTTACCAAGTGATTGCCCTTCGATTTTGCACGGGCAACCACTTCGCTTAGCGGCTTCTCTCTCACCGCTATCAGCCAGTGGAAATGATCGGGCATTACCACCCAGGCCAATGAATCAACGGCGTGATCGCGGTCGGCCTGTTCAAATTGCTGTGCGACAAGTGCGCCGATTTTCCAGTCAGAAAAGAAGGGCTCGCGGTTTTTGGTGATCGCCGTGAGCAGATAGATTTGGCCGGACTCGCTGTGCCGGCCTTTTCGCGTGTTTCTTGTTTGGTAATGGGGCTGCATTCCATCGCCTTTGAGTTCTTCGAGAGGAACTCAAACGCTAGCGTGTTGGATGATTATCGAAGTCCGATTGCGTCGCGGAATGTGTCCACTCTTTGATACCGAGTCGTTAGCTTCGCGGGCAGCCTCGCTCCTACAGGAGCGGGAAGTCCTGCTGGTGCGAGGGCAGCGCTCTTGATCTTGTTGGAGCGAGGCTTTCCCGCGAAGCTGTCACCGCGCAGGCGCTGGCTCCCCGCGATCCTCATCATCCGCATCCGCATCCGCATCCGCATCAGTGCCCGAGCCCGAGCTTGAGTCATCATCCTTCCTAGCGTTCTTATCAGCCTCAGCCTTTTTACGATCCTCATCACTAGGCTCTCTGATCTTGTACCAGGCCACATACAGCGCGGGCAGGAACAACAACGTCAGCAACGTCGCGATGATGATGCCGCCGATCATCGCGTAGGCCATCGGGCCCCAAAACACTTCGCGAGCGATAGGGATCATGCCCAGGCTCGCAGCCGCAGCAGTCAACAGAATCGGCCGACGACGATGCTCGGTCGCCTCAGCCACCGCATCCCACGGCAGATAACCGGCTTTCTCGTAAGCGTCGATCTGCGTCACCAGAATCACCGAGTTGCGGATGATGATGCCGATCAACGCAAGAATCCCGAGGATCGCCACAAAACCCATTGGCGTTCCCGTTGGCACCAGCGCCAGCACTACGCCGATCAGCCCAAGCGGTGCAACGCTGGCCACAAGGAACATCTTCTGCACACTGTGCAGCTGAATCATCAGGAACGTCGCCATCAGGAAGATCATCAGCGGCACGACCTTGGCAATCGGGCCTTGCGCCTTGCCGCTTTCCTCCACAGTCCCGCCGGTAGCGACTTTGTAGCCGCTGGGCAAACCGGCAGCAAACTTGTCGATCTCAGGCTTGAGTTCCTTGACCAGATCGGTCGGCTGCATATCGTCGCGCACGGCCGCCTTCAGGGTGATGGTCGGCTTGCGATCGCGACGCCACACCAGCGGCTGCTCCAGTTCATAACGCACCGTGGCGAACGCCAGCAACGGAATCGACGTCCCGCCAGGCGTCACGATCTGCAGGTTTTGCAGGGTCTCGGGCGAACCGCGCTCAGCATCTTCGGCGCGCCCAACTACGTTGATCAGGTAAATATCATCGCGCACCTGGGTCACTGCAGAACCGGTGACGATGCTGTTCATCAATTGCGCCACGTCCTCGGAGGACAGTCCCAACTGCCGCGCCTTGTCCTGGTTGATGTCGATCCGCAGGACTTTGCCCGGCTCATTCCAGTCGTAAATCATCTCACCGATGTGCTGGTTTTTGTCCAGCAGCGTTGCCAGGTCGATGGCGTGCTGGCGTACCTTGTCGATGTTCTCGCCGCTGACTCGATACTGAATCGGACGCCCCACCGGCGGGCCCATTTCCAGCGCCTGCACGTAGGTGCCGATGCCGACGAAATCCTTGCGCAGCCGCTGTTTCAAACGCTCGGTCAACGCGCCCCGCTCTTCAAGCCCTTTGCTGACGATGACCAGTTGCGCGTAGTACGGGTTTTCAAGCTGTTGGTCCAATGGCAGATAAAAACGCAGCGCGCCCTGGCCGATGTAGGTGCTCCAGCGCACGATGTCCGGATCATCCTTGAGCGTGGCTTCCAGGCGATCCACGGCTTTGCGTGTCTCATTGATCGAAGCGTTTTGCGGCAGGTTCAGATCCACCAAAATCTCGGGCCTGTCTGACGATGGGAAGAACTGGTTCTGCACGAAACGCATGCAAAACAGAGACACGGCGAAGATCAGGATTGTGATGATGATGGTCAGCCAGCGATGGCGCATGGCCCAGAACATACTGCCGTTGAAGGCCCGGGCGATACGGCCTGGCTTGGCGTGTTCGTCTTTCTTCTTCACGTTTTCGCTGAGGATGTGCACCCCGATGACCGGCGCGAACAACACGGCCACCACCCACGACACCAGCATCGCCACGGCAATCACCGCGAACAGCGTGAAGGTGTATTCCCCCGCGGAGCTAGCGTTCAGGCCAATCGGCACAAAACCTGCGACGGTCACTAGCGTACCGGTGAGCATCGGGAACGCGGTCGAGGTGTAGGCGAACGTTGCGGCTTGCTCTTTGGTATCGCCCATTTCCAGGCGCGTGACCATCATCTCCACGGTAATCATGGCATCGTCGACCAGCAGGCCGAGGGCGATGATCAACGCGCCCAATGAGATCCGTTGCATGGTGATGCCGCTGTATTCCATGAACACAAACACCATGGCCAATACCAGCGGAATCGAGCACGCCACTACTAATCCGGCGCGCATCCCGAGGCTGATGAAGCTGACGATCAACACGATCACCACCGCCTCGAAAAGCGCGCTGGTGAAGCCACCGACAGCTTTTTCGACTACTTGCGCCTGATCCGACACATTGTGTACGCCGACGCCGACCGGCAAGTCGCCGGTGGCTGCGTCCATTTTCGCGTGCAGCGCTTTGCCGAATTCCTGGACGTTGCCGCCCTTCTTCATGGCAATCGCCAGACCGATCGCCGGCTTGCCGTTGAAGCGGAACAGGGGCTTGGGTGGATCAACGTATCCGCGTGAAATCTCAGCGATGTCACTCAGGCGATAGAAACGATCATTGAGCCGCAGGTTGACGGCGGCCAGGTCCTTTTCCGATTCAAACTGACCGGAAGTTCGCACGGAAATGCGCTCAGGCCCCGCTTCGATTACTCCCGCTGGCGTCACGGTATTTTGCGATTGCAGGCTTTGCACCACTTGCCGCTGATCCAGCCCGAGCGCGGCCAGCTTGCGGGTGGAGAAATTGAGGTACAGCACTTCGTCCTGCTGGCCGACCATTTCAACCTTGCCCAGGCCCGGCACATCGCGGATCTGCACGCGGACCTCTTCGACGTAATCACGCAGCTGGCGCATGGTCAGGCCGTCTGCCGTGAACGCGTAGATCGAGCCGTAGACATCACCGAACTCGTCGTTGAACGCTGGACCTTGCAGCCCCTGCGGAAACTGCCCTCGGATATCGTCGATCTTCTTGCGCACCTGATACCAGATGTCAGGAATCGCCTTCGCATCGGTGGTGTCGCGCAGGTAAACGAAGACGGTTGATTCGCCAGGCCGCGTATAGCTTTTCACGTAATCGAGAGAATCCAGCTCTTCGAGTTTCTTCTCGATCCGGTCGGTGACCTGTTCAAGCGTTTCATCCACCGTCGCGCCGGGCCAACGGGTCTGTATGACCATGGTCTTGATGGTGAAGGATGGATCTTCCTCGCGCCCCAGGTTCATGTAGGAAAAAACGCCCATCAGCAGCCCGACGAACATCAGGTACCAGACGAAGGATTGGTGTTTCAGCGCCCAATCGGAGAGGTTGAACTTCCCTTTCATTTCGGGCTTTCCTTATCGACTTTGACTTTCTGCCCCGGCTTGAGGCTGTTTACGCCGGCCGTCACGACACGTTCGCCAGACTTGAGCCCACCTGCCAGCACGATGCGATCATCCTCTCGGCTGAGCACTTTGACCTCGCGCGGCGAGACCGTCTGGTTTTGCATGTCGATGGTCCAGATTTGTGTCTTGCCGTCGACCTCCTGCAGAGCAGTGACGGGCAATTCGATGCGCGGTTCGATGGCTGAACTGGCGGTCACGCTGATCGCCGTACCCAAGCGGAATGCAGCTGGCGTATCGGCGAGAGTCAAACGGGCGCGGCGCGTGCGCGTGCTGCGCTCGGCTTGCGGCTCAAGTTCTCGAACAGTCGCTGTGGTGTTGATACTCGGCTCCAACTGACTCGCGACCGTAAACACGACATCGGGCGGCAATTGTTCGGCGAGCCCGGCAGGCAGATCGATCACGGCTTCCTTGATATCGGGACGCGCCAGCGTGACCACCTGCTCACCGGCACTGACCACCTGACCGGCCTCGACCTTCCATTCGGTGACCACCGCGTCGTGATCAGTGCGCAGCTCGCTGTAGCTCAATTGATCCTTTGCCTGTTGCAGCGCGGCCTTGCCCTGATCGTATGAAGATTGCGTGGTTTTCAAATCTGTCACGGCCACGTCCAACGCCGCCTGCGCGCCGACACCGCGATCAAACAATTCCTGCTGGCGGCGGGCGTTGGCCTGCGCATTGATCAGCTGTGCCTCAACGCGAGCCAGATCGCCTTGGGTGGAGCGGACCTGATTCTGTTGGTCGGTGGGGTCAAGCACAGCTAGCAAGTCACCTTTTTTGACTTCGCTGCCAACATCCACTTTGCGTTGCGCGATACGGCCCGACACCCGAAAACCGAGGGTGCTTTCATAGCGGGCGGCGATATTACCGGCAAAGCGACCCAGGCTTTGTTCCGATTGAGACTGGACTTCGACAAACAGCACCGGACGCACCGGTTCAGGTGGCGGCTCGTCCTTGCCGCATGCGCTTAGCAAAGCGCCAAGCAGCACGATACCTGTAACGCGCTTCATGGGTGCGCTCCGGTCTGCTGCTTATAGACGTCAGCAAGCTCGACCTGCATGTCCGGGTGCAGCAATTGTCCACCAGCCACCACCACTTTATCTCCGTTTTTCAAGCCATCGCTGACCACGATCTTGCTGGTCAGATAACGACCAACCGTCACTGAACGCAGGTTGGTTTTGTTCTGATCATCGACAACCCACACCGCCGGCTGTCCCAATTGGTCGCCCAAACCTTTGGTCAGCGCGGACCACGGCAGTTCGACACTGGTCTTGGCCGGTACCGTCAGCGCCGCGCTGACCACCGAGCCTAACTCCATGCCGGCCGGCAGCGAACTGAGTGCAATCTTCACCTGCAGGGTTCCGGTCTGCGCCGACACCGCAGGGGTGACTTCCCGGACTTTGCCAGACGTTTTGATTTTCGGATTGTCGAGCAGTGTCACGTCCACCGGCAGATTGGTCGGCGGATCGACAAACAGCGACTCGTAGACGTTGAACACCGCGTCCCGATCGCCGTCGCGGGCAAGGCTGAAAATCGGCGCGGTCGCCTGTACAACCTGGCCGACTTCGGCCTGACGCGCAGTAATGATGCCCGGCGCTTCGGCTATCAGCGCGGTGTAGCTCAGTTGCTCGCGGGCATTGGACAGCTGCGCCTGCGCGGCTTTGAGCGCGCTCTGGCTGCTGCGCAAGGCGGCTTGCGCTGAGTCATATTCGCTGTGGCTGGTGTAGCCCTTGGGCAGCAGTTTTTGCTGACGAACAAACGCGGCACTGGTTTGTTTGACGCGGGCCTGTTCAGCGGCTTCGGCGGCAATGGCCGAATCGACGTTGGTCTGCAGGTCTTTGGGATCGAGTTTGGCGAGCACCTGCTTGGCCGAAACCCGGTCGCCGACGTCCACCATGCGCTGGATGATTTTGCCGCTGACGCGGAAAGACAGTTGCGTCTGCACTCGCGCCTGCACATCGCCTGTGAGCGCGACAGCGGCTGCGTATTCAGTGGTTTTGACTTCTTGAATCTGCACTCGCGGAAGCTCGGGTTCTTGCGGCTTTTCTTTGCCACAACCGGCAAGAAGCGCCAGGCACAGGGCAGCGCCGACAGACATGAGGCCAGAACGTAAAAAAAAGGGTTGAGCCGGCATGCAAACTCCTTGTGCCAATGCCATTCGCTGCGACGATCCGAGCGGTGCGCTTGAGGACGTGATCGCGCTGTGATCATGCGACTGTGAGCGTAGATCAGGGTTCCTTGCGCGGCTAAACTCCCTTGGACGCTGATGCGTTCAAACCACCGCCGCCATGGAATGCCCGATGCTCACCACCCTCGCTGTCGCCAACTATCGATCAATCAATACACTGGTTGTACCGCTTGAGCGGCTGAATTTGATTACCGGCCCCAACGGCAGCGGAAAATCCAATCTCTATCGCGCCCTGCGCCTGCTGGCTGAAACCGCTCAGGGCGGGGTGATTAATGCGCTGGCTCGCGAAGGCGGCCTGGATTCGACGTTTTGGGCCGGGCCGGAAAGCATCAGCCGGCGTATGCGTAATGGCGAGGTGGAGATTCAGGGCGGGCCACGCAAAGACGTGAAGCGCTTGCGACTGGGCTTTGCCGCTGAAGATTTCAGCTACGCCATTTCTCTCGGCCTGCCGCCGCCACCTGGCGCTCCTACCGCGTTTTCGCTGGACCCGGAAATCAAGCGCGAATGCATCTGGGCCGGCGCGCTGTATCGCCCTGCCACCTTATTGGTAGATCGCAAAGGTCCGATGGTGCGCACGCGGGAGGGTCGGGAGTGGGATGTGTTGGCGCAAAGCCTGCCGACGTTCGACAGCCTGTTCGATCAAGTCGGCAGCTTGCGCGCGTCGCCGGAAGTGCTGCGTTTACGCGAAAGCATTCGTGGCTGGCGCTTTTATGATCATTTTCGCAGCGACGCCGAAGCGCCAGCCCGCCAACCCCAACTCGGCACGCGCACGCCGGTCCTGCACCACGACGGTCGCGACCTGGCCGCTGCGTTGCAAACCATCCGTGAAATCGGCGACCCCGAAGCGCTCGACGCCGCGATAAGCGACGCTTTCCCCGGCGCCCGCGTGAAGATCAACGCCGCGGCAGGCGGCCATTTTGCCATCGAGTTTTATCAGCAAGGTTTGTTGCGACCGTTATCGGGGGCGGAACTGTCGGACGGCACCTTGCGCTATCTCCTGCTGATTGCCGCACTGCTGACCCCACGCCCACCGACGATGATGGTGCTGAACGAGCCGGAAACCAGCCTGCACCCTGACCTCTTGCCCGCGTTGGCGCGATTGATCATTCGGGCCTCCCAGCATTGCCAGGTCTGGGTCGTATCCCACGCCAGCCGCTTGATCATCGCCTTGGAGCAAGACCCCGCGTGCAACTCCATCGTCCTGGAAAAAACCCTTGGCCAGACAGAGATTGTCGGCCAAGGGATGCTTGATCAACCGGCTTGGCATTGGCCGGATTGAGGCTCAGCCGTTCATCTACGTTTTAGGCAAACTGGATCGGTAGTGCGGTTATCAATCTGCCCTCTTCGATACAGGCTTGTGTAGTGGGTAAAGGTGCTGGCGCAAAATGCCTTTTGGGAGAGGTTTGCCAAACACTCCGTACTTAACAGGCCATTCCTTTGCCGGTAATTTGAAGGTGCCAAATAACATGTCCACCAGAGGCAAGTGAATGGCGTAATTTTTGTAAATGTAGTCCGGGTGACGGGCATGGTGCCAATGATGGTAACGAGGAAGTACCAGCACGTAGTCCAACCAACCTCCACTAATTCGTACATTTGCGTGAGCAAGTACAGCCTGAACGCCTACCAGAATCACGTAGGCATTTAACGCTTGAGGCGCAAAGCCCAGCAGCATCAATGGCACCATTACGCCGGTGCGGGTAAGCAGAATTTCGACTAAATGCACGCGCGATCCGGCCAACCAGTCCATTGCCGTACTCGAATGGTGAACCGCATGCACGCGCCATAGCAAAGGTACTCGGTGGTACAAACGATGAATCCAGTACTGCCCTAGATCTGCTACCAACACAGCAAGAAGAAACTGCAGCAGTAATGGCAGACGCTGAACGGTTTCCTGGAAGCCGGGGGATACAGCCCAGCCAGCGACAGACTCAGAAAATCCCGTGATAAAAATCAGTATGAATTGCACCAACATGTGGCTGACAAAAAAATACGCCAGATCAGTCCGCCACTGTGGCCGCAAAATATTCTGCTCAAGGTCCTTGGCGTAAAGTTTCTCAAGAGGGATGAATACAATTGCCGAGACGAGCAGCGCTAATACAAACCAATCTAACCCTAGGGAATAGGGCGTTTCGCCGATGGCATTAACTTGTATGTTTGTCCCTCCCATAAAAACGGCCAGACCGGAGGCAAAAATTCCGACGCCTCCAAGGCGTTTATGCTGGTTTAGAAATACGCTTAACGTGCCTAAGCTGAACGAAACGACCAGTCCAAGTAATAGTAGTGTCCTTGCAAACTGTTCATTGTAAACATTGCGTAGTTCACTGGTGGTCAGCCATTCCGGAAGCAGAAAGCAAAAGACTGCCAGCAGGCTAAGTAGTCCCAAGGCTGCAGAAATACCGCCACTGATGCGCCCTGCCGCAAAACTAAATGGCTTGGCTGGACCCGCACCGAACGTTTTCCGTGGTTGCTTAAGCAAGTTTGAAACTCCCTAACCCGTTTCTTATAGGGCGGGTGTTGATTCCATCCGCGCCCATGGCCTCGCAGAATTCTAGAATCTCGCAGGCGGGGGAATAGGAAGCCCCGATGCGTCACGTAGGATCTATCCGAGTATTGGGTGCGGCCCGTAAGCCCTTTTAGATAGACATGACCTTGTTCGCGAGGCGCCGGTATTGGAGAGATGCGTGGGCCGTATCGCCAACAAGTTGGCTCCTACAGAGGCAGGCCTCACAAACGTCGGGCCGCCCGCAACATCTCGTAACGCCTCCAACCCGAGTTCGGTTGAGATGCCAAATGTGATTCACTACCATTTCGCCTCAATTCGCAATTACGAGACTTCACCATGCAGGCGAGCAAGCGTTTACTGGCTGTTCTGGCACTGACCGTGCTCGGCAGCACCGCCCAAGCCGCAGACGAAGTAGTCGTCTATTCATCACGTATCGATGAACTGATCAAACCGGTCTTTGATGCGTACACCGCCAAGACTGGCGTGAAGATCAAATTCATTACCGACAAGGAAGCCCCGCTGATGCAGCGCATCAAGGCCGAGGGCGAAAACGCCACCGCCGACCTGCTGCTGACCGTGGATGCCGGCAACCTGTGGCAAGCCGAGCAAATGGGCATTCTTCAGCCTTTCACTTCGGCGATCATCGACGAAAATATTCCCTCGCAATATCGTTCCTCCACTCACAGCTGGACCGGTTTGAGTTTGCGCGCGCGAACCATCGCCTATTCGACCGACCGCGTTAAGCCCGCCGAACTGACCACGTACGAAGCCCTGGCAGACAAACAATGGGAAGGCCGCTTGTGCCTGCGTACAGCCAAAAAGGTCTATAACCAGTCGCTGACCGCCACGCTGATCGAGACCCACGGTGCCGAGGCGTCCGAGAAGATTTTGAAGGGCTGGGTCAACAACCTGTCTACCGACGTGTTTTCCGATGACATCGCGGTATTAGAGGCAATCAACGCCGGGCAATGTGACGTTGGCATCGTCAATACCTACTACTTCGGCCGTCTGCACAAACAGAATCCGGATCTTGCAGTGCGCTTGTTCTGGCCGAATCAGTCGGACCGCGGCGTGCACGTCAACCTGTCGGGTATCGGACTGACCAAATATGCGCCGCACCCCGACGCCGCAAAAGCGTTGGGAGAGTGGATGACAGGCCCGGACGCGCAGAAAATCTTTGCCGGGACCAATCAGGAGTTCCCGGCCAACCCAAAGGTGGCACCGTCGGAAGAAGTAGCGAGCTGGGGCGAATTCAAGGCCGACACCATACCGGTTGAAGTCGCCGGCAAGCGGCAGGCCGAGGCGATTCGTATGATGGATCGGGTGGGTTGGAACTGATCGAAAAACACTGAAATACCTGTAGGAGCTGCCGAAGGCTGCGATGCGGATCGCCTGACACACCGCTTCGCAGCCTTCGGCGGCTCGTCAGCTCCTACAGGCATAGCCACCTAGTCAACTGAGCTTCTTCCCTTGGCCCATCCCGCCCAGCGCCGCTGGTACCCTCTGGTTTTCACCATCGCCGCGCTGGTGCTGTTGCCTCTCAGTGTCTTGCTGTTTTCATGGCAAACCATCGATCACGAAATCTGGTCGCACCTGTGGGAAACCCAGATGCCGCGCCTGCTGGGCAACACCCTGACGCTAGTCATGGGCGTCGGGGTAGGCGTGACTTTGCTCGGCGTCAGCCTGGCCTGGCTGACCAGTCTGTGCGAATTCCCCGGCCGGCGCTGGCTCGACTGGGCTTTGATGCTGCCGTTCGCTATTCCCGCTTATGTGCTGGCGTTCGTATTCGTTGGGCTGCTTGATTTCGCAGGCCCCGTTCAAACCCTGCTGCGCGAATGGTTTGGCTCCGGACTGCGACTGCCCCGGGTGCGATCCACGGGCGGCGTGATCATCGTGCTGGTGCTGGTCTTCTACCCGTACGTTTATCTGTTGGCACGCACGGCGTTTCTCGCCCAAGGCAAAGGCTTGATGGAGGCTGCACGCATGCTCGGACAAACGCCCTGGCAGGCCTTCTGGCGAGTCGCGTTACCGATGGCGCGCCCTGCAATCGGCGCTGGCGTAGCGCTGGCGCTGATGGAGACCCTGGCTGATTTCGGCGCAGTGGCGGTGTTCAATTTCGACACCTTCACCACGGCCATTTACAAAACCTGGTACGGCTTTTTCAGCCTCTCGACCGCCGCCCAACTGGCCAGTTTGCTGTTGCTGGCCGTGATGCTGGTGCTGTACGGCGAACATCGCGCCCGTGGCGCAAGCCGTCCAACCAATGAACGGCCAAGAGTTAAAGCGCTATATCACCTGCGCGGGATGAAGGCTTTTGCCGCAACCTTTTGGTGTGGACTGGTGTTCATCTGCGCCTTCGCCGTCCCAATGCTGCAGCTGATCGTGTGGGTATGGCAGCGCGGCCGCTTCGATCTGGATGAGCGCTACACCGGGCTGATATTGCACACGCTTTATCTGGGTGCAATTGCGGCGTTGATCACGGTCAGCGTGGCGCTGATCCTGGTGTTTGCCCGCAGGCTGGCACCGACCCAAGGCATCCGCACGGGCGTCAGTCTGGCGAACGTCGGCTACGCGTTGCCAGGCTCTGTGCTGGCGGTGTCGATCATGCTGGCGTTCAGTTATCTGGATCGCGAACTGGTGGTGCCGCTTTCGGGCTGGCTGGGCGGAGCAGGCAAACCGCTGCTGCTCGGTAGTCTCGCGGCGTTGGTGCTCGCCTATCTGGTGCGCTTCATCGCGGTGGCTTACGGACCGCTGGAAAGCAGTCTGGCGCGTATTCGACCTTCGCTGCCGCAGGCGGCGCGCAGCCTTGGGGTCAGCGGGCCGAGATTGTTTTTCACGGTGTATCTGCCGTTGTTGATGCCCGGCGCCCTCAGCGCTGCGCTGCTGGTATTCGTCGATGTACTCAAAGAAATGCCTGCCACCCTGCTCATGCGTCCGTTTGGATGGGACACCCTGGCCGTCCGGATTTTTGAAATGACCAGCGAAGGCGAGTGGGCAAGAGCTGCGTTACCCGCACTCACCTTGGTGCTTGTCGGATTACTCCCAGTGATTGGCTTAATCAGACGTTCGGCCAGACCGATCGGCTAGGTGCGGGGTCACAACCTTGCGGCTACAATGCGCCGCAATCGGTGCGGTCTGTCAGACGTTTCGGCATGCTTACAACAGCGGTATACCCCATTTCACGGGGGGAATGCCCTCGTTTTGACCGTGCGCACCTTCGCCACGCCCGGAAGGAGAAACCCATGGGACAGCGCACACCGCTCTTTGACCTGCACCTCGCCCTGGGCGCGAAGCTGGTCGATTTTGGTGGTTGGGATATGCCGTTGCACTACGGTTCACAGGTCGAAGAGCACCATCAGGTGCGCAAGGACTGTGGCATTTTTGACGTGTCGCACATGCGCGTCATCGACGTTTCCGGCAGTCAGGCAAAGGCTTGGCTGCAATACCTGTTGGCCAATGACGTCGACAGGCTCAAGCAGTCAGGCCGCGCGTTATACAGCGCCATGCTCGACGCCGATGGCGGGATCATCGACGACATGATCGTCTACCTCACCGACAGCGGTTATCGCCTGGTGGTCAATGCGGCCACCGGCGCCAAGGATCTGGCCTGGATGCAAGCGCATCTGGACGATTTCGACGTGCAGCTCAATCAACGTTCAGAACTGGCCATGCTGGCGATTCAGGGCCCGCATGCGCGTCATAAAATCGCTGAGCTGGTCACCCAGGCGCGAGCCGAACTCATTCATCAGCTCAAGCCGTTCGAAGGCCGCGCCCAAGGCGACTGGTTCATCGCGCGCACGGGCTATACCGGAGAAGACGGGCTCGAGATCATTCTTCCCGCCGAGCAGGCCCCCGGTTTCTTTAATGACATGGTCGGTGCCGGCATTTCACCCATCGGCTTGGGCGCGCGCGATACCCTGCGACTGGAGGCTGGCATGAACCTGTATGGCCAGGATATCGATGAGCAGGTATCGCCTTTGGTCTCCAATATCGGCTGGACTGTCGCATGGCAACCTGCGGACCGGAACTTCATCGGCCGAGCCGCGCTGGAAGCCGAAAAGACGCAAGGCGTGACGTCGAAACTGGTGGGATTAGTGCTGGAAGAGCGCGGCGTTTTGCGCGCGCATCAGGTTGTCCGGATAGCGGAAGTTGGCGAAGGAGAGATCACCAGTGGTAGTTTCTCTCCTACGCTAAGCAAGTCGATTGCCTTGGCACGTGTTCCAATGGCCACCGCCGACCGCGCCGAGGTGGAAATTCGCGGCAAGTGGTACCCGGTTCGGGTGGTGCAGCCAACGTTCGTGCGTCACGGCAAGGCCCTAATTTAAACTCCCTGGCGGGTTTCTCCGCTGACTTGATGTAGAGGATAACTAAATGAGCGATATTCCCGCCGAACTGCGTTTCGCCGAAAGCCACGAATGGGCGAAAAAGGAAGGTGATCTGATCGTTGTGGGTATCTCCGACCACGCTCAGGAAGCGTTGGGTGATGTGGTATTCGTTGATTTGCCGGACGTCGGCAAGGTGTTCACCGCAGGCGATACCGCTGGCGTGGTTGAATCAGTGAAGGCCGCTTCCGACATCTACTCGCCAGTAGGCGGCGAAGTGGTTGAAGTGAACAAAGCGCTGGTCGACTCCCCGGAAGATCTGAACAACACGCCGTACGAATCGTGGATCTTCAAAGTCAAGCCAAGCGCTGCCGATGCTGATCTGGCGAAGTTGCTGGATGCTGCGGCTTACAAATCGGCAATCGGCGAGTAAGTCACGGGGTCCTGAATAATTTGTAGGAGCTGACGAGCAGCGCGAGGCTGCGATGCGGTGTACCAGATGCACCGCGATCGCAGCCTCGCGCTGCTCCTACAAAGTGATGTGTGCGCCGCACAATGCCGGGCACACAAACCCTGTAGGAGCGAACTTGTTCGCGAAGCGTTCTGACTGACACACCTTATCAGCCGCATCGCCAACAAGTTGGCTCTTACAGAGGCCAGATAAAAAAATGCCGCTCAAGTGAGCGGCATTTTTGTTTCTGCAAAACGGGGCTTTTACTGCTCAGCCACCAGGTTCTTCGCCAGAATCGCGTTCGCCAGATCCATATCCGAAGCCTTCAGCCCAGGATTGTCGTTACGAACTTGCTCCATCGCAGCCTCCAGGAATGGGCCCCGGATCGCGCCATTGCTGGCGACATAGCTACCGGCATCATCTTGTGCTGCGACAATCAGTTTGTGGTGCCTGAAGGTCAGGTAGGTCGACCCGGTAGTGGCGCCTGAAGAGAGCACATCGCGCAAAAAGCCGTCAGCCATGGCTGAACCGACCGGAAGGGAGAGCAAAGCCAACGTGGCAACAGCAAGTTTAAGACGCATGACGGGGTTACTCCGACTTTGGATGTTCTGAAACGGTTTGATACGTAAAGGCGGTGTCTAGTTCCGTAGTGGCCAATCAGCCATGAAACTCTCGCACCAACCGCGTCAGAATCCGATCCAGAGCATTGGCAAACGCCTGCTTCTCGCGATCGCCGTAGGTGCCCTGCCCGCCGCCCACTTGTCCTTGCTCGCGCAGGTCAGTGAACAGATTACGTACCGCCAGCCGATCACCCATGTTCCGCGCGTCAAACTCCTTACCACGAGGGTCCAGCGCCGCGACGCCCTTCTTTACCAGGCGATCGGCCAGCGGCACATCGCTGCAGATCACCAGCTCGCCCGGCACGGCGTGTTCCACCAGATAATCGTCCGCCGCGTCGGGGCCGCTGGGCACCACGATCAATTTGACGATCGCGTAAGTCGGTTTGACCTGACTCTGCCCCGCCACCAGCACCACTTCGAATTGCCGCTTCAAAGCGAACTTGATGACTTGATCCTTGGCCGCCTTGGGGCAGGCGTCGGCATCGATCCAGACGCGCATGGGTGTTCTCCGCTGTCACTGCTCACATCGCGCCATCAAAGCAGCGATCCGAGGGGATAAACAGCGCAGGATACCGGTTTTCACAACCGGCACCTGAGCGATCAGCCCTTAGACGAGGGAGTATCAGACATTCGGGCAAGGCACCGGCGCCCAATCACCCAGATCTGCGTTGTTGCACATGCTGATGACTTGGGACTGCCCAGTGGCCGCCACCTGCTGACCGGCCGCTTGCCTGGCAGTGGCCTCCTGCAGCGTTTTTTCAGTGGCAACTGCTTCTTTCGGCACGTTCGGCAGCTTCTTTTTGGCCGGGACTTTTTTGCGGGGGGATGCCTTGACCACCGGCGCCGGACTGACAGCGGCAACGGTCACCACATCGGCGCGGGTTACGCCCACGGTCTGCAGGTCTTTTTCGTAGGCTTGGGTGTAATTGTTCAGGTCTTCATTGGCGCGGCCGTTGACTGCGACGATCAGATCATTGGACTCCTTCAACCCGGCAACGATTTCGGCCAGGCGTTTACGGCCCTCGATATCGTTCAAGGTGTTGGCCTTGCGCGCCAGAATCAGGCCGGCGAACTGGGTCTGGTAGCACGCTTGCGAGGCCTTGGCGTAGGCGGTGCTGCGGTCGATGTCAGCTGCGTTTTTACTGACGTCGGTGGCGTAGGACCCGATGCGCTCTTTGTCGTCAGCAATCTGCTTTTGCTTTTCGGTGTAATACCCGACAGCACCTCCGGCCAACGCGCCACCTGCTGCGCCGATCGCTGCATTGCGCGCGCGGTGTTCGCCACTGCCAGTCAGCGCGCCGACCAACGCGCCACCAACGGCGCCAATGGCCGCGCCGCCCGCAACGGACTTAGTAACGTCAGCGCTGGAGTCGCGCAAATACTGCACCGGCTCGTAGCAGGTTGGGTAGTACTCAACCTGAGTGGTTGCGCCGACTTTGGACACCGGCGAGGTGGCGCATCCACCGATCATCACAGCGCCAAATCCGGCAATGGCCAGCGATAGCGCGCGGACGTTGGCAGTGCGCACGAAGGTTTTACAAACTGACTGCATGTTGATGCTCTCTTCTCTGGTTTTCACGCCGGTACGACAAATCGCCGCCCGGACTTCCTTTACGCTCGCGGGACGCGCCGGTCAGGGCTGACTGGCCGCCGCGAGCAATTGCTTCAATGTCGTGGCCGGGTCTGCCCGCTTCTTCTGGCGATAGTCCCCGACGTGACGAACGAACAGCGTCGCGCGTGCCATCAGGCTATTGCCCAGCACCGGTTTGCGACTGAGTGCTTGCCTGACCTGCTGAAACTGCGCCTGAATCACCGCATCGGTGTAACGGGTGACCCGTCACGATCAAAACCGCGAGTATTTGATCGTCAGAACGGGCTACGTCGTCCGGCAGGAAGGTCTGGAAAGCGGTGGCGGTTCAGCCGGGGCGCAATTCACCAGCAACCTGACGTGCATCGACGCGCAGCAAAGCTTTCGCCCACAACCCAGCACCCGACGCCCCTTCGTCCAAGGCCCGCAAACCGCGCGGGTGGTCGGCCCTGAGGGCGAGGAAATCTGGACTGATCAGTTTGGCCGGGTGAAGGTGCATTTCTTCTGGGACCGCCACGATAAGTCGAACGAAAACAGCTCCTGCTGGATTCGCGTATCCCAGGCCTGGGCGGGGAAAAACTGGGGCTCGATGCACATTCCGCGCATCGGCCAGGAAGTCATCGTCAGCTTCCTCGAAGGCGATCCGGATCGACCGATTATCACCGGCCGCGTGTACAACGCCGAACAAACCGTCCCGTACAAGCTCCCCGCCAACGCCACGCAAAGCGGCACCAAAAGCCGATCCAGCAAAGACGCTACGCCAGAGAACTTCAACGAGATTCGCATGGAGGACAAAAAAGGCGCGGAGCAGCTGTATATCCACGCCGAGCGTAATCAGGACATCGTGGTCGAGGTGGATGAAACCCACTCAGTGGGGCATGACCGGGATCGCAGCGTTGGGAACGATGAGCTTGTGACTGTCGGACGAGACCGAACGCGCGCGGTTCGAGCCAATGACACGCTGCAAGTAGGCGGCAGCAAGACCGACAGCATCAGCGCCAACTATCTGATCGAAGCCGGCTCGCAAATCCGTTTGGTGTGCGGCAAGAGCGTGCTGGAGTTCAATGCCAACGGCGCGATCAATATTTCCGGGACGTCATTCACGGTATTCGCGAGTGATACCGGAGTGATTGAGACCGGTAATCGATTGGATATCAACGGGAAGATCGCGGGCGAAGTGGATGCCAAGGGGCAGGGGGTAAAGGGGGCGATTGAAGGGCGGGTTGAGGCGTTTTTTGGGGAGAAGCCTGAGTCGTAATGGCAGTTGCTACCGGGGAAGTTGAGGCCAGTAAGGCTGACCTCAACTTAGCCAATGGCGGGACACATCCCCGATCTCGAAGAACTCCTTGAACAGCATCACAACCAGATCGAAGTCGTCGGTAAGCATTCGGGAGTCCCAATAGTCTCCAAGGACCTCCACCATCTGAGCGGTTGCCGTTGGGTTATCGTAAGCCCTGACATCCAGGTCGTCGCCTACATCTTCGAGCAAGGTAATCAAATAAGTATTGTTATCCGACTCCAAAAATATACTGATCGGGCCGGGTTCAGGTGGGTTGATTAAATCCAGGCATAGTGTGCCGGCTGTCATTTGGATGCATTTGAGCGGCCATATTACGTCCACCCAATCTTCGAAGTAACCCCTGCCGCCTGACCACACGCCTTGGATCAGCACTTTCCCTGAAATGAGCATTTTCATCTTAATAGAGTCCATTCTAGCAACACCCTAAGCTAAGTCTTGACCGACTCTTGCAGCTAGTCGGGGGAGCAGGCGTTACACCTAGTGCTACCAAATTTTCTCAGCAACAGTAAAAGCTGGACCCAATTCCTTGCGCAGGCATTCGGCGAGTCGATGCCCTTCAACTCTAAACTTCCTTTCCAACTCCTCACTTTTGAATCCGGAGTCCTGCGGCGATTCCATGTTCAGCGTTTCATCATATAGACGGGCCCACTCACTCAATCTGTGCTTTAGCTCGTCAGAGAGGGGAAGATCTGCTGGGTTGATGTCCCGATATTGGCCAGTGGTCATGTCCCAAAGCGGATGGCATTCGTAGTCTGCCATTAGCTGAATTGCTGTCGGCTTGCGACGCATTTCAGTGGTTGCCGAGAAACGGATCACATCAATTCAACCATTGGCGGGGAACGTCGCCCGTTTCAAAAAATTCTTTAAACATCATCACCACCAACCCGAAGTCCTCCGTTGAGCGGGCATCCCAAGAGTTTCCCAAAATATCTATCATTTCGGTCGTTGCTATCGGATTAGTGAAAATTCTGACATCGGAAGCGTCCTCTGTAGCTTCTAGCAGTGTAACCAGATATTTTTCGTTTTCGGAAGTCAACCCTATGCTCATCGGACCAAACTCTGGCTCATCAATGAAACTTAGCTCTACAGTCCCCGGTATCAGCTCACAAATACTCAGCCGCTGCAGCACTTCTTCCCAAATTTGGACATGGCAGTTTTCACCTGACCAGACGCCATCAATATAAGTGGCCCACGATAAATGCATTCTCTATGCTCTTACTACTCTATCTAAATGGTGATCAGCCAGACTACTGTTATGGCCGACCCTTCGTATCACCAGAAAAGAGATTTCAAGGATCTGAAGGGACAAAGTCCGGGCCACCAAGCTTGTCCCTGACGCCTATCGCCGTGCGCATCAACGGGTCCCACATGCCATGCTTACTATTCCAAGCGACACCGGCCCATCGCGTATCGACACTTAGATCTGCCTTATTTTCTTCAAGTTTTTGCTTTAGCAATGAGACCACTTCACTCAGGTCAACTTCGAAAAGTTCGGCATACATACCTTGGGGCTGAGCGTATTTTTTTGCGACGCAATACCTGTAATACCAGACCCAATCAGAGGCTGCATAGATCGCTCGATTTTGATCTGGATAGGTGGAAAGGACAGCGATCAAAGCGGAAACAAAACGAGAAGGGAATGAACTGTCGCGGCTGTCTAACCAGTACTGCAAAACCAGCTGATTGAACGCTGCGATCACATTCTGAGGCTCATCGTTATCATTCTTTGCCTCCTGAAAATAAAAAGGCTCTCCAACGATGAATTTGTCCAACTCGTCGTTTGCCAGTGCCAATAGCAAGACATTGTCTAAATTTCTGCTCATTTAATCCGTACCACGTCATAAGTAGAATTTAAAAGATCGATATCGTTAGCGTGAATGATTGGGACATTATCCAATACAGCTTCTCGCATAGCGCCTGGATTAGTTAGACCGCCAGGACGCCATAGAGGGTTTACACCCCCTTCATTTCCAGAGGGCATGACCACGGTAGGCTTCTCCAGCGTCAGCATGTAAATTTCCATACCATTGAGAAAGTTTGGCTCATAGCCCAATGCCGACTCAATTACGGACAGGTCCCCGGTTTTTCTGTACATGTTGACCACGGCATGCAGATCAGATTTTGCCATCAAAAACTTCCTCGGGTTAAATTCAGAGTACCTCGAGTTTCCCAAGTCATCCGCGGTAAACAGAAAACCGCCACCCTCCTCCTCAAAAGCTTTCAGATGTTCATCAATGTATCGCTTTTCCAAATAGCTTTCAGGCGGAGGTCTTTCCCCCTTCGGAATAGCAAGGATGTCGGCTTCTGTCATTCCGGGTTTGTAGCGTGGAGCAAATGGGGTTTCGACCGTGCGGACTCTACTCAGCTTTGCCCCAACCCCCAACAACGCCAGCCCGGCGACGCCCTGAAGCAGATCCCTACATCCCGGCCCTAACCGATCATCCAAATCCCCGAGCAGCGCCATCCCTGCCATTGCCGCAGCACCAACAACCACCGCAGTAGCAAGCACTGCCGCGCCCGCCATCGCTGCCAACACCAACCCGGCCCCTGCAGCCAAAAGACCCAGCGCCTCGAAACCGGTGTGCATCCAGCCCTGGATATCGAGGACGAAGGTCACTGAAATCGTTGGCCCACCAATAAACGTGTCCGGGCTGCCGCTTTTGATGTGGGCGCCGCACACCATTTTGCTGCCCAGGCGCGCCGCGGGTTTGCCATTGATGTAGACCGTCGCGCTGCCTTCAGCGATGACGACCGGGAATGGCCAAAACGGATGACTCAATGGCAGACCGTTGCATGACGATGCGATGTCGTCGCCAGCACGCATGGCCGGACGCCCGTTGATGTAGACGCCATTGCTGCCTTTTGCCAGAACGCCGGTCGTGGGCTCGGGTAGCTCAAAGAGTTGAAACAACCCGCTCACAACCTGAAACGTCGACAAGCCGCCGGCAGCGATCGATCCACCCATGATCGCGAGGGCGACGCCACCTGTGGCAACGGTGGCCGCCACGACAGCTGCGCCAATCAGTGCGCCAGCCACAGCTCCGCCGATCATGGCGACGACGCCAAAGCCGTGAGCGATTTCATCGCCTAAGCGTGCGGCAGGTTCTAAGTCCATTTAACGGGCATCTTCCTTAGATGACTGAATGCCTTAAACGCCAGCGTGCTTGAGTGGTTTGAAGCTCTGCATGACCTGCTTCCAAGTGGCTTCGTGATGGACGAGGTCATCAGGCGTGGTCGTCAGCGTCGCGATCAGCACTGCCGGTTGGTACTCGATGAGCATTTGTCGAAGCATCAATTCGCGACCGTCCCTCTGCCATGTGTAATCAAGCAACGAGGCGGCATGCCCATGCAGCGTGAAATCCCAATGTTTGATCAGCTTGTAATTGGGAAGCTGCTGTTCTGCGCTTATCAACTGCGCGGCGACGTACTCCTGAAATGGCGTATCGCCCTGGCCGGGGTCGCGACTGATAACGAAGCTCGCCTCCTTGGCCTGGTCAACGGCGGGCAACTTGAAGATGTTGATACTTTGATCCTGCCAGGTATCGGGGATTTCCAGATCTGCTTCTTGAAGGCGATAGGCGCTCATGTCGATAGTCATTCCCCGCATCAAACAATTAACCAGAGACATGAAGTTATCTAATGCTGACGCTTCGTATATTTCAAAAGTCCGCTCAAGAAACCTGAAAATTCTCAGATACCTGTATGTATCAGCCTACAACGGAGGTAACAACTTAAATACATTCACTCTACAAACCCGAACAACTAACACCCAACGTAAATTATATGAAAATTTCTCCCACTCATTATTATCCCCGCTGTAGCCTCACGCTCTGATCCATACAACGCTACAGGCCACTTCCCATGAATCACCTGCTATGGAAGCTATTTCCCAGGCAACACCGCGAGCTTTTGCTTGAGCGGTTGTCCGTCGTTGATCGACAGGTTGTAAACAAGACGCTGTCGCGCAAGCCCCGGTTTCCGGAGGTTTTCGATCAGTTCGAGTGCATTTTCATTCATGTGCCCAAGTGCGCAGGCAGCAGTGTCGCGACGTCATTGTTCGGCAGTACGCCTACGGGGCATTTGCCGTTGTACTGGTATGAAAAGCAATTCAAAGAGCGTTTCGACGAATACTTCAAGTTTGGTTTTGTACGTGACCCGTTACATCGCGCTCTATCGGCTTATCGCTACTTGCTGCAAAACCCGCAGCCGCGAGATAGAGCGGCGTACGAACTGGTAAGTCGCTATTCGCGCTTCGATACGTTCATTGATGGCTGGTTGCACGGGGATAATATTTGCAAGCAGATACATTTCGCGCCGCAACATCATTTTCTGCAGAACTCGATGGGGCAAATAGCCGTGGATTTCATCGGCCGTCAGGAGCACTTGGAAGCAGACTTCGCAATGTTGTGCGAGCAACTGGGTGTCAGTGCACAGCTCAATCACTTGAATCGGTCACCCGGCTCAAACCACCAGACAACAGCGATATGCTCCGCCGCCTCGCGCAAACGCATCCGGGAAGTCTATGCCCGTGACTATGAGTTGTTCGTTTATGACTGACTACATAACTGACACCCGGCCTTTGATCATCGCGCCGGAGCTGAGCGTGGATCAGGCGCAACGGCAGGCGATGAAACAGCAACGGGCGTGCTGCATCTGGCTAACCGGTTTGTCCGGCGCGGGCAAATCCACACTGGGCAATCAGCTGGATCAGACGCTGCAAGCCCACGGCCTGCACAGCTACTTGCTCGATGGCGACCGGGTGCGCAACGGCTTGTGTCAGGACTTGGGCATGAGCGATCTGGATCGCCGTGAAAACGTGCGGCGCATCGGCGAGGTCGCCAGACTGATGGTGGACGCGGGACTGATTGTCATCGTTTCGGCGATTTCGCCGTTCCGAGCGGATCGGGATATCTGCCGAGCGCATTTCGCACCCAATGATTTCATTGAAGTGCACGTGAGCACGCCGTTGTCCGAATGCATGCGCCGCGACGCCAAAGGCCTGTATCGCGCAGTGCGTGAGGGCCGAATACATAATTTCACTGGTATCGACAGCCCCTATGAGGCGCCGCTCAATCCGGAGTTTGTGATCGACACCAGCACAGGCGACAACAGCGAGCTGATTGATCAACTGATGTTGATGCAACTGGAAGCGAGTTCGCAACGCACGTTTTATCAGCCGTTCAACGAATCGAGGTCGCTCAGCCGCTGAGGTTCAAACACGTCTACGCTGGGGTTTGCAGCTCGGTTGGGGAACGATTGCGCTGTTTGCAGGCTCACAACCCTTGTCTTTGAACCGTCTTCCCTCGCGAGCATCCCTATGGAACACGTAATCCCGGACGCCTGGCTGGACGTCTTGCCATTGCCTTGGCTGAGCACTTTGATCGTCGCGGCCGTGGCGATCTGTTTCTCGTTGCTGATTCGCTGGATAGCGCTGGCATTGCTCAGGCGCGTCTCGAAGTCGTTCATTTTTGCCCAACAACTGATCTTTCGTGGCGCACCGCCCACGCTGTGGCTGATCCCGTTGTTGGCGCTGCAAACCGTGTGGACCTCGGCGCCAGACGACCTGATGCTCATCAACACCGTGCGCCACGTAAACGGCATGTTGGTGGTGGGCTGCTTCACCTGGCTGGCGTTGCGCTGCGTGAAAGCGATAGGCGAAGCAGTCGCCATCCGTAACCCGCTGGACATCGAAGACAACCTGCAGGCGCGGCGTATTCAGACGCAGGTTCGGGTGCTGGTGCGTTGTTTGAACGTATTGGTTCTGCTGTTCGGCATGGGGCTGATCTTGATGAGTTTCCCACCGGTCAGGCAGATCGGCACCAGCCTGCTGGCCTCTGCCGGGCTTGCGGGACTGGCGGCGGGTTTTGCCGCAAAACCGGTGCTAGGGAATTTGATTGCGGGACTGCAGATCGCGATTTCCCAACCGATCCGGCTGGACGACGTAGTGATCGTCGAGGGCGAATGGGGCCGTATCGAAGAGATCAGCGGCACTTACGTCGTGGTGAAAATCTGGGATGAGCGGCGGATGGTGATTCCGTTGCAGTACTTCATCGAGAAGCCGTTTCAGAACTGGACGCGCAGCACATCGAGCCTGATTGGCTCGGTGTTTTTGTGGGTGGATTACGCGCTGCCGCTCGAGGAATTGCGAGAGGAAACGGAACGCATCTGCAAGGACATTCCGCATCTGTGGGACGGGCGCGTGTGCGTGTTGCAGGTGACCGACACCACCGACAAGGCCATGCAATTGAGGGTGTTGTTGAGTTCGGCGGACTCCTCACGAAGCTGGGATGCGCGCTGCCACATGCGTGAGCGGCTGATCAGCTACATCGCCAAACAGTACCCGCAGTGCTTGCCGATATTGCGGGCAGAAATGTCGTCACGCACGCTTCAGCCAGAGCGTGACGGGCATGAGACGCCCACCGAGATCCCGCGCCAACCCCCGGTCTGAAAAGTACGCGGCGAAATTTTTCGCCGCATTCCGCCCTTAGAATTTGCCGCCCAATGGATACTCGATGGCCAAGCGCAGTTGGTCGGCGTCGAGTTCGGCCTGCGCTTTGTTGCCCCTATGCACAGCATGGCGCAGCGTGATCGCGAGCTTTTTCGCAGGCCCTGACTGCACGATGTATTTGGCTTGCAGATCGCGCTCCCAATGCTTGCCGTCCTTGCCGTAGCCCAACCAGCTATAACCGCCGCGTGGGTCCATGTGGGTGCCATCGATCCCGCTGCCGCGTACATACAGCGCGGAAAAGGTCAGCCCCGGCAAGCCGTAATTGACCATGTTCAGGTCGTAACGCCCCATCCACGAGGCTTCCTGCGGTCCGTTAAAGTCAGACAGCGCGACAGCGTTACTGAGGAAGATCGCGCCCCGGGTGACGTAGTCGTAGGGCGTGTCGCCATCAATTTTCTGATAACCGACGCCGAAACTATGCGCGTCGTAGCGATAGGTCGTCAGAAAGCTCCAGCTGGTGTTGTCGATCTGGCCGGACAAGGCTTTGCCGGTGTCCTGGGTGCGATACAAATTGAGGTCGAAGCTCAGGTCCTGGTGGTCGTTGAAAACCTGGGTGTAAACCGCGCCCACATATTGCTGACGCCAGGTGTCTTCGTACTCGGCGCTGAACAGGCTCGCCGTTAGCCCCTTGAACGCGTTGGTACGAACGCCCACCAGATCAAAACTGTCACCCTGCTTGCCATTGGAGTAATTGACCACGAAGCCACGATCATGGCTGCTGGCGTTGCGGTCAGTGCTCTCGTTGAAATGCCCACCGTAGAACGTCGTCGCGGGCACTTCCTTGCTGGTCAGCAACCAGCCAGTAGCGGTCTCAGGCAACAATCGGCTGTCGGAGGAGCCGAACACCGGCGTCTTCACCCGTTGCTCGCCATAGCGCAGTTCGGTGGACGACACACGCAGCTTCATGGCCGCGCCGCCACGGCTGAATTCATCTTTGGGATGGCCGTCGTTATCGATCCCCAGCAATCGCGCTTTGCCCGCTCGCCCGCCTCCGGTGTCCAGCTGACGACCGATATAGGTGTGGGCATCGAAACCAAATCCGACCGTACCCTGGGTAAAGCCGGAGCTGAAATCGCCCATCAGGCCGTAAGCCCACTCTTCAGCCAAGTCACTGCGTTCAGCGCGTGGTTTGTAGGCATTGCGCGCGCCGTTGCTCAGCGAACCGTGCTCGTAGTCGCGACGGTCATACAGGCTGCGGTTCAGCACGTTCCACTGGCTGTCTTCGACGAAGCCCTTTGCGTTGTCCTGCTCCGACGCGAAGGCGAGCAGAGACTGCCCTCCTAGCGCCATCAGGAAGGCGTGCATGGAAATAGTCTTCACGTAGTGCTCCTGAAAATCTTGCGTCCCGCCTCAGCAGCGCCCAAACATTCGGCGCACTACTGATGCAAGGTCATGGAGGAGAATCAGAGGTATTTGAGCCAGGCGATATCGCGACGGCGCTGCTTCAGGTTGGCGTACCAACGCGTCGGGAAGAACAGAACCACGGCCAGCACCACACTCCACATCCAGACGCCCGGGAGGTCGTCAAAGCCGTAATAGTTGCCCTGATTGGCGCCCCACAATGCCAGCGCGATCAGGTACATCGCCTTGAGCACGTAGAGGTGCAGCAAGTAGAAAAACATCGGGGCGCCGCCATAAATGGCCAGGGTTGCGGTGGACCAGCGGTCCTGCATTTTCTCAAACAGCGCCAGCAACAACAGGCCCAGACCAATGGTCGGCATGAGGAACATCAGCGACGGCGGATATTTCTTGGCGCTCATGAAGCTCATGAACGTGCGCAGCGAGTCACCGGTTTGCACCCACGGTTTTTCGCCGTAGACATTCAGATAGCGAATGAACACGAACGCCACCAGCAGACCAAGGCCCACTTTTAGCAGGCGCGAGATTCGCACGGCCGGATCAACATCTTTTCCAAACCATGGCCCAATCGCCCAGCCCAGCAGAATCACGCCGATCCACGGCAGTACCGGGTACGTCGTGCGGGCTCGTGTGAACTCGGTGATGTCGATGAACACACGCTGATGCAGGATCGACCACGGCACGAAGAACGGCGATTCAGGCCCGACCGTTACACCGTCGAGCAGGTTGTGCCCGGCGACAATCGCAACACCCAGCACGATCAACCAGCTGCGTTTGAAATGCAGCAAACCGGCCAGCACGATCATGCAGATGCCGATGCACCAGATCACTTGCAGCCAAAGAGTTTTCGGTGGGAACTCGGCGTTCCAGGCGAAGCACACGAAGGTGATTTCCAGCAGCACCAGAAACACGCCGCGCTTGAGCAAGAACACGGAGGTTTCTTTGAGCGTGTGCTTTTGGCTGTACAGATAAGCCGACAGGCCGGTGAGGAAGATGAACACCGGCGCGCAGATTTCGCTGAGCATCCGGGTGAAGTACAGATCGGGCGTGACGCTCAGCGCATCGATAGGGTCGGTGACCTGGCGATGCAGCAAGAAGGTTTCACGCACATGGTCCACCAGCATGCACAGCATCACGAAACCGCGAAGTGCGTCGATGGCCAACATGCGGGTGTTGGTGATCACGGACGCAGCGGTCCGCGCAGGGGGAATAGCTCCCGCCCGCCCCGTCATTTCAGAAGTAAGGGACATTTGAGTTACTCATGTTATCGATCATTGATCAGAGGCCTGAACCTGCGCCGGGAAGTGCGCGGTCTGGGCCTGTCGCAGTGCGGCAGACAGTGTTTGATCGGTGGACGCTTTAACCAGCCGCCTTCTTGAGCCGCGCAACTTCCGAGGCTGGGAGCTGCGCCGGTGGCCGCGATGATGGCGCCTGACCTGATCGGTGGTAGAAGGACAGCGTCGAGCTGAAGCTCTTTACGTCGTACTTTTCAACTTGCTGTTGGGCGTTGGTGCGCTCGCCGGGTACGTGCTCTTTATGCTCGGCGGCGACAACATACGTGCCTTGTCGTGGCAGCTCGAACGTGACCTTGCCAGCGTCATCGGAGGCCTGGGTGATGGCTTCACCGGAAGCGGTTTCCAGCACAACGTCCTGTGCCGCTAACGGCTTGCGCAGATAGAACACCTGGAACGTGGCCTTGCCGTCTTTGGCGACACCGGTGGGGACGATGTCGAGATCGAGTTGCGGCTCGCGCGGTCGAAGATCACCGACCCAACGGGTTGCCGGGGTCCAGTACGCTTTGAGCGTTTTGCCGTCTTCGTGCAGATCGAAAATCGGGTAGTGCGTGTCCAGCGCCAGCAGTGTGTCTTGGGCTGTCGGTTGTTGCGCAACGGCGAAGTAATCGCGCTGCAAAGTCAGACTCAGGAATTGAGCCGTGTGCCCCGACCATCCCGTCAGCCCCTTGAATCGGTCCAGCCCGCCGGGCGTCACTTCCAGCATGTTCTTGTCGTACTCGCCGTAATACAACGCAAGCGGCTGCTGCGCCGGCTGCTCGAACCAGATTTGATGCGCTTGCGCAGCACTGGCTAACAGCAACGCGCTGCACGCCAAAAGCGCTTTCGTGGTGATCCCTTTCATTCGCACTTACCCATGCCCGTCGGTTGATCCATGCTTCATTTCGTTACACTATAACATCGTGAAACGAAACGAAGCACCCTGCCCTCCCGATGAATTACAACCCACGCGAACATGAAATTTATTTCATATTCAAGACGGACAGACGCCAGAAATACCGTTTTGCGGGGGCAAACAGCGTTATATGCGGCCTGCGCCAGCGTGGCGCGAGGGATCGTCGTTTATTCGCGGGATGTGCTTTAGCGGTGCAGGTTTGGCGATGAATCGAAATTTGATGGCCGCTGCAAACACCTGTAGGAGCGAACTTGTTCGCGAGGCGATCTGACTAGCGCACAAGGGCAGCCGCCTCGCCAACCAGTTGGCTCCTACAGGGATGGGCAAACGCTGAATAATCAGTGACGCAAAAGCTTGCGCAGGGGCACGCCGTCTTTCATGACGGGGGACTTGATGACGATGTAGCTGAAGTACTTGGAGATGCCGATGTTTTTGTCGAGCAGCTCTTCAACCACTTCCTGATAGTGCTGAATACTGCGCGTCATGAAGCGCACCAGGTAGTCGTAGCCGCCGCTGATCAGATGGCACTCCAGCACCTCATCGACCAGCCGGATATTGGCTTCGAATTTGGCGAAGTCTTCGCGCTTGTGATCGCTGAGGGAGATTTCGGTGAAGACCGTCACCGAGTCGGTGATCTTCGCCAGATTGAGATGGGCTTTGTAGCTTGAGATGTAGCCGGCCGATTCAAGTCGTTTGACGCGTTGCAGACAGGGGCTCGCCGACAGACCGACAGCGTCAGCCAGGCTGACGTTGGTCATGCGCCCGTCTTTTTGCAGTTCAACCAAGATATTGATATCAATCCGGTCCAGTTTGACCAAACCTTCCATTACGCGCCTCTTGATTGCCGTTCGATGTAAGTGTCCCTTCTAACAAAATCAGCGCCGTAAAGACAGCTGATGCTGTCGCACCAGGTCGGCCATGCTGTTGATACAAAAGTCGGCTGGGCACGGCCGACGGTGCTCGGCGCGTCCACGGCGGATCAGGCAAAGCCCCCCCGACGTCAGCGGTTGCGCGGGTGCCCGCGACAGCAACAGCGTGTCGGCAGGATCAATCTCCAGCGCCGTCAGCCAGTCTGTGCGGTCCATCGGGTTGCCGGCCAGCGACAAAAGGTTTTCCGGCGCCAGCCCCAGACGCTCACACAGCACGCCCCTGTCTTCCACGTCGCGATCGACGTAAACCAGCAGGTGATAAAACTTGCGCAGGTAAAGCATCGCTCCAGGTGCATCTTCGAACAGCGTCCAGTTGGGCACCGAACGGGCGAAGGTCATGCCCTCCTCCCAACTGGCCTTGATGCCCAAACGCTCGGCCATCTGTCGATGGGCGAAACACAACAAGCCGCTGAAACCCAACTCATCGAAGCGCGGGTAGAGCGAGCGAATAACGTCCTTGTACTCGGCCAGAATCTGCTCTTTGTCGGGAGTGCCGGAACGGTTTTCCAGCAACGGCTGCAACGCCGCCCACACGCCCGAATCCCGATCCACCAGAACTTCATCGCAATCGATCAACAGCGCGCGGTAATCAGTCAGCCCCATGAGCGGAAAAGCCTCCAGTGATGCGGTTCATCTCAGTGCAAAAACCTGAAGCTGTCGGCGGTCGAGGCCTATGACATCGACCACCTGACAGCGACGCTCATTTTGCGATCAAGACCCGTGCCAGCGCTGCGCCAAGAATGCTCAGGGCTTCGTCGATCTGCGCCTCGGTCGTCACCAGTGGCGCGAGGAAGCGCAGGACGTTGCGATGGACACCGCACTTGATCACCAGCAAGCCGCCGAGGCGGGCCTGATCGATCAGCTGTTGGTTGAGTTCAGCATCCGGACTGCGCTCGGCATCATTTTTGATCAGTTCAATCGCGACCATGAATCCGGTAGCGCGCACGTCGCCGATTTCGGCGTACTGCGCCTGAAGCTTGAGCAGACCGTCATGCAGGCGCCGCCCCAACACCACGCCGCGCTCGACCAGCTTTTCTTCTTCGTAGGTTTCGATAACCGCGAGCGCCGCCGCGCAAGCCAACGCGTTGCCGCCATAGGTGCCGCCAAGACCACCGGGCAGCGGCGCGTCCATGATCTCGGCACGCCCGACCACACCCGACAGCGGGAAGCCGCCCGCCAGACTTTTCGCCACGGTGACCAGATCCGGCTGAATGCCCGAATGCTGGAAGCCGAACATCTTGCCGGTGCGACCGAAGCCGGTCTGGATTTCATCGAGGATCAACACGATGCCGTGCTTCTCGGTCAGCGCACGCAGCGCTTTGAGGAACTCGACGGGTGCAGCCAGGAAACCACCATCGCCTTGCACGGGTTCGATGATGATGGCTGCAACGCGATCAGCCGCGACCTGAGTCGCCAGCAATTCGTGCAGCGCCGCCAACGCCATTTCACTGGTGAAACCGCGATAGTCGTTGGGGTACGGCGTGTGGAAAACGTCCGGGGCAAACGGCCCGAAGTTCTGTTTGTAGGGCTGGCTCATGCCGGTCAGCGTGGTGCCCAGCAAGGTGCGGCCGTGGAAGCCGCCACGGAAGGCAATCACAGCTGGACGGTTGGTATGAGCGCGGGCGATCTTGATGGAGTTTTCCACCGCTTCGGCGCCGGAGGTGAACAGCACCGCTTTGTGCGCGACGTCGCCGCCCACCAGTTGGCTCAGACGTTTGGCCAGCTCGATGTAAGGCTGGTAGGCCGCGACCTGAAAGCAGGCGTGGGTGACTTTGGTCAGCTGGGTTTGCACCGCCTTGATCACGTTCGGGTGGTTGTGCCCGATGTTCAGCACGCCGATGCCGCCCACGAAGTCCAGGTAGCGCTTGCCGTCCACATCCCACAGCTCCGAGCCTTGGGCGCGATCGATGACCAGCGGATGCGCGGTCACGATGCCACGCGGTACGAACTGGTCGCGCTGACGCAGTAAATGATGTGCTTCGTCGACTTTGCTGTTCATGGCATTTCCCATAGTGAGCCGGGCAGCCGACAGGTGGCTGCGATGGAGTTCAGATTAATCGTTCAGCGAAACGATCTACGCCGAACTTGGCCCTCCAGATGTCCGGATCGACTGTTTTACCCCTCGCAAACGGCAGATTCCTTCAGTGCCCCTCAAGGCCAATTAATCTGCCGGTCGACGGTCTATTCCATGCTCCAAAAGCCGATGCAATCGCTGCTTTCGACAGATCATGCTCCCGCCGTTGCGGCATGATGGACGCCACCTTTTCAAACCAGGAACTAGCCATGGCGCTGCTCTATAAAGCTGACCCCGGACGTGGCGAACAGTGGAAAGCGCTGTTTGCCGAACATGCTCCCGACATCGAATGGCGCGCATGGCCAGACATCGGTGACCCGGCGGATATCGAATACCTCGCCGCCTGGCAAGCGCCGGACAATCTCGACCGAGTGCTGCCGAACCTGAAGGTGCTGTTCGCGCTGTCAGCAGGGGTTGATCAACTGGACCTGAGCCGCATACCGAACACGCTTCCGGTGGTTCGCTTGCTCGATCCGGGTATCAGCCAGGGCATGTGCGAGTACGCGTGTTTTTCGGTGCTGAGCCTGCATCGGGACATGTTGCGCTACCGCCAACAGCAGTCGGAAGGGCAGTGGCAGGCTCATCGGCTGGTGCAAGCGAGCAAACGACGTGTGGGGGTCATGGGGTTGGGGCTTCAGGCACAGCATATTCTGTCGAGCCTCAGACCGTTCGGTTTCAAGCTGTCGGGATGGGCGCGCAGTCAGCACCAGATCGAAGGCGTCGAGTGCCACGCCGGTGTCGATCAACTGCCGGCTTTTTTGGCTCAGTGCGACATTCTGCTGTGCGTATTGCCCCTGACAGATCAGACCGAGGGCATCCTCAACCGCGCGCTGTTTGAGCAGCTTCCTCCCGGTGCGGCGCTTATCAATATGGGCCGTGGTGGGCATTTGGTGGAGAGCGATCTGCTCGATGCGCTAGACAGCGGGCAACTCAGCGCAGCCGTGCTGGATGTGTTGCAGCAGGAACCGGCAGCGCCCGACCATCCATTCTGGAAACACCCGAATATCCTGGTGACCCCGCACATCGCTGCCATGACCCAGCCCGACAGCGCTTTTGCGGGACTGTTGGACAACATTCGCCGCTTCGAGCGTGGCGAGAAAATGCTGGGGCAGGTGGATCTCGGGCAGGGATATTGATCAGGGCGGACCTGTCCCGGTAGGAGCGCGCTTGCCCACGAACACGATTGATCCGGCACAAAAGATGCGTCGGATTAACCGGCCCCTTCGCGGACAGGTCCGCTCCCACGGGTTCGAGTCACTCTTGATTCGATCCGCACTTGTTGGAGCGAGGCTTGCCCGCGAAGCTGACATCCGGATTCGCCTGACACTGCGCGTCGTTAACTTCGCGGGCAAGCCTCCAACGGCCTGCGGCCAGAATCAGAGTTCTGCCAGCCGCAGCGCTCACAACGCCGCAGCGATCGCCTCACCCACCGATTGCGTCGAGCCGGTGCCGCCCAGGTCCGGGGTGATCGGGCCGTTGGCGATGATCAGTTCGATGGCCGCGAGAATGCCGTCGTGGGCCGCGCGGTATTGCTCGTCGCCGTTGCCCAGGAATTCCAGCATCAACGCAGCGGACCAGATCATCGCCACCGGATTGGCAACGTTGCGACCGTAAATATCGGGCGCAGAACCGTGCACCGGTTCAAACAGCGACGGGAAACGACGTTCCGGATCAAGGTTGGCCGACGGCGCAATGCCAATGGTCCCCGCACACGCCGGGCCCAGGTCGGAAAGAATGTCGCCGAACAGATTTGACGCCACCACCACATCGAATCTATCCGGCTGCAACACGAAGCGCGCACACAGGATGTCGATGTGTTGCTTGTCCCATTTGATCTCCGGGTATTGCTCGGCCATCAACGCGGTGCGTTCGTCCCAGTACGGCATGCTGATGGAGATGCCGTTGGATTTAGTGGCCGCTGTCAGCAGCTTGCGCGGACGGGTCTGCGCCAGCTCGAACGCAAACTTGAGAATCCGATCAACGCCGTGACGGGTGAACACTGACTCCTGCAGCACGAACTCGCGATCAGTGCCTTCGAACATCTTGCCGCCGACGGACGAATACTCGCCCTCGGTGTTCTCACGCACCACCACAAAATCGATATCGCCCGGCTTGCGTCCGGCCAGCGGACACGGCACCCCAGGAAACAGTCGCACCGGGCGAATGTTCACGTACTGGTCGAAGTCGCGGCGGAACTTGAGCAGCGAGCCCCAAAGCGAAATGTGATCTGGCACCTTATCGGGCCAGCCCACCGCGCCGAAGAGGATCGCGTCGAAACCCTTGAGCTGATCGAACCAGTCGTCCGGCATCATCTTGCCGTGCTCCAGGTAGTAATCGCAGCTCGCCCACTCGAAGACCTCGATGTCGAGGTTCAGCCCCCATTTCTGCGCGGCCCTTTCCAGCACGCGCAGCCCCTCGGGCATCACTTCCTTGCCGATACCGTCGCCTGCGATCGCGGCGATTTTGAATGCTGTGCTCATGAACGATGTGTCCTCTGAAAATCCGCAGTCAACCCGACAAACTCGCCGTCTTACAGCCCGCCAACATGAAACGCTTTGACCTCAAGGTACTCGTCCAGGCCATAGCTTGAACCTTCTCGGCCAAGACCGGACTGCTTGATGCCACCAAACGGCGCGACTTCCATGGAGATGATCCCGGTGTTGAGGCCGACCATGCCGAACTCAAGCGCTTCACCGAAACGCCATGAGCGACGCAGGTCCTGGGTGAAGTAATAAGCGCCCAAGCCATACGGGGTGGCATTGGCCAGCGCCAGTGCCTGGGCTTCATCAGTAAAGCGCATCAGCGGCGCGACCGGGCCGAAGGTTTCTTCGTTGGCCAACAACATGCCCGGATGGGTATCACCCAAAACGGTCGGCTGAACGAACTGACTGTCGCCGTCGGGCATACCGCCGCACAACAATTTGGCGCCCTTACTCAAGGCATCGTCGATGTGCCGTGCGACCTTGGTCACAGCCGCCGGATTGATCAGCGGGCCAATGGTCACGCCCTCTTCCAAACCGTTGCCGATCTTGAGCTTGCCGACCTCTTCAACCAGGCGCTGAGCAAAGCGCTCATAGATGCCGTCCTGCACCAGAATGCGGTTGGCGCAAACGCAGGTCTGCCCGGCGTTACGGAATTTGCTGAGCATGATCCCGGTGATGGCCTGCTCCAGATCGGCATCGTCGAACACGATGAATGGGGCATTGCCGCCCAGCTCCAGACTCAGACGCTTGATGTGCTCGGCGCTCTGGCGCATCAGCAAACGGCCAATGGCTGTGGAGCCGGTGAAGGAAATCTTGCGCACAACAGGGTTGCCGGTCAGCTCTTCGCCAATGCCCGCTGGCATGCCGGTGATGACGTTGAACACGCCCGCCGGAATGCCCACGCGCTCTGCCAGCACGGCAAGCGCCAAGGCCGAGAGCGGCGTGAGGTCCGAGGGTTTGACGATGATCGGGCAACCTGCCGCCAGCGCCGGAGCACATTTGCGGGTGATCATCGCGTTAGGGAAGTTCCAGGGTGTGATGGCCGCACAAACGCCCACCGGCTGTTTAATGGTCATCAAACGGCGATCAGCGCTGGGCGCAGGGATGGTTTCGCCATAAGAGCGGCGCGCTTCTTCGGCGAACCATTTGACGAAGCTGGCGCCATAGCGAATCTCGCCCTTGGCCTCGTTCAGCGGCTTGCCCTGCTCCAGGGTCATGATCAGCGCCAGGTCGTCGACGTTGGCGAGCATCGCCTGATGCCAGCTCTCCAGCAGCACAGCGCGCTCGGCGGCAGGACGTGCACGCCATGCAGGCCAGGCGCGGTCAGCGGCTTCGATGGCGTGACGGGTCTCAATGCCGCTCAGCGCGGGCACTTGCGCCAGCCGCTCGCCGGTGGCCGGGTTGATGACGTCCAGCGTGGCGCCGTCCTGAGCACTGATCCACTGCCCATCAACGTAGGCGCGTTCTACCAAAAGGCTTGGGTCTTTCAATTGATGCTTGAGCATGGTCGAGTCCTGATCCGAGACAACTGCCAGTCTAGGCAGGCGCCTCAGTTCAGGATGCTGAAAGCCGTTGAGCAGCAGCGTCGGATGCTGAAATACGCACCCGGACGGCAGGCTCTACTGCCTCAACGATCCGAGCAGGGTCTGGAGGAAACGCTCGCCGGCGTCCAGTTGCGTTTCGTCGATGAACTCATCGGGCTTGTGCGCCTGCTCGATGGACCCAGGCCCGCACACCACCACCGGCACGTTCAGCCGATTGGCGAACAAACCGCCTTCGGTGCCGAACGAGACCTTGATGTGTTGCGTGTCGGGCGCGGCGAAACTGTGCAGCAGTCGCACAGCTTCGACGCTGGGGTGCGTGTCGAGGCCGGGGTATTCATTCATCACTTCGATGTCGATGGCGGCAACGTTCGACACCTGCTTCGCCTCGCGCACCAGAGCTTCAGCGCGTTCACGCAATTCGTTGAGCAACTGGTCGGGATTGTCCGCAGGCAAATTACGGAATTCGAACTCCAGCGTGCACAGGTTCGGCACGATATTCAGCGCCTTGCCACCATCGATGCGGCCGATGTGCACGGTGCTGTAGGGAATGTCGTAGCCCTCGTCACGCAGGCCGGTTTTCTCGATGCGCTTCTGGCTGTCGCGCAGCGCGCCGATAAAGTCGCTGGCCAGATGAATCGCGTTGACCGCGCGTGGCGCCAGCGATGAATGCGCTTCCTGGCCACGGCAGTAGGTGCGATAGGAGCTTTTGCCTTTGTGGCCGAGCGCAAACTGCATCGACGTCGGTTCGCCGATCACACACAAAAACGGGCGCAACGGTGCCAGGTCCAGTACGTCCAGCAAACGCCGCACGCCGACACAGCCGATTTCTTCGTCGTGGGACAAGGCCAGTTGCAGTGGCCGAGTAAGTGATAAGTCCGCCGCATCGAGCATGGCGTCGATGGCCAGTGCGATGAAGCCCTTCATGTCGCAAGTGCCGCGCCCGTAGATACGGCCATCTTTGAGCGTCGCTTCAAACGGCGGCAGCGTCCAGGCCTGACCCGCGACCGGCACCACATCGGTGTGCCCGGACAGCAAAATGCCCGGTTGGTCCTTGGGGCCGGTGCTGGCGAACAGGTTGGCCTTCTTACCGCTTTCGTCCTTGACGATGAGCGACTCGATGCCCTTGGTCGCCAGCACGTCACGTACGTATTCGATGAGCGCCATGTTCGATTCGGACGACACAGTGTCGAACGCGATCAGGCGTTTGAGGATGTCCAGTACACGGGGTTTCATATGACTTTGCTCGTAGTTTGCAGGCTCGACAGGCCAGTTAACGGCACCGGATCTGCAAAGCGCTGGATATCAAAGGGGGCAATGTGGGTTCGAGTGTGGCCGGTACTGATCAGTTCAGCCATCACGTCGCCCACGCCTGGGCCGAGCTGAAAGCCATGGCCACAGAAACCGAACGCATAGAACAGCCCATCGACCTTGCCGCTGGCGCTGATCACTGGCAACGAATCCGGCGTGTAGCTCTCGATGCCGCTCCATACGCGGATGATGTTCAGGTTGACAGCGCCCGGCAGCAGGCGGCGCATTTGCTCGATCTGATTGATGATGCTGCGCGGCTCGACATGGGCACGGCGGTTGATCATGTCGGGGCGGCTGCGATAGCCGCCACCGATCACGATATTGCCCCGCTTGATCTGCCGGAAGTAGATCACTTCCTCAGGAATTTTGGTGTACACGCCGATCACCGTGGGCAGCGAATACGGCACCGGCTCGGTGACTGCCATCTGCGGCCCGTGGGTATCCAGCGGCACCGGTTCGCCAAACTGCTCGGACAGCTTCGAGCCCCATGCACCCGCCGTGATCAACAGATTGGCTGCGACGAACGAGCGACCATCGGTAGTGGTGACCTGAAACTCGCCGCCCACCTTTTGCACGTCGGCGACTTCGGTGCGCTCTTCGACCCTGGCGCCTGCGCGAATCGCGGCGCGGGCGAAAGCCGGCGCAGCCAGACGCGGGTTGGCGTGGCCGTCGTGAGGCGCATAGGAACCGGCTTTGACCTCTGGACCGAGAAACGGAAAACGTTCGTGCAAAGCTTTGCCGGTGATGACTTCAAGGTCCAGTTCGCTAGCTTCGGGCGCGGCAGCGTAGGCTTCCAGTTCGGCAATATGCGCCTCGTCGTAGCACACGCGCATATGGCCACTGGGCAAAAACTCCAGGTCTTCGCCGATCAGCTCGGGCATGCGTTTCCACAGCGCCCATGAGCGGTTCGCCAGGTCCAGCTGCGCGAGATGCCGCCCCTGGCGCCGGACGTTGCCGAAGTTCACGCCGCTGGCGTATTGCCCCACCTGATCGCGCTCCAGCAGCGTCACCGAGTGCCCGCGCTGACGCAGGAAAAACGCCGACGCGGTGCCCATGAATCCTCCGCCGACAATCAGTACGTCGCTTTTTTGCGGAGTCATGAGATCACCTCTTCCATCTTCATCGACAGCGGTTTGACCGGCGCCTGACCACGCTGGCGGCCGACCTCCTGAACCGGCACGCCCGCTTCGGCAGCGATGACTTCGGCGCCGCCCTGCGAGCAATAACGCCCCTGACAGCGACCCATGCCTACGCGACTGAATGCCTTGGCGCGGTTGACTTCGCAGGCGCCCTTCTCGCGCACCACGCCCCGCAGCTCGCCAGCAGTGATCATTTCGCAGCGGCAGATAATTGCTTCGTCAGGCAAGGCTTTGGCTTGAGCAGCAGGCCACGGAAACGCTTCACACAGCCCGACACGGAACGTGTCCATGATCGCCAGTGACTGCTTTTGTGCCTGTTGCTCGGTAGCATCCACCGGCAGTTTCAGATCGTGCAACAGCGCGTTGGCCGCCAGACGCCCAGCCTGTTCGGCAGCGTCCGCGCCACGAATTTTTGCGCCATCGCCCGCCGCGTACACGCCATTGACCGAGGTGCGGCCTTCTTCGTCCACGGCCAGCAGCCATTGACCGGACACCTCATCGAACTGCAAGCGACAGCCCGCAAGATCGGCCAACTGGGTTTCCGGGCGCAGGTGATAACCCAGCGCCACCGCGTCGCAGTCGACCTGCATCACGCGGCCAGCGCCGGTCTTGAAACGAACACCGCTGACGCCTGTTTGCTCATCGCCCAGCACTTGCACCGGCTCAACGCCCAAATGCACAGCGACTTTGGCCCGATACAACCGCGCCAGCAACTTCATGCCCTCGAACAACACCGCCGGGCGCGCCAGCAATTTGGGCAGCGCCGCAATGCGCTTGCTGAACGGCGAAGTGTCGAGCACCGCTGCAACGTTGGCACCGGCTTTGACGTATTGACTGGCGACCAGATAAAGCAACGGGCCGCTGCCCATAAACACCACGCTGTGGCCGATGGACACCGACTGCGCCTTGAGCGCGATCTGCGAGCCACCCAGGCTGTAAGTCCCGGCCAGCTGCCAGCCGGTGATCGGCATCAGCCGGTCAGTGGCGCCGGTGCAGAGAATGAGCGCGTCGTAATCAATGACCGAATGCCGGCCATTGCTAACGCAGTTCAGTTGCCCCGGCGTGAGGTTCCACACCAGCGTGTCCGGCCGGTAATCGATCTGCGGGCGCAGCCGGTCAAAACTCTGGTGCAGGGCTTTGGCCTTGTTCGCTTCGGTGCCGTACAACGCGCTGTAATTGCGCTTGAAACCTTCTGGCTGACGACGATAGATCTGTCCGCCATCGCGACGGTTTTCGTCGATCAGGATCGGTTTGATCCCCGCGGCCAACAGCGTCTCCGCGCAACGAGTGCCGGCAGGACCTGCGCCAACAATGACTACCCGTGCAGTGGCCATTTCGCCTCCGGTTGTGTGGTGACGATGTCCAGTCCTTCGCGCACTTCGTTGGAACAGGCGCGCAAGCGTTCGCCGCTGCGCGTCCACACCCAACAATCCTGGCAAGCGCCCATCAGGCAAAAACCTGCACGGCGGCCGGAGTCGAACTCCGACTCACGCAGCGACGTGCCTTGGGTCAGCAGCGCGACCATCAGTGTGTCGCCCTGCAACGCCTTGATCGGCGCACCGTCCACCACCAGACTGACGCTCGGCCGATCCCGCTCACCCAGTCTTACGAAACGCCCGCTCATGCGTAGGCTCCCACGATCATGCTGTTGGAATGCTCTTGTGTGCTTTGCAGTTCGTCGCTGTTCAGATGGCAAAGGATTTCGCTGCCGCCCTGAATGTCACGACGCCCTGGCGCAGTCTTGTTGCACAGCCCTTCGACGCGGACCGGGCAGCGATTGAGGAAGGTGCACAGCTCCGGCACGTTGGCCGGGGCGCTGATCGGCGGAAGCTTGCCGCAGGTAGTGCCGCAGTTTTCCAGCCAGCCCTGACGCAGCTCCGGCACCGAATGCACCAGCAGGTCCGTGTACGGATGGAACGGCGCCTGACTGAACGCCTCGCGGTTGCCCTCTTCGATCTTGTGGCCGCTGTACATCACCACGATGTCATCGCACAGGGCGCGCACGGTGGAGATGTCGTGACTGATGAACAGGTACGAAACCCCGAGCTCGCGACGCAGATCACCGAGCAGTTCGAGAATTGCCGCGCCGACCACGGTGTCCAGCGCCGAGGTCACTTCATCACACAGAATCAGGTCAGGTTTGGCCGCCAGCGCACGCGCCAGATTGATCCGTTGCTTCTGACCGCCTGACAGCTCGCTGGGACGTCGATCCGCCATCGCTCTAGGCAAGCGCACCAGATCGAGCAGTTCATCGACGCGCTGACGCAATGCCGCGCCCTTGAGGCCGAAATACATCTTCAGCGGCCGTGACAGGATCGTCGCCACACTGTGCATCGGATTGAGCGCAGTGTCGGCGTTCTGGAAAACCATCTGGATGCGGCGGAACTGATCGTCGGTGCGGCCCGACAACGTGCCGGACAACGGCGCGCCGTCAAACACCAGCTCACCGCGCGCAGGGTCGAGCAAGCCAGCCACCACCCGCGCCAGCGTCGATTTGCCGGAGCCCGACTCGCCAATCACGCCGATGGCCTGGCCACGGGTGATGGTCAGGTCGATGTCTTCGAGCACGCGAATCATCGGCATGCCCTGCATGTTCTTTTTACCGTAGCCGGCGGTCATGCCCTTGATCGTCAGCAGCGTGGTGTCTTTGACCACTTCACTGGCGGGCGTCAGGGTCGCGTCCGGGCGCGCAGCGGCGAGCAGGCTGCGGGTGTATTCCTCGGACGGACCCTTGAGCAGCGCCGCCGTGCTGCTGTATTCGATGACCTTGCCGCCGTTGAGCACTACGATCTGGTCGGCCATCTGCGCGACCACGGCCAAATCGTGGGACACGTAAACCGCTGTTGCGCCACGTTCACGCACCACGCGCTTGAAAGCGCGCAGCACATCGATCTGCGTGGTGACGTCCAGCGCCGTGGTCGGCTCATCGAGCACCACCAGCAAGGGATCGCTGATCAGCGCCATGGCCGCCATCACCCGTTGCAACTGCCCGCCAGACACTTGATGCGGGTAACGCTCGCCGATTTTTTCGGGGTTGGGCAACGACAGATCGCGAAACAGGCCGATGGCTTTGGCCGTCAATTCGCTGCGGGACCCGAGGCCATGAATCAGCGCGCCTTCAATCACTTGATCAATCAGCTTCTTGGCCGGATTGAACGCCGCAGCAGCGCTCTGCGCGATGTACGACACCCGATTGCCGCGCAGGCTTTGTAGTTTGCTTTCCTCCAGACCGAGCATGTTGTGCTCGCCAACCTGCACCACACCGCTCGCCAGTCGGCAGCCGCGTCGGGCATAGCCCAGCAATGCCAATGCGATGGTGGTCTTGCCTGAACCGGACTCACCGATCAGCGCCAGCACTTCGCCTTTTTCCAGAGAAAAGCTCACGCCCTTAACGATTTCGACTTCGCCTTTATCGCCGGAAGCGACCACGCGCAGGTCCTGGACTCGTATCAATTCACTCATCTCAATGACCTCCTGAGCGTCGGCTGCGTCGAGACGAAATCCGGTCGATGAACAGATTCACGCCAATGGTCAGCGTGCCGATAGCCAACGCTGGGACCACCAAGGCGGGCGCGCCTTGATTGAGGCCGCCGATGTTCTCGCGCACCAGCGAACCGAGGTCAGCATCTGGTGGCTGAACGCCAAGGCCCAGGAAGCTCATGCCGCTGAGCAGCAGCACGATAAAACCGAAGCGCAGGCCCAGATCGGTCAGCACCGGATTGAGCATGTTAGGCAAAATTTCTACGCAGGCGATGTACAGCCGGCGCTCGCCACGGGTCCGTGCCACTTGAACGTACTCCAGGGCTTCGATATTGACCGCCAGACTGCGGGCGATCCGGAACGCACCCGGCGAAAAACTCAGCACCGCCGTGCAGATCAGCAGCAGCACTGATGAGCCGAAAGCCGAGACCATGATCAGCGCCAGCATCTTGCTCGGGATCGAAATGAAGGCGTCCATCAATCGGCTAATGATTTCATCCAGCCATTTGGGCGCTACCACCGACAGCAACGCGCAAGTGGTGCCCAGACCGCTGGCCAATACCGCCGAAATCAGCGCCAGCCCAACCGTGAAACGCGCACCGACCAGCACCCGGCTGAGCATGTCGCGGCCCAGATAATCGGTGCCGAAAGGATGAGCCATGCCCATCACATCAAACACGTTGTCAGACACCACTTCACCGACCGGATGCGGCGCCAGCCATGGGCCGAAGATCGCCACCAGCAGCCAGATAAAACACATCGCCGCGCCTAGCAAACCCAGCCAGGACGGGCCGTGGGAAACCTTGCCGGAGGCCAGGTCGGGGGTGGTTGGCATCGATTTCACAATGACTTTGTTCATTGGGTTCTCAGCCTCGGGTTGGACAGAATTGCGCACAGGTCAGCCAGCAAGACCAGCAGCAGATACGCCGTGCAGAAGAGCATGGTGCAAGCCTGCACCAGCGCCATGTCGCGGTTGGTCACGGCATCGACCATCAAACTGGCAATGCCGGGATAGTTGAAGATGGTTTCGACGATGACCACACCGCCCAACAAGTAGGAAAGGCTCAACGCTACGGCGTTGGCAATGGGCCCGATAGCGTTGGGCAACGCATGACGCAGCACAATCCGCACGGGGCTGACGCCCTTGAGCCGGGCCATTTCCACGTACGGGCTGTCCAGTTGATCGATTACGGCTGCGCGAGTCATGCGGGCCATTTGCGCGACGATCACGAAACACAGGGTCATGACCGGCAACGCGTAGGTGCGCATGAATTGCCACGGCGAGGAGATGTCGCTGGCGTAGGAGAGCGCCGACAGCCAGCCCAGATTGACCGCAAATACCAGCACCGCCAGCGTCGCCACCAGAAACTCCGGGACGGCGACCAGGGCCAGGGTGACAAAGCTGAGGATGCTGTCGATCCGTCCGCCCCGGCCCATGGCCGAACCGATGCCGAGCGTCAACGCCACCGGGACCGACACCACTGCGGTGACTGCCGCCAGCATCATGGTGTTGGGCACTCGTCCGGCCATCAGCTCGCTGACCGGCATGGCGCTGGACACTGAGGTGCCCAGATCGCCGCTGATCAGGTTCATCAACCAATGCAGATAACGCACCACACCCGGCTGATCCAGGCCCAGTTTCAGGCGCAATGCCGCCACTTGTTCCGGCGTCGCAAACTGCCCGAGGGACTGTTGCGCCGCGTCACCGGGAAGCACGGCCGTGATGGCGAAAACCACCATGGACACGATCAACAAGGTCACGATCGCCGCGCCGAAGCGCCGACAGATCAGCCACAGTGTGTTGCTATTCATCGTCTTGCTCCCGCATCAATTCACGCCGCAATCACGCATCCAGCCAGACTTGCTCGCTGAACATGTACCCCATGAAACCGCCCAGGGGGTTGCTGCTGTAGCCTTTGATGCGCTGGTCGACGCCATCGATGTTGCTGATGAACACCGGAATGCCGATGCCACAGTTCTCACTGACCAGCGTTTGCATGTCGCCGTACATTTTGGCGCGCTTGGCATCGTCCGTTTCGCCGCGAGCGAGCATCAGCAGTTGGTCGAACTGCTCGTTTTTCCAGCCCGACTCGTTCCATGGCGCGGTTGACTGGAAGAACTGCGAAAAGATCACGTCAGCGTTAGGGCGCGGATTGATGTTGCCGAAGCTCAACGGGTGCTTCATCCAGTGGTTGGACCAATAGCCATCGCTCGGCACGCGGTTGACGTTGAGGTTCAGGCCCACCGATTTAGCCGACTGCTGCAACAGCACAGCGATGTCCACGGAACCGGTGGCGGCTGGCGAGCAGACCAGCGGCATGGTGATCTTTTCCATGCCGGCTTTTTTCAGCAGGAACTTGGCTTTTTCCGGATCATACGCACGCTGTGGCAGCTCAGTATTGTGGTAACGCGAGCCCGGCGCGATCGGATGATCGTTACCGACCACGGCGTAACCACGGAACACAGCGGACTTCACTTGCTCGCGATCCAGCAGGTATTTCATCGCTTGCGTGAAGTCGGCGTTCTGGCCCGGCATCTGGTCCTGACGAATGATCAGGTCAGTGTAGTTACCCGACGGCGCATCCACCACGCGGTGCCCGGTGCTGGCGGCAATGCGCTGAGTGGAACGCGGGTTGACCTCGTTGATCATGTGCACGTCGCCGGAGAGCAGCGCATTGACCCGCGATGGCTCGTCGGCGATAGCGATGAATTCGATTTCGTCCAGATACGGCAGGCCCGGTTTCCAGTAGCCGGTATTGCGCACGCTGATTGAACGCACGCCCGGTTTGAATTCCTTGACTTTGAACGGCCCGGTGCCAATGCCCTGGCTGAAATCAGTGGTGCCTTCGGGCACGATCAACAGGTGCGACACCGCCAGAATCGAGGGCAACTCGGCGTTCGGTGCAGTCAGTGTGATTTGTACTTCCAGCGGGCCGGTGGCCTTGATCTCGGCGAACTGCGCCATCAGCGGCATGACTTTGGAGCCGGTGGCCGGGTCTTTATGGCGGGTCAGCGAGAACACCACGTCGGCGGCGGTCAGCGCTTTGCCGTTGTGGAAGGTGACATCCTTGCGCAGGGTGATGGTCCAGACCGTGGCTTTATCGTTATCGATGCGCTCGGCCAGCTCCAGCTGTGGCACCAGATGGCGGTCAAAACGGGTCAGGCCGTTGTAGAACATGAAGTGGCGAACGTAGTCGGTGGACAGCGCGCCTTTGGCGGGGTCCAGGGTGTCAGCGGTGGAACTGGACATGCCCGCGACACGAATGCGTCCGCCTGGCTTGCCCTTAGCTGCCGTTGCGGCGTCATCATCGGCAAAGACTTTTCCAGCAGCGCCAAACAGGCTACCGGCTCCTGCAGCAGCGACCCCGGCCACCCCCAACATACGTAATGCATCGCGGCGGGAAATGCCACGATTGAGTCCTTCGAACACGCGCAGGCTGTCTTGGCCTGTGATCAGTTGGGGTTCGACTTTCTTGTCAGCCATATCAGTTCTACCTGTCGAAAATGGGGTTGTCCGAGTTGCTCGCGGTTGACCGGAGCGTCCTTGAAACGCAAACGACGACGGTGAAGCAAAAATCCGTTTTGAATCTTTCAGTTGCTGCAATCAGTGACGGCTGTCCTGAAAGCGGTAATACGCACCCACCAACGGCAGAAACCACGGCGTGCCGAAATGGCCGGGCACCGCCGGCCAATCCAGTTCACGCCAAGGATTGGCCTGCGCGTTGCCGTCCATGACATCGGCCATGACGCTGCCCATGTGCACCGACATCTGCACGCCGTGGCCGCTGTAGCCCATGGAATAAAAGACGCCGTCGTGCTCGCCGGCACGGGGCAGGCGATCGGACGTCATGTCCACCAATCCGCCCCAGCAGTAATCGATCTTTACGTTGGCGAGCTGCGGGAACATCTGCGTCATTGCCGCCTTCAACACCACGCCGCTCTTGGCGTCGGAGGTGCTGTTGGACATGGCAAAACGCGCGCGACCGCCGAACAGCAGGCGATTGTCTGGGGTGATACGGAAGTAGTTGCCAATCAAACGGCTGGTGACATACGAGCGCTGCTGCGAGAACAACTGCGCGATGAGCGCTTGCGGCAAGACTTCGGTGGCCACCACAAAACTGCCCACCGGCACGATACGGCGGCGATACCAGCCCGGTCCGCCATGCTGGCAAGCGCCGGTTGCCAGCAGAATCTGCTTGGCCTGAATCGAACCTCTGGCGGTGTTGACGCGATAGCCGCCGTTGTTGGCTTTCCAGTCCTTGACCGCTGCGTCCTGATACACCCGCGCGCCATGACGCACCGCCGCATCGGCCAGGCCGACACCGAAACGCCCAACGTGCATTTGCACGCCGTTGCGCTGTAACAAGCCGCCGTGAAACTCGGCGGAATCGACTTCGGCGCGCGCTTGCTCTGCGGTCAGCAACTCAACATCGGCATCGACTTCACGACGGATCAATTCGCACGTACGCGCCATGCCCTCGTAGTGCATGGCTTTGGCCGCCAGCTTGAGCTTGCCGTTGCGCTTGAGGTCACAGGCGATGTTTTCCTGCTCCACCAGTGTCACAACGCTCTGCACGGCGCTTTCGTATGCTTTGTAATATTCGCGGGCCTGATCCGGCCCAAGGCTTGCGCTCAGCGCCGCGTAATCCTGGGCGACACCGGTGTTGCACTGACCGCCATTGCGACCCGACGCTTCACCGATCACTCGCCCCGCTTCCAGCACTACGACGCTGGCGCCCTTTAAGGCCAACGCACGCGCAGCCGCAAGTCCGGTGAAGCCGCCGCCGACGATCACCACGTCGGCCGCACCTTCTAAGGCACCGACCTGTGCGCCGCTGAAATCAGGTGCGGTGTCGAGCCAGTAGGATTCACTGCGCATGTCGTTCCCCTTGCGTGCTCACTCATGAGCGCCTTGAAAAGTGCTGGATGTGGCTGGATTACAGACCGACCAGTGCCGCCAGGCCGCCGATGTCCGGAATCTGCCGGTAGCCGTAGAACTCGTTGGCCGGCACTTCGTGGCCACGGGCAACGAACGCTTTGTTTTTGATCTTCATGTCGTGAGCCGGGAACAGGTCATAACGGAAGCTGGAGGACACGTGAAGAATGTCTTCCGGACCGCAACCGAGGTTGTCGAGCATGAATTCGAATGCGGCCAGACGTGGCTTGTATGCCTGGGCCTGTTCAGCAGTGAAGACCTTGTGAAACGGCGCGCCCAGCTTGTCGACGTTGGACATGATCTGGCTGTCACTGGCGTTGGAGAAAATCACCAACGGGATTTTGTCGGCGATTTTCGAAAGGCCAGCAGGCACGTCAGCGTGTGGACCCCAGGTCGGTACGGCGTCGTAATAAAGCTGGCCTTCTTCACGGTATTCGATGCCCCAGCGTTTGCAGGTACGCGCCAGCGCAGTCTTGAGGATCTCGTCGTAAGGCATCCAGTCGCCCATGACCTGGTCAAGACGATACGCAGAGAAGTCCTTGACGAATTGGTCCATCTGCTCGACAGGCACACGGTCGGCGAAGATCTCGCGGGTCATGGTGCCCATGTGGAAGTTGGTCAGCGTACCGTAGCAGTCGAACGTAATGAATTTAGGTCGAAGAAAGCTCATTTTGTGCGGTCCTGAAAGTTCGTTGAGGTCATGGCATGACGAGCATTCGCCCCGTTGCCAGAGCTGTGATTGCAACGCTGCAACACAACCTCATTACAACACCGTGAAATCAGCAGATGGCGTTAAAAGTGCGGGCTGCTTGATAGAAACAACCGTTTTGCGGCCTGCGCTCAGCAGACTTTGCGGGGCGCTCCAGCCTTGGGCGAACCCAACATTCATGCGCTTTTATGGTTCTTTTTCTGCCTGCGCAGCTCAAAAACAGGCCTTTACGCCGCAGAACCTGCTCCCGGACAGATGAATAAAAGGCAGTGCATTCACGGGGGAAAAACGCCAAGCATTTGCTGCCGACGTCGCGACCTATTTAAGCAGTAACTGTGGTCTGAATACGTGCCGATTGAGGAATCTACCGAATCGTCGCGGACCTCTTGTAAGCCTATTCAACAGATGGGATACAGCACCTCAGTAAACGCATTTAAATGCTCGCGCACACCTCTGAACGGAGAGCCGCCATGACCGATTCGCAACGTCCCGCTTATGACTATCGCCCGATGACCGCCGCCGATGTCGCCAACGCCCATGCGTTGTCCGTCGCCCTGAAATGGCCGCATCGGCTGGAAGACTGGGCGATGCTGCAACGCGTCGCTCAAGGCTTCATTGCCGAGGACAACGGCCGCTTGATCGGCAGCTCGTTTGCCTGCCATCAGGGTGAGTTTTCCACCATCGGCCTGGTGATCGTCAGCGACGACTATCAAGGCAAAGGCGTTGGCCGCCAGCTCATGAACCTGGCGCTGGAAACCGTCGCACCGCGCACCGCGATCCTCAATGCCACGCTGGCCGGGGCGCCGCTGTACGCCAAGATGGGTTTCAAGGATTTCGGCGAAATCCAGCAACGTCAGGGCCAGTCAACGCTGTCAGGTTCGACGCCGCTAAAAGCCGGCGACAGCTGTCGTGGACTGAGCAACCTTGATGCGTCGCGTCTGGTGGAACTGGCCAACGCTGGCAGCGGTTTGGACCGTGGGGCGGTGATAGATGATCTGCTGGGAGCCTATGAATACGGCGTCGGCGTTGAGCGTGACGGGGAGCTTCAAGGCTTCGCCCTGCTGCGGCCTTTCGGTCGGGGGTTGTGCATTGGCCCAGTGATCGCGCAAGACGCGGATCAGGCTAAACACATGATCGAAGAACTGCTGAGCAAAGTGCCTTACGCCTTCGTGCGGATCGACATTCCCACCGGTTGCGGTCTGGCGCAGTGGCTCGAAGACGCAGGGCTCAAGCGCGTGGATGCGGTCACGCAAATGAGCCTGGGTGCCGCGCCACAAGCGACCCAAGGCGTACATCAGTTCGCGCTGGTCACTCAGGCCATCGGCTAATTCATTTTTTGGAGATTCACCCATGTCGCACCCTGTTGTTCTGTTGTTGGCCCGCGCTGATCAAACCTCTGTGGATGCGCCCTTTGTGGCGGGTCGCCTGAGCGCTGAGGATCCCTTCGCTGACGGCCGTAAGACGGCGTTCATCGATGATGACGGGATCGCTGCCGGGACGGTGCAAGCCAGCGGCTCGGTGACGGTTGAAAGTTATCCTTTCACTGAGATGCTGGTGGTGCATCGCGGCCTTGTGACCCTGCGCAGCGGCGAGCGAAAACTGGAAATCGAGCCCGGTCAAAGCGCTGTGATCGGACGCGGTACGGATGTGCACATCGACGCGCAAAGCGGCAGCCTATGGGCATTCTGTGCCGCTGCACGGGCTACCGGCCCTGATAAATCCGGCGTGACGCTCATCGACCATCGCGCGGTTCTCGCGCCTTCGGCAGCTCCCGAAGCCAGCATTCTGATCGGCCCGACGCCTCAGTGCCGCACCAACAACCTGTTCGAAGATAGCGCCAGCACGCTGCGGATCGGCGTGTGGGATTCGACCCCGTATGCCCGGGGCGCACGTCCACACAAAGTGCATGAACTGATGCACCTGATTGAAGGCGAAGTTGAACTGACCCAAGAAGACGGAACGAGCGTGATCGTCAAACCCGGCGACACCGTATTTGTCCCTCAAGGCACGCCGTGTGCCTGGACCAGCAAGGTGTACGTGCGCAAGTTTTATGCGGTGAATTGAGCGGCCCCGGAACGCGCATTTTGTAGGAGATTCACCGTCGTTGAGCCGCTGCGCTAACGCTGATCCTGTTGGAACGAGGCTCGCCCGCGAAGCTAACGATGCGGGCAAGCGCGCTCCTACAGTGAACGCCTTACTGCCCGCCGTTCAACACGCCGACCTTGGTCATCACAAACTCGGCAAACTGTTGGGCGCTCATTTTGTCTCCGTTGAAATCCACGACGTCATTGGCGTAATGCAGGTTCGAGGTGATGTTGTCGCCCTCGACCTTGCCTACGTCCAGCATGATCGCCATGGCGCCCGCCGTGTCGGCTGCATCCTTGGCCTGCTGCGCAACGGTCATGGGGTCGGTCACACCGGCCGACGCGGCCTGCAGCGTCGCCAGGTCCCGAATCATCGGCTTGGACAGCAGCAGTTTGGCATCCAGCTGGGTTAACAACTGCTTGAGCAGCGCCGGGCCTGCCTGATCAAGGGAGGTTGGATTGTTCAAATCCAGAACCAGGCTGAACTGGCTCTCACCGTTTTTGGTTTTCAGTGCCAGCTTTTCCAGCTCGATGTGCGGCTTGGCGGTCAGCAGCTTGGCCACTTCAGCTTGCACCATCGCCTGATCGGCAGGACTCAGTTGCGGCGTGAAACGCTCGCCCGCCATCGCAGCGGCTTGGGCCTGTGGCTGGATCTTGTCCTTGTAGAACTGCAGCAGCGTCTGGGTCGCGGCGATATCGAAGTTGGCAAACTTCCAGAGCATCTGCGATGAGCCGATTTGCTTGCCGTTGTAGCTGATCATGCCGATGTCGTAGCTGACCTGGGCGCTCAGGTTGCCTTCCACTTCCTGGAGCAGGCTGGTGTTGACGAAATCCTTGAGTTCTATCGGGGGCTTGCCGACCACTTGCAACACGGCCGAGGCTACTTTGGCATCACTGTGCCCTAGATAGAGCCCGGATTTGCCCTTGGTGCCGCCGGTTTCAAACGAAAAGTTCTCAAGCGCAATGCGCACCGGGCCTTCTTCGGATTTGGCGTTGATGTCCAGGTTATCCAGTTGACCGGTCGCCTTGAGCTTCTGGCCATCGCCGCTGGCTTGGGCGTTTAGGGTGAAACCGGAAAACTTGAAAGAGCCCTTCTCGTCTTCGAACTGGAACGGCAGGAAGTTGACCTGACCTTCGCCAGCGCGGTCGTAACCCATGCTGAAGTGCCCTGTCAGCGGCGCCTGGCCATTGGTCATAGCGAACCACCGCTCGGAAAAGGCATTCTTTTCCAGCTGCATGTTACTGGCCGCCATGACAGGCACCAGTTTGAGTGACTTCACGCGGGACCACGGAAAAGGGCCGTGTTCGATGGTGTCGACCAACAGCAGTTCAACGGGCTGCCCCTGATTGAATTGAGGGCTCTGCACATTGACGCGGTAGTGAGCGGTGCTAGTGAAGACGTGGCGATCAAGGGATATCAGCTCGACGCTCGCGTCACCCTGCTGACCGACCATGGCAGTCTTGAGCTGTTTGTTGCCTTCGACAATGGCCTCGCCAAGCACACCTTCCAGCCGCACGCCGGTGTACCAGGCGCCTGCGGTGATCAATGCGCCTGCTACCACAACGACGCCTACGGCAATTTTTGCTGATTTATTCATGTGTCGACTCGAAGATGTCCGTTCCGGTGATGATTGATGTCTTCCCTGACCCTGAAAGATTCCGGCGGTCGGGCGACCCTGGCCGAAGCAGCGATTGATGCTGCCCAGAGCCGGGGCAGATTAGCACTCGTCTGTTGTGGCGGCATCCCCGATAGTACGCAGCTTGCCCTTTCAGGCCTTGCATCAGGCCGCAAATATCCAATTCTGCAGACCATCCAGAGTTAATTGATCTGACCAACGATGTCGAATTGCGGCCAATCGCCCTAGCCATCGTCTTCGGCCAGTTGTTAGGCTGGGCATCAATTTGCAGACGGGATCAATGAGATGAGCGAAGTGCACAACCCAAAGGGCCCGATCAAGGCGGTCATTTTCGACATGGACGGCCTGCTGCTCGACACCGAAGGCATTTACACCGAAGTCACCGACACCATCGCCAAGCGTCACGGCAAGGCATTTGGCTGGGAGGTCAAACAGCACACCATCGGCCGTGGAGCCACGGACTTTGCCGAATATGTAATCAACGCACTGCAACTGCCGATGACCGCTGACGAATTTCTCACTGTTCGCCAACCGATGCTGGACGACCGCTTCCCCCGTGCGCAGCCCATGCACGGCGCAGAAGCCTTGGTGCGGCATTTGGCAGAACACGATATTCCGATTGCGGTGGGCACCAGCTCCTCTATTCATTACTTCCACGCCAAGACCACTCTGCACCGCGCCTGGTTTGAGCTGTTCCACCACGTGGTTACCGCTGATGATCCGGATGTCACGGCCGCCAAGCCTGCGCCGGATATCTTTCTGGTAGCAGCTCGCCGTCTGGGCGTCGATCCGAAGGATTGCCTGGTGTTCGAAGACTCCCCGTTTGGCGTGACTGCAGCGAAGACGGCCGGGATGTTCGCCGTTGCCGTGCCGGATTCGCACATGCCCACCGAGCAATACGCGCACGCGGATTTGATGCTGGGCTCTCTGGCGGAGTTCGTGCCACAGGATTGGGGTTTGCCGGGGTACCGCGACAAGCGTTGAACTTACGCAGGGTACTTGTCTGGCGCAGCTCTGTAGGAGCCAACTTGCTGGCGGAACGGACTACGCGGTGTGTCAGTCGTGACGCATCGCGAACAAGTTCGTTCCTCCAGAAATTTCCAGGGTGCAGGGCGATTCATAGCTGGAATGAGCAGATCGAGCACACAACAGGACGACGTTCGCGGCTATCGAGTAGACGCTGCTCCTTGCAAATCCCCACCCTTCAAATTTACCCCCAGCGCAGTTGCGAAGGCTTTCACCAATGGACTGCGCGGCGCACTGTGGCGCAGGATCAGGTTGAACGGCGTCTGAATTTCGATCAGGTCGGGCCTTAAGGCGCGAAAGGTTCCTTCTCTCACCAAGCGATCGGCGTAATGCTTGGGAAGAAATCCGATAAAACGGCCGGTCAGGATCAACATCGCGACCGCTTCAACCTGTGACGCCGATGCTGACTGGCTGTCGTATGTGACGAAGCTGGCCTTGTCGCGGTGGATGGCGTAACGGTGGTTAATGACCTCATAGTGGCGCAGAGTGTTCTGGTCCAGATCACTTTCCGCGATCTCAAACAGCGGGTGTCCTGTGGCGCAATAGGCGTGCGACATTTCTTCATACAGTGGGAAATAATCGAACTCTTCGCGTTGCTGATACACCGGCACAATGCCCAGAACCATTCGCCCTTCAACTATTGCGCGTTCGACTTCATCCAGTTGTGCGGCATGAAGTCGCAGCCTTACTTTAGGCGCCTCGTCGTGCATAGTTCTAAGCGCATTGATTAACGGCGAGCGAGCATCGGACATCGTGTTATCGATAACGCCAATGCTTAGATCACCAATCAGCTCGTGCTGCGCTGAACTAATCCTGTCGCGAAAACTGTCCACCGACGCGAACAATTCGATGGACGCCTGATAGACAAGTTTGCCTTCTTCGGTTAGACAAAAACCTTCGCGACCCCGGGTACACAAGCGCATGCCGATACGAATTTCGAGGTCGGAAATCTGCTTGCTGATGGCGGCAAGTCCCACATTAAGCTCGTTTTGCGCAGCACTGAAGCCTCCAGCCTCAACCACCGCCTGGAATACTCGCAACAGTTTGAAGTCCAGACCGCTCAGCGATAATGGCGCTCTGGCTCCGGGTTTTGGTGGCAAGTTTCCAGAAGTGGAAAGTGGAGTTTCCATAATGCTTATTTACCTCGCCCGTCATATTCAACAGGCTGTGACTCACAACAAAAACATGCCCGAGCCGTAATAATGGCCACAGATAATGGCGATTGGCAACCTTCCATCCGACACGCTGATCAGTGACAAATCACTGATTTAAAAATGATTAAAACCTGACACTTCGATCAGGACTTGATACTCGAAACTGCCCTCCAAAGTCAGCAAATAATCGGATTACGAGCGCGCGCTTCTTGCGAGCAAGACGCGATCTCCGTTTTTTGCAGCTATCGAATTCGCGCATGCAGAGGAAAAGAACGATGTCTCAGCCAACCGATCGCCTGTGGGGCGCCCGATTCAAGACTGGCCCGTCCAAAGCCTTGGCCGCACTGTCCCGCTGTCCGGAGCGCTACTTCCGTCTGACGCCTTACGACCTCGCAGGCTCGCGCGCTCACGCTCATGAATTGCAGCGCGCAGGGCTTCTGGACGACGTCGAAACCGAAACCATGGTTCAGGCGCTGAATCAGATTGGCGATGACTTTCGCGAAGGCACGCTGCATCCCACGCAAGACGATGAAGACGTTCACACGTTCATCGAGCGAGTGCTGACTGAACGCCTCGGAGCGCTCGGCGGCAAGCTGCGCGCAGGGCGCTCGCGCAACGACCAGACCGCTAACGATCTGCGGCTGTTTTTGCGCGATCATGCTCGGCTCATCACCACCGAAGTACTCGGCCTGCAAAATGCGCTGGTGGCTCAAGCCGAGCAGCACGTTGAAAGCATCTGCCCGGGCTTCACTCACCTGCAACAAGCCCAACCGATCGTCTTTGCCCACCATTTGCTGGCCCACGCGCAATCAATGTTGCGCGACGTTCAGCGTCTAGTGGATTGGGACGTGCGCACTTCGCTCTCGCCACTAGGTGCCGCGGCGATGGCTGGTTCAGCCATCGCCCGCCAGCCGGAGCATTCTGCGAAGGAAATGGGTTATACCGGCCCGTGCGAAAACTCTATCGACGCGGTTGCCAGTCGCGATCACGTAGCGGAATTTCTGTTTGTCGCGAGCATGCTCGGCGTGAATATTTCCCGACTGGCAGAAGAATTTTGTCTGTGGTCTTCACGCCAGTTTCGCTGGGTAGGTCTGGACGATGCCTACGCCACCGGCAGCTCGATCATGCCGCAAAAGAAGAACCCGGACATTGCCGAACTGGCGCGGGGCAAGGCCGGGCGCTTGATCGGCAACCTGACCGGGCTGCTGTCGACGCTTAAATCCCTGCCGCTGTCGTACAACCGCGACTTGAGCGAAGACAAGAATAGCGTGCTCGACAGCGTGGACACGCTGCTGTTGGTGCTGCCTGCAATGGCGGGCATGGTCGCTACCATGACGGTCAATGTCGATGAGCTGCGTCGTCAGGCGCCACTGGGCTTCACCCTGGCCACCGAGGTCGCTGACTGGCTCTCGGTGCGAGGCGTGCCGTTCAAAGAAGCCCACGAGATCACTGGCGCGCTTGTGCAACTGTGTGAGAAGCACGACATCGAGTTGTGGGAAGCCACGCCGGCGATGCTGACGGAAGTGGACGTACGCCTGACGCCTGAAGTGCGCGAATGCCTGACGCTCGAAGCGGCAATCGCGGCGCGCAGCGGTTGGGGCGGCACAGCGCCAGAACGGGTTCGCGAGCAGATCGGGCGCTTGAAGACGGCACTCGCCGGCCAACAGCAATGGGCCCAGACCTATAGCGGGTTTCGTATCTGAACCCTGGCGCTACGCTTTCGGAGAATCACCATGAACCAAACCCAGGCAGAGCGTTTGCAGGCTGAACGCAAAAAGACCGAAAACGCGTTCGACATCACGCAGTACGAGCACGTCCCGCGCCGTTATTACGGCCGCATCTTTTTCGCCACCCTCATTGTCGTTGCGCTGGCCGGCTTGGCGCGCGCGTTCGCCAATGGTCAGATTGAATGGTCGTATATCGGCCAGTTTCTGACCTCTCAAGCCATCATGTGGGGCCTTTTGAACACCATCATCATGTCGATTCTGGCGATGATTCTCGGTGTCATCATCGGCGTGATCATCGCCGTCATGCGCATGTCGGCCAATCCCATCCTGCGCTACGTCGCCATCGGCTACACCTGGCTGTTTCGCGGTACGCCACTGATTCTGCAGCTGCTGCTGTGGTTCAACCTGGCGCTGATCTTCCCGGTGATCGGCATCCCCGGCGTGTTCAGCCTCGACACCGTCAGCCTGATGACGCCGTTCATGGCGGCGCTGCTGGGCCTGAGCATCAATCAGGGCGCCTACACCGCTGAAGTGGTGCGCGCAGGTCTGCTGTCGGTGGATACCGGTCAGTACGAAGCCGCCAAGTCAATTGGCATGCCACGCTTGCAGGCGCTACGCCGGATCATCCTGCCGCAAGCAATGAGAGTGATCATTCCGCCGGTAGGTAACGAGTTCATCAGCATGGTGAAAATGACCAGCCTGGCGAGCGTGATTCAGTACTCCGAACTGCTGCACAACGCGCAAAACATCTACTACGCCAACGCCCGCGTGATGGAGCTGCTGATTGTCGCTGGCATTTGGTATCTGGCGGTCGTGACTGTCCTTTCATTCGGCCAAAGCCGCCTGGAGCTGCGTTTCGCACGCGGCGCCGGCAAGCGTTCGTAAGTCAGGTCGAGGAGAATCACTCATGAGAAGCATCGTTAAAGCCGTCGGCCTAAACAAGTACTACGACAGTTTCCACGCACTCAACGACGTCAGCATCGAAGTCGAACAAGGCGAAGTGCTGTGCATCATCGGTCCTTCGGGCTCGGGGAAAAGTACGCTGCTGCGCTGCGTGAACCAGCTGGAAAAGATCGACAAGGGCGGCCTGTGGGTGGACGGCGAACTGGTGGGTTACCGCGTCGTCGGCAACAAGCTGCATGAACTGAACGAAGCGCAGATTGCCCGCCAACGCTTGAGTACGGGCATGGTCTTTCAGCGCTTCAACCTGTTTCCGCACATGACCGTGCTGCAGAACATCATCGAAGGTCCGGTTCAGGTACTCAAGCGTTCGCCGAAGGAGGCTGAGGAAGACGCCATCGAGTTGCTGGCGCGTGTGGGGCTGGCTGACAAGCGTAACGCCTATCCCGTTGAACTGTCTGGCGGTCAGCAGCAGCGTGTCGCCATTGCCCGAGCGCTGGCGATGCGCCCCAAGCTGATGTTGTTCGATGAACCCACTTCTGCCCTTGACCCGGAGCTGGTCGGCGAAGTGTTGTCGGTGATGCGCGACTTGGCGCACAGCGGCATGACAATGATCGTCGTGACCCACGAGCTGGGCTTCGCTCGCGAAGTCTCCAATCGCATGGTGTTCATGGACGGCGGCCAAATTGTGGAGGCCGGAAGCCCCGAAGACATACTAATAAGTCCACAGAACCCAAGAACTCAAAGCTTCATTTCTGCCGTTCGCACCTAAACGAAAATCAAAGAGAACGACCATGAAAACACTCATTATCCCAACGATGCTTGTCGGCCTGATGGCCTCGGCCTCGGTCTTCGCTGCGATCCCTGCGAGTCTGAAAGAGAAAGGCGAAATCACGGCGGCCATCGTGCCGAACTATCCGCCGATGGACTTCAAGGACCCGGCCACCAATACCCTGACCGGCGTCGATGTAGATCTGGGCAATGCGTTGGCTGAGCGGCTGGGCGTGAAGATCAAATGGCAGGAAACGGCATTCGAACAAATGGTCAGTGGTTTGGTGACCAAGCGCTTCGATATCATTTTGTCGGGCATGACTGACACGGCTGAGCGGCAGAAGTCGGTGACGTTCATCGACTACTTCACCAGCGGCCCACAGCTGTACACGCTGACCAAGAACACTGGCTTGAACGAGCTGACTGACTTGTGCGGCAAGAAGGTGGGCACCAGCCGTCGCACTACTTGGCCTGCGGAAATTGCAGCCTGGAGCAAAACCAACTGCGAAGGCGCTGGCAAACCAGCGATTGAAGTCATTGGCTCAGAGGGTTCCGCCGACGCCCGCGCGCAGTTGCGTCAGGGTCGCCTTGATGCCGCCATGCAAGGCAGCGAAACCATTCCTTACCTGATGACGCAGGAAAAGGACGCGTACAAGCCAATCGGTTTGGCGATCTCCAAGCAATTCACTGGCCTGGGCGTGAGCAAGTCCAATCCGGAACTGGCAGCTGCCATTGCTGAAGCGATGCAGAGCATGGTAGACGACGGTACTTACGGCAAAATCCTGAAGAAGTGGGATCTGGAGAGCGGTGCTGTGAGCAAGGTCGAGACTAATCAGGGTAAATGATCGACCGCGCCCCGTGAAACGGCGCCGCCTGTAGGAGCGTGCATGCCCGCGATCGCGTTGTGTCAGACAGCATTGTCGTTGCTGATCCGACGCCATCGAGGGCTAGCGCGCTCCTACAGGGTCAATATCAGGGCAGCAACAAGGACATAAGGAAATCAGTGGCCACTTACTCCCTCGTCATTCGTCGCCTAATGGTTTGCTCGCTGACCATCGTCATGAGTCGAGCGATGACCAGCCCATTGCTGACGCTGTTTCTGAGTACCAAGCTTGGATTGAATCAGCAGGATGTCGGGCTGCTGATGGGCGTCGCGGTGTTTTTGGCGACACTGCTCGGGCTGTATGGCGGCTACATCATTGATCGTCTGGAGAAGCGCAAACTGCTGATTCTGGCGATGCTGTCCAGTTCTGTGGGCTTCACGCTGCTGACCTTCGCGCAGAACGTGTACCTGACCACGCTGACACTGGTAATCACTGAAACCGCCTCGGCGCTGTTTCTGATTGGCTCGAAGGCAATCATCAGCGAGAACCTGCCCATCGGGCAGCGGGCCAAGGTATTTTCCCTGCGCTACACACTGACCAATATCGGATACGCAACTGGGCCGATGCTCGGCGTTTTGATCGCGGGCCAATTGCCGGTTGCACCTTTCTTGATTGCTAGCGCCATTGCATTTGGAAGCATCTTCCTAATGATAGGCATCCCACCAACAGTGCGGGACGGCGAGCATAAACAGCTCAGCTTTCTCAAAACACTCGCCACGCTGAAGAATGACCGCACACTGATTCTGTTCACCGGTGGCAGCTTGTTGAGCACCATCGTGCACGGGCGTTACACGCTGTACCTCTCCCAATTTTTACTGGTGACACACACGTCGGCTCAGGCATTGAAAATATTGTCTGCCGTGCTTGCGTGTAATGCGGTCACGGTGATTCTGATGCAGTACCAGATCGGTCGCTTCCTCAAGCGCGAGCAGCTGCCGTACTGGATTTGTCTGGGAAGTGCGCTGTTCGTGGTCGGGCTGGTGTGCTTCAGCTTTGCTCAGAGCACAGTGGCTTGGTGTGTGGCGATGTTCGTGTTCACTCTGGGGGAAATGATCATCTACCCCGCCGAATACCTGTTCGTCGATACCATCGCCCCGGATCATCTGCGCGGCAGTTATCTCGGCGCCCAGAATCTGGCAGCGTTCGGAGGGGCAATGAGCCCGGTGATCTGCGGATATCTGTTGATCAACACACCTGCACCGACAATGTTTTATGTGTTGGCGGCGTTGACGGCGCTTGGAGGCGCGTTATGTTTTGTGGGTGGTCGACGGGCTCAACTGATCACCCCGTCCTGAATTTGTCACTTTTCAAGTCCGCGTCAAAAAGGCGAGTATGTCCGACCTAGAGCTGTCGGTCTGACAGGTATTTCAGAATCATCCTACGAGCCCGATCCAGACCGTCATGATTTCCACTTCTTTCCGAAAAGGACATCGCATGACTCACCGCATTCTTGGCCAATCAGGCCTCAAAGTTTCGACGCTGACCCTGGGCTCCATGATGTTCGGTGTGCAAACCAGCACCGAAGAGTCGCTGCGTATCATCGATAAGGCCTGGGATGAGGGTGTCAACTTTATCGACACCGCCAACGTGTACAACGCCGGACGCTCAGAGGAAATCGTGGGCGAGGCTATTGCTGCACGCCGCAGTGAGTGGGTTCTGGCGACCAAGGTGGGTAGCAGCTCTGGCAATACCGCACCTAATACCAGTGGCCTGAACCGCAAACATATCTTCAATGAAATTGAGTCCAGCCTGCGTCGTCTGGACACCGATTACATTGACATCTACTACCTGCACAAAGAAGACCACAGCACGCCACTTGAGGTAACCATCTCAGCCATCGGCGACTTGATTCGTCAGGGAAAGATCCGATATTGGGGTGTGTCCAACTTCCGTGGCTGGCGTATTTCTGAAGTCGTTAATGTTGCGCTGCGTCTGGGCGTCGACAAGCCGGTGATCAGTCAGCCGCTGTACAACATCGTCAACCGCCAGGCGGAGCTCGAGCAGATCACTGCTGCGAAGTTCTATGGACTTGGCGTGGTGCCTTACAGCCCACTCGCAAGAGGCGTGCTGAGTGGCAAATACGCGCCGGATGTCACACCGGACAGCAGCACCCGCGCGGGGCGTCAGGACAAGCGTATTCTGGAAACCGAGTGGCGCGTGGAGTCGTTGCGTATCGCTCAGAAAATTCAGCAGTACACGCAAGACAAAGGCGTCGGCATCGTCGAGTTCGCCATCGCTTGGGTGCTCAATAACAAGGCCGTTACGTCCGCCATCGTAGGACCACGTACTGAAGCGCAGTGGGACAGTTACACCAAAGCTTTGAGCGTGAAAATTACGTCGCAGGATGAGGCATTCATTGATTCACTGGTCACGCCAGGACACGCCTCAACGCCAGGTTTCAATGACGTGCAACATTTCGTCACCGGCAGGTATGTGTAAGGCGTCGTTCGGGTGTGGCCGGGTAACCAGGTTGTTCGCCTCTGGTTTACCCAACTGAATTCCCGGCCGGCCAACGGGCTTTGGTCACATTCAACTGGTAACAAGCGTTATCGTTGGCGGGTCTATGCATCTATGGCCTAGGGTATTGGCAATATTGACAAGACGTGACGTGGGTTCTAGGGTTCCGTTGGATCCAATCATTTACCATATTAAGAAGTAAGCGATGCGCAGGACTGACAAAGAACAATTTCTGCGGGAAGTTTTGGGTGATGAGCAACCACCTGCGCATCTGGCACGGGCCGTCATCGAAGCCAAGGTGCGCAATGCGATCCTTGATGGTCGATTGCCTGCCGGTATCGCGCTACGTCAGCAGGAACTTGCAACGCTCTTCGGAGTAAGTCGCATGCCTGTTCGAGAAGCCCTCCGGCAATTGGAAGCTCAATCATTACTGCGGGTTGAAACCCATAAGGGCGCCGTTGTTGCACCGCTCATCAGCGAAGACGCCACGGACGCTTATGCGCTGCGCATCCTGCTTGAGTCCGAAGCAATTCGCCAATCGATTCCGCTACTGGTAGAAGATGACATTGCTGCTGCCCGGGCGTGTATTGAGAAGCTGGAGATTGAAAGTGACTACGCCGTTATGGGCACGCTGAATCGCCTGTTCCACATGACTCTCTATTCAAAAGCACCCAATAAGCGGCTGCTCAAATTGGTTGAAGATGGGTTGAACGAGGAAGAACGGTTTCTGCGTTTTAACCTTTCGGCCATGGGACTTGGCAAGCTGTCTCAACAGGACCACTGGGAACTGCTGGAGCTTGCTCAATCCAAGTCCGTGGAGCTGACTGTCTGTGCCCTTGAGCTTCATCTGAACCGTGGCGTCAACGCAATCAATACCTATCTGAAAGACCGCTCTCCAGAGCCTGCAATCTCTTCCCGCCAGCCGCCCAAACGCCACCGATCCTAATAGCGGCTATCCTGCCTCGCCGGACCGTCACCGTCTTTACCCGTGCACTTTGGCCTACCAGAAACACAAAACCCCTGTCTGCGTGAGCAGACAGGGGTTTCGGAATTCAATCTTGACGATGACCTACTCTCACATGGGGAAACCCCACACTACCATCGGCGATGCACCGTTTCACTGCTGAGTTCGGGATGGGATCAGGTGGTTCCAGCACTCTATGGTCGTCAAGAAATTCTGTTGCCGATCCGTTATCAGTTAACGTCCCAGCGAATGATTTTCTATAGCTTTCACTAAAACAAAACCCCTCACCGCGCAAGCGGTGAGGGGTTTCGGAATTTAATCTTGACGATGACCTACTCTCACATGGGGAAACCCCACACTACCATCGGCGATGCAT
>NZ_JBSKHT010000011.1:0-249002 GCF_057128745.1 Pseudomonas rosaeacicularis
ACCTGCCGCCTGCTGTTTTCGAAAAGCTGGCGGCCTAATACTCCTACGTGATGGTCCAAAAAAACTGGACCACTACAAGTTGTCTCCTACAGGTTGGGCGTCGGGAGCCAATGTATGTCGCGCGTCACACGCGGTTCTGTAGGAGCGAACTTGTTCGCGAGCGGTCTTGCCTGACATACCGCGTTATCCCACTCGCCAACAAGTTGTCTCCTACAGGTTGGGCGTCGGGAGCCAATGTATGTCGCCCGACACACTCGGCGCTGTAGGAGCGAACTTGTTCGCGAGCGGTCTTGCCTGACTTACCGCGTTATCCCACTCGCCAACAAATTGTCTCCTACAGGGTTGTGTGTCGGGACCGGCTGTATGTCACCCGACAGCCCATTGCGCGGGCTACAGTGTCCATCAGTCCCAGTGATAACACGCCAATCACCGGGTCTTTGCTTAACAAAAGATAACGTCATGTCGCTTGTCATACGTTTCTAACGCTGGCTAGGATGGGTCGCTGTGCAAGGTTTGCCGGTACGCAGGCTAGAGCGCTTGCAGGCCGACGCCGCACTTTGCGCAGAACCTAATAAAAATAAAGGAAGGGGAAGCTCCATGCGTGAGCCAGTCATTCGGCGCACTCGGTCCGATGTCAGTGTGGGTGCTTGCAGCCCCCGGACCATTTACTCCAGCAAACCCCTGAACACACTGCTTTCAATACTCATTTCTGTGACGCTGACAAGCGTCGCAATGTCTGTCCATGCCGCCGAGTCGTCGCCTGCCGATGCCCCGGCCAACGTGGGCGACTCAAACGTCTCCGCTATCGAATCCAGTAAGGCCTCACGCGGTTTGTTGCTGGACGTGACCCATGCTGGCAAGCGTCTGGTGGTGGTGGGCGATCGCGGCCACATTCTCTATTCCGACGACCAGGCCAAGACCTGGACCCAGGCCAAGGTGCCCACCCGCCAATTGCTCACCTCGGTGTACTTCGTCGATGACCAGCACGGTTGGGCGGTGGGCCACGACGCGCAAATCCTCGCCAGCAGCGACGGCGGCGCCACTTGGGTCAAACAATTTGAAGACCTCAAGCGCGAGGCGCCGCTGCTGGATGTCTGGTTCAAGGACACGCAAACCGGCATCGCGGTCGGTGCGTATGGTGCGTTGCTGGAAACCACCGACGGCGGTCAGCACTGGGAAGACATCAGCGAGCGCATCGACAACGAAGACCAGTACCACCTCAATGGCATCGCCCAGGTGAAGGACGCCGGTGTGTTCATCGTCGGTGAAATGGGCAGCATGTTCCGCTCCCCGGACGACGGCCAGACCTGGGAAAAGCTCGAGGGTCCTTACCAAGGCTCGCTGTTCGGCGTAATCGGCACGGCTCAGGCCAACACACTGTTGGCCTACGGACTGCGCGGCAACCTCTATCGCTCCACCGATTTCGGCGACAGCTGGGAACCTGTCGCCCTGCAAGGAGAACGCGGCCCTCTTGAGTTCAGTCTGTCTAACGCCTCGTTGTTGCCAGACGGGTCCCTTGTGCTGGTAGGCAACGGCGGCAGCATCATGCGCAGCACCGATGATGGCTTGACGTTCAAGGTTTCCAACCGCTCTGACCGCCTCTCGCTCAGCGGCGTCGCCGAGGACGAAAAAGGCGATTTGATTCTGGTCGGACAGGGTGGCGTTCACGTCGCTTCGCCAACGGGCGCTGATGTCGCCCAACAATAAGAACGGAAGGCGAGGACGTTTTTCCCATGACAAATCTTCAAATGCCCCAAGAAAAGTCCACATTCCTTGAGCGACTGATCTTCAACAACCGCCCGGTGGTGATCGGCATCTGCCTGGTGGTGAGTATTTTCCTGTTCTGGCAGGCAACGCTGGTCAGGCCTTTCACTAGTTTCGAAAAAATGATTCCGCTGGGGCATCCGTTCATTCAGAAGATGATGGAGCACCGTAACGACCTGGCGAACCTGGGCAACACCGTACGCATTTCTGTCGAAGCCAAGGACGGCGACATCTTTTCCAAGGACTATATGGAGACCCTGCGGCAGATCAACGACGAGGTGTTTTACATCTCAGGCGTCGATCGTTCAGGCCTCAAGTCGCTGTGGAGCCCGAGCGTGCGCTGGACTGAAGTCACCGAAGAGGGTTTTGCCGGTGGCGAGGTAATTCCCCAGAGCTACGACGGCTCCCAGGACAGCCTCGATAAACTGCGCAACAACGTACTCAAGTCTGGCCAGGTCGGGCGTCTGGTGGCCAACAATTTCAAATCCAGCATTGTCGATGTGCCGCTCCAGGAGTTCTACCCGGACCCGGCCGACCAGAGCAAATTGCTGCCGCTGGACTACCGCCAGTTCTCCCATCAACTGGAAGAAAAGATCCGCGATAAATACGAAGCGCAAAACCCCAATGTCGAGATCCACGTGGTCGGTTTCGCCAAGAAGGTCGGCGACCTGATCGATGGCTTGATCATGGTGGTGATGTTCTTCGGCGTGGCGTTCCTGATCACGCTGGTGCTGCTGATCTGGTTCACCCGCTGCATTCGCAGCACGGTGGCGGTGTTGAGCACCACGTTGATCGCGGTGATCTGGCAACTGGGGTTGATGCATGTGGTGGGGTTTGGTCTGGATCCCTACTCGATGCTGGTGCCGTTTCTGATCTTCGCCATCGGGATTTCCCACGGCGTGCAGAAGATCAACGGTATCGCTCTGCAGTCCAGTGACGCCGAGACCCCACTGCTCGCTGCCAAACGCACGTTTCGGCAATTGTTCCTGCCGGGGATGATCGCGATCCTGGCCGATGCCGTGGGCTTCATCACGCTGCTGATCATCGACATCGGCGTGATCCGCGAGCTGGCGATTGGTGCGTCTATTGGTGTTGCGGTGATCGTGTTCACCAACCTGATTCTCTTGCCGGTGGCGATTTCCTACGTCGGCATCAGCAAAAAGGCGGTGGTGCGCAGTAAGCAGGATGCCGTGCGCGAACACCCTTTCTGGCGTCTGCTGTCGAACTTTGCCAGCGCCAAAGTCGCACCGGTATCGATTGTCCTCGCGATCCTCGCCATGGGCGGGGGCCTTTGGTACGGCCACAACCTGAAGATTGGCGACCTCGACCAGGGCGCGCCGGAACTGCGCCCGGATTCGCGCTACAACCAGGACAACGCATTCATCATCAACAATTACTCCACCAGCTCCGACGTGCTGGTGGTGATGGTCAAGACGCCGCCGGAAGGCTGCTCGGCGTACCAGACTTTGTCGGCGATCAACGAACTGTCGTGGAAGATGGAAAACACGCCAGGGGTGCAGTCGGCGATCTCGCTGGTGACGGTGTCCAAGCAAGTGATCAAGGGCATGAACGAGGGCAATCTGAAATGGGAGTCGCTGTCGCGCAACAAGGACGTGCTCAACAGCTCCATCGCCCGCGCCGACGGCCTTTACAACAACACTTGTTCGCTGGCGCCGCTGCTGATTTTCCTCAACGACCACAAGGCCGAAACCCTTGATCGCGCGGTGCATGCGGTGCAGACCTTTGCCGATGAGAACAACAAGGAAGGCCTGGAATTTTTGCTAGCGGCCGGTAACGCCGGGATCGAAGCAGCGACCAACGAGGTGATCAAGTCGGCCGAGCTGACGATTCTGGTGCTGGTGTATCTGTGCGTGGCGGTGATGTGCATGATCACTTTCCGCTCGTGGGCGGCGACGTTGTGCATTGTGTTGCCGCTGGTGCTGACTTCGGTGCTGGGCAACGCGCTGATGGCGTTCATGGGCATCGGCGTGAAAGTTGCGACCTTGCCGGTGGTGGCGCTGGGCGTGGGCATCGGCGTTGACTACGGGATATACATCTACAGCCGTCTGGAGACCTTCTTGCGTGCCGGGCTGCCGTTGCAGGAAGCCTATTACGAGACGCTCAAATCAACGGGCAAAGCGGTTCTGTTCACTGGGTTGTGTCTGGCGATTGGCGTGTGTACGTGGATCTTTTCGGCGATCAAGTTCCAGGCCGACATGGGTCTGATGCTGACCTTCATGTTGCTGTGGAACATGTTCGGCGCGTTGTGGCTGCTGCCGGCGCTGGCGCGGTTCCTGATCAAACCGGAGAAAATGGCGGGCAAGGTGGGGAATTCGCTGTTTTCGCATTAATCCGTAGTACGCCGAACCAGTAGGAGCTGACGAGCAGCGCGAGGCTGCGATGTCAGTGGGTCAGACGATAGGGATTTGCCTGATCCCGCGATCGCAGCCTCGCGTTGCTCGTCAGTTCCTACAGGATTTGCGTGGCGTCCCTGTGCAACCGAGGGGGCTGGATTTGGGGCTGCTGCGCCCCTGGCATCAGAAGCTCAGTTGCTACGCCCTGCGGGCAGATGCCAAGCGCGAATAACACGATCCTGTAGGAGCGAACTTGTTCGCGAGCCGTATTTCCGGAATACCGAGCAGGGCGCCTCGCCAACAAGTTGGCTCCTACAGGGTGGGCGTTTACCGCGCGATCTTCACCCAGCGCGAAACGGGTACGCCATTCATCACTACGGTGTAGTTAAGCGCAGTGACCGATTTGGGTAGCTCTCTATCGATGTATTCGATCTCGCTTCCATCCAACGTGGCGATCAGCTTGCCGGAGCGGTAAACGGTTACTGGCTGCTTGCCAGGCGGCGTGCTCCGCCATTGCAGGGTGACAGCCCTTGCTGAGGTATCGAGACCGGCCGCCATTTGCCGAACCCCCAGCGGTCCGATCAGGGGCATGCCTTCAATGGTGTAATGGGCCGGGTCAGGCTGAACGCCCAGGTGGGTCAGTATCGTCGGGGCGACATCAGCCTGACTGGCATATCCGTATAACCCATCGAAGTCGGCGTTGTCCGGGTCTTTTATTGGCTTGGACAACTGCTCGTTCGGCAGTTTGTTGATGCCGATGAAGGTGGTTTTTTCCTCTTGGGTTTGCCCGCCGTGATCGCGGCCGTCGGGCAGCCTGCGACCGTGATCGGTCGTCACGATCACCAGCCAGTTCTCATCGGGATGGGTGAAACGGCGATGATTCACGAAACCCATGATCTCCTGGATTTGCTCATCGACGGCGTGGATGGAGTCCTGATAATCGGCTGAAAACCCTAGCTCATGGCCCACCCGGTCAGGTTGATCGATGTGGGTAAAGATGAAATCGAAATTGCCTGAGCGCAGGGCTTCGACCGTTTTGCTCACGACGCACGAGTCATCACCGCTGCACCGCGTCGCCTGTTCGACGTGCCCGGCGGCGATGTCATCGGCGAAGTGATCGTTGATCGTGTTCCAGCTGACGATGCTGGCGGTGTGGCGTGTCGGTGCTGATTCGTCGATGCGCTTGAACAGGCTGGCGGCCTTGTTGCGCAGATTGCCGTCGTTGCTGCTGACGTTGTGACGGTCCAGCCAGGTGCCGGTGAGCAGGGTGGTCCAGCCGGGGCCGCTGAGTGTGGCCTGTTCGCTGGCGCCCCCGACAATGCCCCCCGTCCAGGATTTATAAAGATGAAAACTGGCGAGCGCCGGCGCTTGTCCGGCGTCGATGGCGTCCTGCAGTTCTTCCAGTTGCATGCCATCGACGCCGATCAGCAGCGCCTTGTTTTGGCTGAAATCGGCGTGGGCCAGCGAGGATGCTGTCAACAGCAACCACAGGGCTAAGCGGGGACTGAAGGTGCGGTACATGAAAGGAGCCTCATCCAATGAGTGCTGTGGGTGATCGGTACTGCGTCAGTAGCACAACCCGTGCCGTAGGGGGCGGCGCCTGGCGATGTATCGGATATAGCGGACTTTTCGCGATACAGCGCACAAGCCTGAGCCGTTTGATGCTCGAGCGTTGGGTAGTTAGAGCTTCAGGTTTTGCCCCAGCACCACACTCAGGGCATTGCGTGCATCATCCAGTTGCACCAGCGTTGCGTGATGCGCGCCGAGGGCATCGCGGTTTTCGATGGCCGTGAGGATAGCCCTGTGTCGCGGCAATGCCAGTTCGTGCAGATTGGGTCGCTGATTTGAGTGTTTGAGCGCTTCACGCAAGGCCAGCGACAGCATGTTGCACAGGTGCGCCAGCAAATCGTTGTGGGTGGCGTCGGCGATGCGGCTGTGGAAATCCAGGTCCGGTTGCAGCACCTCGTCCACGGTCTGCGCGCCTTCCATGCGGCTGTAGGCTTCGTTGATCAGCGCGATGTCTTCGGCGCTGGCGTGTTGCGCGGCGAGGGCGGCAGCGGCAGGTTCAATGATGCTGCGCACGCTGGTGAGCAGGGCGAAGAATTCATTTTGCGGGGAGCTTTGCATCAGCCAGTGCAGTACGTCCGGATCGAGGATGTGCCATTCGCGCCGGGGTTTGACCACGGTTCCGACCCGGGGCCGCGAATACACCAGCCCTTTGGCGACCAATACCCGAGTAGCTTCACGCAGCACCGGACGGCTGACCGCGTACTCCTCGCACAACAGGGCTTCAGGCGGCAGTTTGTCATCGGGTTTGAAGCGACCCGAAACGATCTGCATGCCGATTTCCTGGACGATGCGCGAGTGCATGCTTTTGCGGTCGGAGGGCTTACGGTAATCCATGGGGCGCGGGGCGATCCTGAGCGGTGAATGCGGCGCATCATAGCGGATTTCTGTGGGAGACAACTTGTTGGCGAGGGGCAACGCGGTGGGTCAGATATAGCGCTCGCGAACAAGTTCGCTCTACAGGGGTGGATGGCTGTCGTCGGTTATCGTCGTTGTTGTGATCCGTCGTGGGAGCGGACCTGTCCGCGAAGGGGCCGGTACAGTCGACACATGTGAGTCTTCTGCACCTTTGTATTCGCGGACAGGTCCGCTCCCACGGGTAGGGCGTACGGCGTTAGATCAATGCGAATGCCGCGGCACTTCAGACCCGCGCATGCCGACCAGGAAGTCGAAGTCGCAGCCTTGGTCCGCCTGCATCACATGGTCGATGTACAGCTGGCGATAGCCACCGATCAGCAATTGCGGCGGCGCTTGCCAATCGGCCAGGCGCGCAGCCAGTTCCGCTTCAGGAATGTCCAGATGCAAACGGCCGGTTGCACAGTCGAGCTCGATGAAATCACCTTCCTGCACCACTGCCAACGGACCACCCGCTGCCGCTTCCGGCGCGACGTGCAAAACAACCGTGCCGTACGCCGTGCCGCTCATGCGCGCATCGGAAATCCGCACCATGTCGGTCACACCCTGAGCCAGCAATTTGGCCGGCAAGCCCATGTTGCCCACTTCGGCCATACCCGGATAACCCTTCGGGCCACAGTTTTTCAGCACCATAACGCTGTTGGCATCCACGTCCAGATCCGGATCGTTGATCCGCGCCTTGTACATGTCGAAGTTCTCGAACACCACCGCGCGCCCGCGATGCTGCATCAGCGCAGGGGTGGCGGCCGACGGCTTGAGCACCGCGCCCAATGGCGCCAGATTCCCACGCAACACACAGATGCCGCCGTCGGCGCGGATCGGGTTGTCCAGAGTGCGGATCACCTCGTCTTCACCGTAGATCGGCGAGTTCTTCACGTTCTCACGCAGGCTCTGGCCGTTGACCGTCAGCGCGTGGGGATGCGGCAGCAGGTTGGCTTCGTCCATGCGTCGCAGCACCGCTGGCAGGCCACCGGCGTAATAGAACTCTTCCATCAGAAAGCGCCCGGAAGGTTGCAGGTCGACAATGGTCGGCGTGCCACGACCGATGCGGGTCCAGTCGTCCAGCTCCAGATCGACACCGATGCGCCCGGCGATGGCCTTCAAATGGATAACCGCGTTGGTCGAACCGCCGATGGCTGCGTTGACCCGAATGGCGTTTTCAAAAGCTTCCTTGGTCAGGATCTTCGACAGGCGCAGGTCCTGTTTCACCATCTCGACGGCGCGCATGCCGGACATATGCGCCAGCACGTAACGCCGCGCATCTACCGCAGGAATCGCCGCGTTGTGGGGCAGGGAAGTGCCCAGTGCTTCAGCCATGCACGCCATGGTCGAAGCAGTGCCCATGGTGTTGCAGGTGCCCGCCGAACGCGACATGCCGGCTTCGGCGGAGAGGAACTCATCCAGGCTGATCTGCCCGGCTTTGTAGGATTCGTGCATCTGCCAGACGATAGTCCCGGCGCCGATGTCCTTACCCTTGTGCTTGCCGTTGAGCATCGGCCCGCCGGTGACGACGATGGCCGGGATGTCGCAACTGGCCGCGCCCATCAGCAGCGCCGGGGTGGTCTTGTCACAACCGGTCAGCAGTACGACGCCGTCAATAGGGTTGCCGCGAATCGCTTCTTCAACGTCCATGCTCGCCAGGTTGCGCGTGAGCATCGCGGTAGGGCGCAGGTTCGATTCGCCGTTGGAGAACACCGGGAATTCCACAGGGAAACCACCGGCCTCGATGACGCCGCGTTTGACGTGTTCGGCGATGGTGCGGAAGTGGGCGTTGCAGGGGGTTAGCTCAGACCAGGTGTTGCAGATGCCGATGATGGGTTTGCCGAACTGGTGGTCGGCGATGCCCTGGTTCTTCATCCAGCTGCGGTACATGAAGCCGTTCTTGTCGGCGGTACCAAACCATTGGGCAGAACGCAGGGTAGGCTTTTTCTCGGAATCAGACATAAATCAGCACTCTTATTTTAAGACTTCATTTGTAAGACTAAAGGCTTTGTGTGCTGACTAAAATAGGCTGAAATTACGCCCAGTGGAAGAGTTGAAACCTTAAATAGTATTACTATATAGTCTGCTCTCATCGAGGGACGATCCTGCCAGGCCATCTACAAGCAGCACGGCGCACACGACGGCAGAGACGATCCCCGACGTTTCCATAACAAAAACAAACGTGGAGAACGCATACATGAGCCAGGAACTCAGGCTTATTCGTCGCATCACCCTGAAATTGATCCCCTTTTTGATCCTGTTGTACCTGATCGCTTATGTCGACCGTTCCGCCGTGGGTTTCGCCAAGCTGCACATGGGCGCAGACGTCGGCATAGGTGATGCGGCTTATGGCCTGGGCGCCGGTCTGTTCTTCATTGGTTACTTCCTCCTCGAAATCCCCAGCAACCTGATGCTCGAACGTTTCGGCGCCCGCCGCTGGTTCGCGCGGATCATGCTGACCTGGGGCGCGATCACCATGGGCATGGCGTTCGTATCTGGACCGACAAGCTTCTATGTGATGCGTTTTTTGTTGGGCGCCGCTGAAGCAGGCTTTTTTCCCGGCGTTCTGTACTACATCACCCAGTGGTTCCCGGTGCGCCATCGCGGCAAAATCCTGGGGCTGTTCATCCTCTCGCAGCCCATCGCCATGATGATCACCGGCCCGATTTCCGGTGGCCTGCTGGGCATGGAAGGCGTTGCTGGCCTGCACGGCTGGCAGTGGCTGTTCTTGTGCATCGGCGCCCCGGCGATTCTGCTGACCTGGCCGGTATTGCGCTGGCTGCCGGACGGTCCGAAGAACGTAAAGTGGATGGACCCGGTCGAGAAAACCTGGCTGGAAGGCGAGCTGAAAAAGGATCTGGAGGAGTACGGCCAGACCCGCCACGGCAATCCACTGCATGCGCTCAAAGACAAACGCGTGCTGTTGCTGGCGCTGTTCTATCTTCCGGTGACGCTGAGCATTTATGGCTTGGGCCTGTGGCTGCCGACGCTGATCAAACAGTTTGGCGGTAGCGATCTGACGACCGGGTTCGTGTCTTCGATTCCCTACATCTTCGGCATCATCGGTCTGCTGATCGTGCCGCGCAGTTCTGATCGACTGAATGATCGCTACGGCCACTTGGCGGTGCTGTATGTGATCGGCGCGATTGGCCTGTTCTTCAGCGCCTATCTGACGGTGCCAGCTCTGCAACTGGGCGCGTTGTGCCTGGTGGCGTTCTCGTTGTTTTCCTGCACGGCGGTGTTCTGGACGTTGCCGGGGCGATTCTTTGCGGGCGCCAGTGCGGCGGCGGGAATTGCCTTGATCAACTCGGTGGGGAATCTGGGCGGCTACATTGGTCCGTTTGTGATCGGCTGGCTGAAAGAGATCACCGGCAACCTGGCGAGCGGCTTGTATTTCCTCTCGGGGGTGATGGTGTTCGGGTTGATTCTGACCGGCATCGTGTACCGCGTCCTCGAGCGCAAGCATGTGCTGCCCGAATCGAAATTCGCCGCGAGTGCGCGCAGTAATTCTTGATTTATTGGGCTCTGTGGGAGCGGACCTGTCCGCGAAGACGGTGGTAAATCCGACGCATCTTTTGTGTCAGGAGCATCGCATTCGCGGACAGGTCCGCTCCCACGGGCCGAGACCCCAAAGGAGCCTGGTTATGCATTTAGTACAGTTCGAATTGAGCAACGGTGAACGTCGTGTCGGTCTGGTAGACGGTGCGCTGGTTCGCGAAATCCAGGGCGCGACCAGCACCCGGGAGCTGGCCCTGAGCGCCATCGAAAAGAAAACCTCCCTGGCCCAACAGGTCGACAGCCTCGGCTTGGGCGACAGCCACGATTACTCGCAACTGCGCGCCGACCTGCGCATTCTGCCGCCGCTGGATCACCCCGATCCTGCTCACGTGCTGGTCAGTGGCACGGGCCTGACACACCTGGGCAGCGCGTCTGCCCGGGACAAAATGCATCAGCATGCCGGTGACGAAGCGGCGATGACCGACACCATGCGCATCTTCAAATGGGGCCTGGAAGGCGGCAAGCCCGAAGCGGGCACGGCGGGCGTGCAACCGGAGTGGTTCTACAAAGGCGACGGTAGCATCGTCATCCGGCCGGGCGAAGCCTTCCCGCAGCCGCCGTTCTCCGAAGACGCCGGCGAAGAGCCTGAACTGAGCGGGCTCTACGTCATCGGCCATGACGGCAAGCCATACCGCCTGGGTTATGCCATCGGCAACGAGTTTTCCGATCACGTCATGGAGCGCAAAAACTATCTGTACCTGGCCCACTCGAAACTGCGCGCGTGCAGCTTCGGCCCGGAATTACGCGTCGGTGAGCTGCCGCAGAACCTGGCCGGCACCAGCCGCATTCTGCGTAACGGCGAAGTGTTGTGGGAGAAGGAGTTTCTGAGCGGCGAGGCCAACATGTGCCACAGCCTGGAAAACCTTGAGTACCACCACTTCAAATACGCGCAGTTTTTGCGTGCGGGGGATGTGCACGTGCATTTCTTCGGTACTGCCACATTGTCGTTTGCCGATGGCATCAAGACCCAGCCGGGAGACCGGTTCGAGATCAGTCAGGCCGAGTTTGGCGCGCCGTTGGTTAACGGTATTGCGCAAACTGATGCTGTGTTTGAGCCGGGTGGGATTACACAGCTCTGAGATCTGATGCCGCACATGTTGGAGCGAGGCTTGCCCGCGAAGTCCAGAACGCGGAGTGTCAGGCGAAACGGGGCCTCAGCTTCGCGGGCAAGCCTCGCTCCAACAGAAACACCCTGCACAACCCCGACACCCAATAAAAACAATCCGAGGTGCGCCCCATGACCGCAAACGCCATACCGGTCGAACACGTCGATACCGGCACGTTCGAAGCCGCCATCTATCGCAAGGTGAGCTGGCGCATCGTGCCGTTGTTCATCCTGTGTTTTCTGTTCGCCTACCTGGACCGCGTCAATATCAGCTTCGCCAAGCTGCAAATGGCCAGTGATCTGGGTTTCAGTGAAACGGTCTATGGCTTGGGCGCGAGCCTGTTTTTCGTTGGCTACTTCCTGTTTGAAGTGCCGAGCAACATCCTCCTGCACAAGATCGGCGCGCGGGTCTGGATCGCCCGGATCATGGTGTCCTGGGGTATTGCCTCGTCCTGCATGATGTTCGTGCAGACCGAGTTCTGGTTCTACACCCTGCGTTTTCTGATCGGCGTGATGGAGGCCGGGTTTGTGCCGGGGGTGCTGTATTTCTTCACCCAGTGGTACCCGAGCACCCGTCGTGCGCGGGTCAATTCCTACTTCAAAAGCTCGATTCCGCTGTGCGGGATTGTCGGTGGCCCGCTGGCCGGGCTGATCCTCGGGCACATGGACGGCGTCATGGGTTTGGCCGGTTGGCGCTGGCTGTTTCTGCTCGAAGGCGTGCCGTCGATCCTGATCGGTGGCGTGGTGTTCTGGCTGGTCAAAGACCGCATTCAGGACGCGACCTGGCTCAGCGCACAGGAAAAGCAAGTCGTGCTGGACCGCATGGCCAAGGAAAAACAGCCTGAGACGCCGCAGCGCTTCAGAGACGTCTGGAAAGAACCGACCACCTACGTGATGTCGGCGATTTACCTGTGTCTGGTGATGGCCCTGACCGGTCTGCTGTTCTGGATGCCGCAACTGATCAAGAGCGCAGGCGTGCTCGATACCCTGAACATCGGGCTGTTGACCGTGATTCCCTATGTGGTGGCCGTGATTGGCAACCTGCTGATAGGTGCCAGCTCCGACCGTCACGCCGAACGTCGCTGGCACCTGGCCGGTTGCGCGACGTTGACAGCGGCGGGGTACCTGGTCTGCGCGCTGTTTCCGGGGCAATTGCTGCCGCTGATGATCGGCATGAGCATGACCATGACCGGCATGATCGCCTGGATGCCGATCTTCTGGACCATCCCTCCGCGCTTCCTCACAGGACTTGCCGCAGCGGCAGGCATTGCGCTGATTAACTCTCTCGGCCAGTTGGGCGGCATCATCGCGCCGTTCATGGTCGGCCGGATCAAGGACCTCACCGGCACCGCGACGCCTGCGCTGTACGCCTTGTGCGCCGTGAGTATGCTGGCGGTGGCGCTGATTGTCTGGGGTGTTCCGCAACGCTTTTATGCGCGCGAGACCACCCACGATTGAGGGTAAGCAAACGTCTGTCAAAAGCGCCCGCAGCACGTGCGGGCCTCTTTTCGCCTATCATTCGCCCTTTCACCTACGCGAATGAATGCCATGACCACCACCCCTGAAAACCTGCTCGCTGCCCTGCAAACCGCTGACATGCTGGAAATTGACGGGCTGCACGCCTATGAGTTCTTCTTTGAGGAGGAGCAGCTGAACATCGAAAGCATGGACGGCCGTGAGCGCAAGGTGTGGCGCTTCTCCCTGGCACAGATCGAGGCGGCGAGCTTTGATAATGCGCTGCAGAGCTGGGTGATCAATGACGGCAAGGCAGATCACCGAATCATCGCGATGAGCGCGATCGCTGCGCGTGATGAGGATGATCAAGAGCAGGCGTAACGTGCTTATTTAGAGGCCCGCTTCTAAAGACAATACAAATCCTGTTGGAGCGAGGCTCGCCCGCGAAGCTAACGATGCGCAGTGTCAGTTAAAACCGAGGTGCCAGCTTCGCGGGCAAGCCTCGCTCCAACAGGGTCCGAGGCAACTCCGGACCGCCACCCGCTGTCATACCAACGACGTCCGAGTTCAGCAATGAATCAACGGCAAACAATTAACAAAGAGAACTGCCCATGACTCGTAAAATTCTGCCGTGGCTGGTAATGGCCAGCAGCATCAGCGCATTTCCCCTTCAGGCAAAAACCATGACTGACTACGACGTGCTGGTGGGTGCCTACACCGCCGGCGCCAGCGAAGGCATTTATCGCTTTGGCTTTGACACTACCACCGGCAAGCTTGACCCCACACCGCGCCAGGTGATCAAAAGCGAAAACCCGTCGTGGCTGACGCTCTCCAAAGACCAGCGCCATCTGTTTGCCGTCAACGAGAACGGCCCAGGTCAGACCGACACCGTAGGCAAGGTCAGTAGCTTTTCCATCGATCCCAAGACCCACGTCGTCTCGTTCATCAATGTGATTGAAAGCAAGAGCGAAGAACCGACCCATTCGAGCCTGAGCGCTGATGAGCGCTTTCTGTTCGTCGCCAATTACGCCGTCAACCCTCAACCGGGTGGTTCGCTGGCGGTATTGCCGGTGGGTAAGGACGGCAAGTTGTCACCGGTGGCGCAAACCAGCATCCACCCGGCCAGCAAGGTGAATCCGGAACGCCAGGCTTCGTCCCACGTGCATTCGGCGGTGCCTTCACCCGACGGCAAATACTTGATCGCCAGCGATCTGGGTGCCGACAAATTGTTCGTGTTCACGTACGACGGGAAAAAGACCCAGCCCTTGCAGCCGGCGAAAACACCTTCCGTCGATATGCCGGCTGGTAGCGGACCTCGGCACTTGCTGTTCAGCAAAGACGGCAAACATGCCTGGCTGACCACGGAAATGAATGCGCAGGTCACCGTGTTCGACTACCACGACGGTGTGTTCAAGCGCACGCAACAGGTCGAGTTGGCTAACAAGGAAGGTCAGGACCAGCGCGCTGCAGGTGGGTTGCACACCTCGCCAGACGGCAAATTCCTGTACGTCGCCAATCGCGGTGCGGTGAATGAACTGCTGGTATTCAGCATTGATCAGGCCACCGGGCAGTTGAAGGAAATTCAACGTCGCTCGGTTGAAGGTAAGGAGCCGCGCGAGTTCAGCTTCGACCCAAGCGGTCACTTCGTGTTGATCGCCAACCAGAAAAGCAACCAGATCGTGACTGTGGGCGTAGACCCGAAAACCGGCCTCTTGGGTGATACCGTGCAGAAACTGGACTTCGATTCGCCGTCCGATTTCCGTTTTCTGACCTCCAAGTGAATGCGTGAAATTCGCTCCAGCCCTTCATTTGTACGGGCTGGAGCGATGTATTAATTGAAATGATAAGGGCTAGTGCTACAAAGCATTTCTGATGTCGCCCCCTCGGGCGTACTTTCAATTCACGGCCAAGACGGTCAAGACTTGAAACGCAACACTCCACCGAGGTACACATCATGAACTTCAATATCTTCTCCATCATCGCCGCGTCTGCCATCTCCGCCACTGTTGCACTGCCTGCCAGCGCCAGCGTCGATGTCGCCGACAAAAAAGCCAACTCAACCCAGACTTACACACCGAAGTATCTGCAACAAAGCGCCAACTTCTACGCAGCACTGGATCACAAAACTCAGTAATGAACAGAACTCCCGACGACAATCCATTCCCCGTTAGCGTCATCCACGATACCGGGGAATGGATTTTTAAGAACCGACTTTGAATACTGTGCTCGCAGCTGCTGTTTAAACGCTTTCGCGAGCAACTTCGTCTTGAACAGGTTGATGCGACCCTCTGACCCATACGTGTCAGGCCATGCATCAAGTGTCAGACGAGCTTGCTCGCGAAAGCGTTGATTCCCTCCCTTTAATCCCCGTCTGCTGAATAAGCGATGGGGATTTTTTTATGCCCATTCATTTAGATAACCCGACTCTCTGTAGGAGCCAACTTGTTGGCGAGCAGGTTGTATGCAGTGTGTCAGCTACAGCGCCTCGCGAAAAAGTTCGCTCCTACAGACCGTGATCCCCACACGCTATCGCCCTAATACATTCCTTAAATAATCAACCCAATCGATCCTCGCTATAAATCGCCATCGTTATTTATTAATACCGGATTACATCATCCTGTCGGCCATGAAACAGGATTAACCCGGAGCGACACACATGGCCACTGCCATTCTTCATTCACTTAAACAAGGCGCGTACTTCGCGCTTTCTCTTTACGTTGTTTTCATCGCAGTGGTCACCATCACCAGCATGAATCCACAACTCACCGCACCCCGTTCGGTGACTGCTCAATCGACAGTGGTTGAGTCATCGCGCGCCAACGTCAATGCGCAGGGGCGTGCAGCATGAAAGGCCTCAACTTTTGGGTGTTGGTGTTCTTCGCCGTGATCAACAACGGTTGCTCATTGCTGGGCGTTGGACAGGGTTCGGTAGGCGGCGTGGCGCGCAGTATCGAATTCCGCTACGAAGTGGCGCAGGACATTGCGATGCAGAAGGCGCAAAAGCTGATCGCTGGCAATCCACCGCATAAATACGGTGAGGCGTTTACAGGGGTGTTTCAGATTGGTGTGGTTTAACGCACTACATGTTGGAGCGAGGCTTGCCCGCGAAGTCCAAAACGTGGAGTGTCAGGCGAAACCGTGGCCTCAGCTTCGCGGGCAAGCTTCGCTCCAACAGATGACGAATTCCCTGACGATGGGTCAGATTTTTTGCATTGCCTGAATAAACAACGCCGACTCCAAAAACCGCTGCAACCACTCGCGCAACTTCGGATACGGACTCTGCCAGAACCACTCAGGATCGACGAAACAGAACTGTCGCACGAACGGTGCCAGGGCGACATCGGCCAGGGTCAGGTGATCGGACACCAGAAACAGCTGTGACCCAAGTCGGTCTTCCAGTTCGCTCAGAAAAACTTCCCCACGCTGTCGGTATTCCACTTGCGAGAACTCGGGATAGCGCACGGCGTATTTGTATTGATCCAGTGATGTTTTGAATGGGCCATCATTGCGCGCGATCAGATCGGCAATGAGCAGCCGGGCAACTTCATCATCTGCCATAAGCCAATCATCCGGATCGCTCTGCGCCAAAGCCCAGCGCATGATGTCCAGGCTTTGTTCCAGTACCTGATCACCCAGCACCAGAACCGGCACCGTGCCTTTGGGTGAACGCTCAAGCATTTCGACGGGCTTGGCTTTGAGGCTGACTTCGACGATCTCCACTGCGCAACCGGCGTACCTTACGGCCATGCGCGCACGCATGGCGTAAGGACAGCGGCGAAACGAGTAGAGCGTCGGTGTCGCGCTGGCGAGCACCGACACTGAATCAGGCTTCGGTCAGCTCGCCGCAATCGGCGATGGTGACTTTCTTGCTGGTGCGGCCGGATTGCGAACCCAGGGCCTCAATGGCGCGAACCACTTCCATGCCTTCGACAACTTTACCGAACACCACGTGCTTGCCATCCAGCCAGCTGGTGACGATGGTGGTGATGAAGAATTGGCTGCCGTTGGTATTCGGGCCAGCGTTGGCCATGGACAGGTCGCCTGGCTCTGTGTGCTTGAGGGTGAAGTTCTCATCGGCAAACTTGTTGCCGTAGATAGACTTGCCGCCAGTACCGTTGTGGGCGGTGAAATCGCCGCCTTGCAGCATGAAATCGTTGATCACGCGGTGGAACGACGAGCCTTTGTAGGTCAGGCCATCGCCTTTTTCGCCAGTGCACAGCGCGCGGAAGTTTTCAGCGGTTTTCGGCACCACGTCGTTGCGCAGTTCCATGACGATGCGGCCCATAGGCTCGTCGTTGGCAGTGATGTCGAAAAATACTTTGGAGTTGGACATGGAATTACCTTCTTCTCTGGTTCAGCGCGACGAGTCGCGCAGTGGGTATAGCGTTGCACAGAACACCGTCTGGCATTACGTGCGTGAAAAAATTCGAATTATCCGTTATTGACCTCAACCGTGCTCAAGCCATTGCCCTGACGACGCACTTGAATCTGCACCGGAATGCGCTCGTGCATCTCCTGCACATGGGAAATCACCCCGACTTTGCGCCCTTGGGCCTGCAAGCCGTCGAGTGCGTCCATTGCCAGTTGCAGGGATTCGGGGTCGAGACTGCCGAAGCCTTCGTCGATGAACAGCGACTCGATCTTGAGCGTGCTTGACGCCATCGATGCCAATCCAAGGGCCAGCGCCAGCGACACCAAAAACGTCTCGCCGCCCGATAACGAATGCACAGAGCGCAGCTCGTCGCCCATCTCGGTATCCATCACCAGCAAACCGAGCATGCTGCCGCCGCGTTTCAGGCGATAGCGCCGCACCAGTTGCTTGAGCTGTGCGTTGGCGTGATGCACCAGCAGGTCGAGATTGTAAGCCTGGGCGATCTTGCGGAACGTGTCGCCGGTCGCCGAGCCGATGAGTGCACTGACGCGGCCCCAGCGTTGATATTCAGCCGCCGCCAGCGCAATGCGCGCCTGCAACTCACTGTTGGCGTTACGGCGACGCTCGTCTTCACTCAGTTGAGCGCGCAGTTCGGCGCATTGTTGCTCATGGCCGGCCGCCAGGTTTTGCGCCTCCAGCAGCGCGCTTGCCAACTGCGGCGCATCGGTCAGGTCGGTGTGTTGCGCCTGATGTTGCTGCACCTGCTTTTCCCGCTCCTGAACCAGTACCCGCGCCTGCTCCAGAGATTTCTCACTGTGCTGCAATTGCTGGCGAAGCTGACTGACCGCCTCATCGGTGTAACCAAGTAAGGCGTCCAGCGCCGCGTCATCGAGTTCGCTGTGGGCAGCGCGCCATTCGAGAATAAGCCGATCCAGTTCGGCCACTTCCTGTTCCAGCCCTTGCAACCGTTGGCGCTCGGCGTCCAGCTCTGCTGCAATTTTGATCAGTTCACCACGGGCTTGCTGTAACGCTTCACTGGCACCGTTCTGAGCCGTGCGCGCCTGTTCGACTGCCTGCTCAAGATGCTGCTGCCATTGATCAGCGCTGGCCTGTTCGCCCAGCAACTGCGCCAAACGTTGCTGCCCGGCCAGATGCTGCGCCTGGCTGGTTTCCAGGCGCTGCTTGAGTTGCTCGTGCAAGTGCTGGCGATTGAGCTGCGCGATGTGCTCCAGATCGATCTTCTTGGCGCGCTCGCTGTGTTCCTGCTGCTCGTCCTTTTGCTGGTCGAGCTGCTGAAGACGCAGGGCGATGTCGTTGTCCAGCTGCATGAAACTTTCGGTGGCTGACTCGCGCCACGACGGCAGGCTTTCGGCAGGCAACAGTGCTTCGAACTCCTGCAACGCGGCTTCGAACCCCTGGTTGTCCAGCGAGATATTGCGCTGCTGATCGTCCAGCAGCTTCATCGCCTGTGCGCTGGCATCGCGAGCGGTTTGCACATGCTGCTGCAACCCCTCGGCTTGTTGCTGGACCTTGAGCAACTGGGTCTGGCGCTGCTCGCTGACGAGAATTTCCTGCGCCAGTGTGTGCAGGCGCTCGGTCAGCCAGTCGCCGCGCTGATGCTCGGGCTGCTCCAGCAGGCGTGGGTATAACGGATGCGCTTCAAGCTGCGGCGTGAGTGTTTCCAGTTGCTCGGCCAGTTGTTCAAGCTGCGGCTTGGCCTGCTTGAGCTGGTTGTTGAGCTCGGTCACTTCAACGCGCAATTCGGTGAGCCTGTCGCTGAGCTGGCTGACCTTGAGGCGCGCGGCGGCTTCCTCGCTGTCGTCATGGCCAGACAGCGCTTGCAACAGCGTCTCGGACTGGTGATAAGGATGCTCTTGGCTGCCACATACCGGGCAGGGTTGCTGATCGATCAGTTGGTCGCGCAGTTGTTCGACGCTGGCGCTGCGGGCAAGGCGCTGACGTTGCAGCAGTTCGACAGTGACAGTCAGCGCCTGTGCCGCTGCGTCGTGTTCGGTCTTGAGCTGCAACCCCAAGGCGATGCTTTGCGCGCGGCGGTCGGTGGCTTGTTGTTGCTGAAGCTGAAGATTGCGCAATCTGGAGTCGAGGTCCTGATGGCGCTGCCATAGGCGATCCAGCGAGTCACTGGCGCTGTGCTGCTGACGGTTGTCCTGGAGCAACTGGCTCAGACGCTGTATTTCTTCGTTGACGGCGTCGGCCTTGACCTGCGCGTCGCGATACAGCTCATCCAGTGCGCTGCGGCGTTCAGTCAGTTGTTGTTCGGCGCGGGTAGCGTTCTGTTCCAGCAACGGCAGTTCTTCGCGACCTTTTTTCAGGCGTGCGCTGAGGGCGACGGTTTGCTGCAAACGGCCGCGATAAGCGGGCCACGCCTGGCTCAACGGTGCGAGTACGGCGCTGTGTTCCAGTTGGGTGGCGATCGACTGCAAGCGCTGGTCGAGCGTGCGTTGTTGCTCGAGCATGCGATCCAGCGCAGCCTGACCTTCAGCGCTCGTTTGTTCAGCGGCGCGGCACTGCTTGGTGACTTCCTGCAACGCCGTGTTCAGGTGCGTAAGGTTGCTTTGCTGCTCAAAGGCCTGGCGCAGCAGCGGCGCCGCCGCAGCCTGCTGCGCTTGAGCCGTTTGCAGACTGGTTTGCGCGGCGAGCAGCGTGTCGTCCAGCGCTGTCTGGCGGGTTTGCAGCTCGGTTTGGCGCAGCGTGTGTTGTTCAATCAGCATGGTGAGCGGGGTGATCTGCCCATCGAGTTTTTTGCGCAGCGCGAATAGGTGACGCTGAGGCGCGAGGCGTTCCAGCTGTCCCAGCATCTGCCGCTGGTTGCCTTGCGCGTCCCAATCCTGCTGGGCGCTGTTCAACTGTTCGGACGCACTCAGGTGCGCATCCTGCAGGCGTTGCAGCTCGGTCAGCCATTGCTGCTTGAGTTCCAGTTGACGCTGCTCGGCTTGCTGGTTTTTGAGCTGCTGCTGGGCGTCGTTGAAACGCTGTTCAAGCTCGGCGCGTTGTTCGGCTTCCATGGGAATGACGCCCGTCGCCAACAGGTTCAGGTCATCGCAGGCCTTTTTCGCTTCGCTGGCCTTGCTGTAGGCGCGGCGGCCGAGCTGGCTATAAATAGCGGTGTCAGTGAGCTTTTCCAGCAGTTCGCTGCGCTCGCGGTCATCGGCCTTTAGGAAGGCGCTGAACTCACTCTGCGCCAGCATCACGGCGCGGGTGAACTGCTCGAAATTCAGGCCCAGACGCGCTTCGAGCAGCGGCTTGTAGTCGGTCTTGTTCTGGCTGAGGATTTGCTCGCTGTCCAGGTCGGTCAGGGTCTGGCGGCTGGCTTGCAGCTTTTTGCTGGCGTTGTCGCGGGCGCGGTTGGTTTCCCAGCGCGCTCGATAACGACGCTTGTCGATGCCGACGAAATCTACCTCGGCGTAGCCGCTGCCGGTGCCACGTCGCAGCAGGTTGCGCGGGTCGCTGGTGCCGATGTCGCCGTCGATCTCCGGGACTTTGGACTGGCCGACGTTGTTCAGGCGCGGAATCGCTCCGAACAGCGCCAGGCACAAGGCGTCCAGCAGCGTGCTTTTGCCGGCGCCGGTAGGTCCGGTGATGGCGAATAACCCAGCGCTGGCCAAAGGTTCGGCGGTGAAATCCAGCTCGAAAGGGCCTGCCAGCGAAGCGAGGTTTTTCAGGCGAATGGCGAGAATCTTCATGGCTGTTCGCTCTCCAGTTGCACGTCCTGCAACAGCTCGGCGAAGTCTTTGAGCGTCTGTTCGTCGACCTCGTTGCCATAGCTGTCGAGCCAGGCGCGGCTGAACAACTCCTGCGGGCTGAGTTGATCCAGTTCGATCAAGCCTTCGCCATCGTCGTCGCGGCCATTAGCGCCTTTGCCTGCGTATTCGGCGGCGATCCGCACCAAGCGTACGGCTTTGCCTTGCAGGGCGAGTTCGATCTGATTACGCAGGTCCGGTTGTGGCTCGTCCAGACGCACACGCACTTCAAGCCAGGGTTGGCGGTCGATGTCGGCGAGCAGGTCGATGTCCGGGAGGTCTTTGAGCTGTATCAGCAGCTCGGCCAGCGGCGCAGGGCCGACACGTTGCAGGTTGACCGCACGTGGGATCAGCAGGGTGTCGACGCTGGTGAGTGTGTCGCCCTTGCAATTGATCTCAAGGATTTGATGTTGGTAGCCGATTTCCGAAAACGACAACGGAATCGGCGAGCCGCTGTAGCGAATGCGCTCTTCACCGTTGACCCGTTGCGGCTTGTGCAAATGGCCTAGGGCGACGTAGGTGATGCTCTCGCCAAACAGACTGGCGGGCAGGGCTTCGGCGTTGCCAATGATCAGGCTGCGCTCGGACTCCTCCGACACCGAGCCGCCAGCCATGTGCGCGTGACTCACGGCGATCAACGCTTGACCCGGTTCACGCTTGAGGTTGGCGGCTTCGATCAGCAACTCATGCACCCGGCCGATGCCGCGCAGGTAGTTGTCACCCAGCGTCGGGCCAGTGACTTCGGCAGGACGCAGGAAGGGCAGGGCCAGGCACCATGCGCGGGTTTTGCCCTTGGCGTCGGGCAACGGCAGTAGCAGGCGCTCGACGTCGAGAGTGCCGTCGTCCAGCCACAACACCCGGCCCAGCGCGTGGGTGCGCAGACGGCGCATCAATGGCGCGGGCAACTCGATGCGTGAACCGGAATCGTGGTTGCCGGCAATCATCACGATGGTCAGTTTGGGCTGTTGCTCGTGGGCGTTGACGATGAAGTCGTACAGGCGTTCCTGGGCTTTGACCGGCGGGTTGACGGTGTCGAAGATGTCTCCAGCAATCAACAGCACATCCGGGGCGCGCTCAGCCAGACGCGCCAGCAACCAGGTGAGGAAGCTTGCGTGTTCGAAGTCGCGCTCCTGGCCGTGGAGGTTTTGGCCAAGGTGCCAGTCGGAGGTGTGGAACAAACGCATTGGGGGTCCTTGTTTGAGTGCGATAGGGCAACTGATTCTGTAGGGCCAACTTGTCGGCGAGAGGGTCAGCGCGGTGTGTCAGTCATATTGCATCGCGAACAAGTTCGCTCCTACGGGGGCCGCGTCGGCCCAACTGGTAGGGTTCATCACTTCGGATACAACGGCGGCAGGCTGTTGTCGCCGCTGGTGTCCTGCGGGCGTTCGATGGCGGGCAGCGCTTTGACCGCGCGCCAGAGGTCTTCTCCCAGCCAGAGTTTTTCGGTTTCGCTGTACAGCACGCCGTTGAGGCCATCCAGTGCATCGGACAGCGGCACAAATCGAGCGGCCATGTCGGCCAGGGTTTCCGGTTGCTGGCGCGCCCAGGCATCGAGTGCCTGCCGGGTCGCGTGGGGATCGTTGGCCAGACTGGCGCGCTTGAGATCATCCAGCACCGAGCGCGGGCTGGGACCTGCCTGCGCCACTCGGGCCAGGGCCGGTTGCCAGCGCGCACGCCACCACAGCCCGAAGCCCAGCAATGTAGTGAAACTCAGCAGCACCGTCGCCAATTGCCACGGCCATACCGGCGGGCCCATGACAATCAAGCCGCCGTTGTCGCTGACCGGGGTGTCCACTTCCAGCGCCGGATTGCTGCTGACCTGCAAGGTGCGCGCGGGCAACGAGGTGTGTTCCAGATGATCTTCATGGGTGTTCCACCACACCAGGTCCACAGCAGGTACATCGATAGCGCCAGAGCGAGTGGGAACCAGCGCTTCACGCTCCTCGCGGGTGCCGATCAGGCCGCGCTCGCTGGCCAGGTTCGCCAATTTCGGCTGATCAGGGTAACGGCGCAGCGCGCTGACTTCAGTGGCGGGCAGCGGGGGCAGCTGCGCGCTGGACAGCCCTTCGACTTTCAGCGTCAGCGTTCGCGTGAGTGAGTCGCCGACCTGGGTTTTTCCGGGTTCCGGGCTCCAGCTTTCGCTCAGGTTGATGCCACGTGCAGGCAGCCACGGTGTGTTGGGCGGGTAGTTGGCGGGCTGGGCCTTGACCTGCAGCGACATCGGCGCTGACGTCACCCGCAACACCTTGCCCGGCTTGGGGCCGAACGGATTGATATCGTTGTTTTGTCCCGGCTGGGTATTCGGCGCGGGCGGGTCCTGAACCAGCGTGGCGCTGAACACTTGCGGCGGGATCACCAGTTCGCCGCTTTGCTGGGGGTAGAGTGCATAGCGCATCTCGATCACGCCGTGGCGAACGTTATTGATCAGCTTTTCATAGGTCCGGGTTTCGCCCAGTTTCTCGATCCGCGCCTCGGGCACTTGCAGCGGGCTCAGGTTGCTGTCGTCGAACAGCGAAACCGAATGGTAGATCCGCAACGTCAGGACAGCCTGGGCCTGGACGTAGACCGCGTCCTGATCGAGTGTGATTTCAATGAACACTGGCGCGAGCTTTTCTTCCTGTGGACTGGCGGGTGGGGCAACGTCCACGACTTGCAACGTGATCGGCTGGCTTTTCATTTCGCCCAGTTGCAGTTCGGGGATGACCACCGAACCACTGCGCCTGGGCATCAGGGTGATGAGCCAGCGAGTCGTTGCCTGGGTGGTGCCGTCCAGCGTGGTCGAGCGGTTGACCTGACGCGTGCCCTGTACGTCGAAATCTGTACTGAGCACGCTGATGTCCGGCTTGCCGAACAGCGTCGGGTCGTTGGATTCCAGTGTCAGCTCGACGGTTTCCCCGGTGTTCAGACGCGTGCGGTCCGTGCTTGCGAGCAACGCAGGCGCCGTCGCAGCCTGGGTCGACAACGCGACCAGGCACAGCAGCCAACCGATGACCAAGCGGGTTACACGACTCATGGGGTCTTTTCCTGATGCTGCTGTTGTTCATACCAGAATTTGCGCCGCAGCAGCTCACCCGGTTCGTCCGGGATCTGCCGCAGCCATTGCTCGAGTGCCTGCTGTTGCTCGCCGCTGAGGGCACTGTCGGCAGGTTTCATCGGCGGGCGAGTGGTCTCGTCTTCATCCAGTGGCGAGCCGGGCGCTTCGTTGCCGCCGGACACTTGCTGCTGACTGCCGGGGCTGTTCTCCTCCCCGGCCTGGGGCGGCGTCTGTTGATTGTTGTGTTCATCGACGGCGCCGCTGCGTGGATTGTCGCCGTCATCGTCGCCTTCAGTCTTGTCCTTGCCGGTGTCTTCGACCGGCGGCTGCTGGTTCTGCTCAAGGAGTTTTTGTACCAGCGCGCGGTTGGCCGTGGCTGCCGGGAACTCGGGTTGACGGTCCAGCGCCTGATCGTACGCGTCCAGCGCGGCTTCCAGTTCGCCACTTTTGGCCAAGGCATTGGCGCGGTTGTAGTGGTCGGTGGCGCTGTTGCCCTGAGCAAAGCGCTGGGCGGCGCCCGCGTAATCGCCCGCCTCATACAGCGCGATGCCTTGCCATTGCGGGTCTTCGAAACGCCGCGCAGCCTGAACCGGGCGGTGCCGCTCGAGCAGGCGTTGACCTTGTTGATCAGGGCGCAGCCAAAGGTCCTTGAAGTCGAACGCATAGCTGTTTTGCGGAATCATGAACAGCAACGGAAGGCACAACACCCAACCCCGGCGCCCGGCACAGGCCGCCAGCAGCAACAATGGCAGCAGCAGCCAGTAACCCTGATCAGCCCAGGTGTCGAGTTGAACAATCTGCCCATCGCTGCGGATGTTTTTCGGGCTGTCCAGCAAGCCCAGGTCGCGCAGGTCCTGATCATCCATACGCAGCGAACTGTAGCGACCGTCGAACTGCTCGGCGAAATCCTTGAGGCTGGCGCTGTCCAGGCGCGGCAGCAGAATGGCGCCTTGAGCGTCCTTGAGGAAACCGCCTTTGTCTTGCGCCACGGGTGCGCCTTCAGCAGTGCCTACGCCCATGATCAGCAACGGTTGCGGGTGGCCGCTCATGGCCAGACGAATACCCTGGCGTTCCTGCTCGGTGAGCGATGAGCCAATCAGCAACAGACGGCCTTGGCCCAGCGCGCCTTGCTTGAGCAAGTCCAGGGCTTTTTTCACGGCCAGATCCGCGCGTTGACCGCTCTCGGGCATGATCGACGGCTTGATCGCGTCCAGCAGGTTTTTGCTGGTCGCCAGATCGTCCGACAGCGGCACCAGCGTATGGGCGCTGCCGGCGTAAACGATGATCGCGGTTTGCGAATCGCTACGCGCCTGCAGCAAGTCCATCAGCTTGCGCCGGGCCTGCTCCAGTCGTGTCGGCGGGCTGTCAGTGGCGAGCATTTCCGGGGTCAGTTCCAGCATCACCACCAGCGGGTCCACCGGTTTCTGGCTGGTCTGTTCCACCCTCTGCCAGCCGGGACCGAGTAGTGCCAGCAGGCCCAAGGCCCAACCGAAACCCATGGCAATCCACGGCAGTTTGCTTTCGCGCCCGCTGCCGCCGTTGAGCAGGACCGAATGAAAGGCAACAGGCAAGATCATCTGCCAGCGCCCGATGCGTTTTTGCCGATTCCACAGACGCCACAGCAACCAGCAGAGCAACGGCAGGATCAGCAACCACCAGGGGCGAAACCAGTGCGGCCAGAGCGCGATCATCGACGCCTCCCCAGCCGCTTGAAACGTTGACGCCATGGCTGGCCGGCGTTGAGGGCGGGTTGGCGTGCCAGAAACCGATAGAACGGGTTGTTGGGCCAACGCTCATGAATCACCAGCAACACGCTCCACAGCAGCGCAGCGCCCAGCGGCCAGTGATAGAGCTCGAGGGCGGGGCGGGCTTGCGTGGGTTGCTGCTTGGCCGGTTCCAGCTGGTCGAGGATGTCGCCAATCTTTTCCAGCTGGGCACCGTCGCGGGCGCGGAAGTACTGCCCGCCGGTGATGTCGGCCAATTCTTTGAGCGACAGTTCGTCCAGATCCAGACTCGGATTCAGGCCGAGCACACTGGCCACGCCCTTATCCGGGTCAGCCCCGATGCCGATCGGGTAGATTTTCACGCCTTCCTGGGCGGCCAGTCGCGCCGCCGTGGCAGGATCGATCTGCCCGCCGTTGTTGGCGCCATCGGTGATCAATATCAGCACGCGGCTTTGCGCCGGACGCAGCCGCAGGCGCTTGAGGGCCAGGCCGATGGCGTCGCCGATGGCGGTGTTCTTCCCGGCGATGCCGATGCGTGCTTCGTCCAGCCAGACCCGGACCGTGTGCCGGTCAAAGGTCAGCGGCGCTTGCAGGTAGGCCTGACTGCCGAACAGGATCAGCCCGATCCGGTCACCCTGACGCTGTTCAAGGAAATCGCCCATCAGCAGCTTGACCAGCGCAAGGCGGCTGACCTCATCGTTTTTCCAGATCATGTCCGGATAATCCATGGAGCCGGAGACGTCCACGGCCACCAGCAAATCTCGCCCGCTGGCGGCAATCGGTAAAGGATCGCCCAGCCATTGCGGGCGTGCGGCCGCCATTAACAGCAACAACCATAGGCAGACGAAAGGCAACTGCCGACGCCAGCCCGGCAGATTGGCGCGTGCACGGCGCCCGGCCATGCCTTCGAGTTCGTTGAGAAAACTGACTTTCAGCGCCGCTTCGCCACTGTCTGCTGGCGGCAGCACAAAGCGCATGATCCACGGCAGCGGCAGGGCCAGAAAGACCCACGGCCAGGCGAATTCAAACATGCTTGCGAATCCAGGTGTCGACCGACTGCGTCAGGCCGTTGATGGCCTTGTCGTCAAGTTTGCACTCCGGCTTGTAGGCGCCTTCGACAAGAATCATCCAGCGCGTCAGCCCCGCCGCAGGGCAGCGGTTGTCCAGAAACGCCAGCCATTTGCGGCCGTTCAAGGTGTGGCTCTGGCTGTAGGGGTAATGATTGCGGCAAAGGCGTTTGAGTAAACCGTTGATTTGCTGCAGCCAGGCTCCGGCGGGCGCGCCGTCGTAGGGTTTTGGCATGCGCGCCAGTTCTTCCAGCGCGGCCTGGCGCAGTGGGTCCAGGGGTTGCTCGCCGTTGGCACGGGGAGCTTTGCGCGGCAGCAGATGCCGGCCGCGCCAGGCGCCATAGGCCAATGCCGGGATCAGAATCAGCAGCAGCCACCAACCGGGCGCGGGCGGCCAGATGCCCACGGCTTCGGGAGCGATCAGGGGATGCAACTGATCCAGCGGGTTCATTTCTGTTTTACCGGATGCTGCGCGTTGAGGTACTCGCGCAGCTGCTCGACCATTTCACGCTGTGTGCTCAGTGGCATCAGCAACACCCGCAGTTTTTGCGCCAGCCGCTCCCAGCGTGCAAGGCGTGCTTCGCCTTGGGCGCGGTAGGTCTGGCGCAGGTCCGGGTTGAGCGTATCGAGCTCCAGCTGCGCACCGCGCTCGGCAAAACGCAGCAGGCCGGCAGCGGGCAGGGCGTGATCCAGCGGGTCGGATATCGGCAGCAGCAGCAGGTCGCAATGCTTGGACAGCAACGACAGTTGTTGCTCGGCCGAGTCAGACAACGCGCGCTCATCGCACAAAATGATCGCCAGACTGCCCGGGCGGAGCACCTCGCGTGCACGCCGCAGGGCAATGCCGAAGGTGTCGCGGTCGGCCACGGCTTCGGTGTGCAGCGACTGGTTGACCCGCACCAGCCGGTTGAGCAGCTGCAACAGGCTCTGTTTGCTGCGACGCGGTTTGATTTCGTAGTGTTCGTTATCGCCGAACACCAGACCGCCGACCCGGTCGTTATGCGCAAGCGCAGCCCAGCCCACCAGCGCCGCAGCCTGGGCGGCCATCACCGATTTGAACATCAGCCCAGAGCCGAAAAACAGTCGGCGGCTTTGCTCGACCATGATGAAGATCGGGCGCTCGCGTTCTTCGTGAAACAGTTTGGTGTGCGGTTCCTGGGTACGCGCCGTGACGCGCCAGTCGATGGTGCGCACGTCATCGCCCGCCTGATAGACGCGCACCTGATCGAAATCCACGCCACGGCCGCGCAGCTTGGAGTGGTGCAAGCCAATCAGAGGGCTGCGACGGCTAGGGGTGGAAAACAGCTGAACTTCCCGCACGCGATGACGCATTTCGATCAGCTCGGCGAGGCTGACGCGAATACCCGGTTGGGAAATCAGATAGGGCTGCATGGATCAGGCGACGGCCACGACATCGAGTACGCGTTGAATCACTTTGTCCTGATCGACGCCCGCCGCTTCCGCTTCGAACGACAGGATGACCCGGTGACGCAGGACATCGAACAGCACTGCCTGAATGTCTTCGGGGCTGACAAAGTCGCGACCCGCCAGCCAGGCGTGGGCCCGGGCGCAGCGATCAAGGGAGATCGAGCCGCGCGGGCTGGCGCCGTAGGCGATCCATTCGGCCAGTTCAGGATCGAACTTGGCGGGCGTGCGCGTCGCCATCACCAGTTGCACGAGGTATTCCTCGACGGCGTCGGCCATGTACAGATTAAGGATTTCCTTACGCGCGGCAAAAATCGCCTGCTGGCTCACTCGGCGTTCGGGTTTGGTTTCGCCATTGAGCGCTTCGCCTCGTGCCTGGGCGAGAATCTTGCGTTCCACCGATGCGTCGGGGAAACCAATCTTGACGTGCATCAGAAAACGGTCGAGCTGCGCTTCAGGCAGGGGATAGGTGCCTTCCTGCTCGATGGGGTTTTGTGTCGCCATCACCAGAAACAGAGGCGACAGATCGTAGGTGCTGCGTCCGACGCTCACTTGACGCTCGGCCATGGCTTCGAGCAATGCCGATTGCACTTTGGCCGGGGCGCGGTTGATTTCGTCTGCCAGCACCAGATTGTGGAAGATCGGCCCCTGTTGGAAGACGAAGCTGCCGGTTTCCGGGCGATAGATCTCGGTGCCGGTGATGTCGGCGGGTAACAGATCGGGGGTGAATTGAATGCGATGAAATTGTGCTTCGATGCCTTCGGCCAGCTCTTTGATCGCCTTGGTCTTGGCCAGACCCGGGGCGCCTTCGACCAGCATGTGACCATCGGCGAGCAGGGCGATCAGCAGCCGTTCAACCAGTTTCTCCTGCCCGAGAATCTGAGTTGAGAGAAAGGTTCGCAGCGCGATCAACGCTTCACGATGTTCCATCGATGACGGTTCCTGGCAGAGTTCGCAGCAGCGCCAAAACGGCACCGAAGCTGGGGGCGTTACTTTAATCCATCCGGGGGCTGGCGACTAACGGCGAAGGGGGTTTTTGCGGGAATTTCAGGGAATGCCTACGTAAAACTGTGAAATGGTCTGTAGGAGCCAACTTGTTGGCGAGCGCGGCTTCGGGGTGTGCCAGATGTTTCGGCTCGCGAACAAGTTCGCTCCTACAGAGGGGGCGCGGGGGTTACCCGACTTCACTCACAAACGTGCCGACGCCCTGCAGGATGATGCGCAGGGTGCTGGCCAGTTCGGCCAATTCGTTCGCTGGGGTGCTGTGGGCAATCTCGAAAGAGGTTTCACCGCCAAACGGCCCGGCGTCAGCTGCATCTATCTCCAGCAGCAGTCGGTCGGCGCCGAAGGTCACGATCAGCTTTGAATCCACATGAATGGTGTCGTCCCGCACCGTGATGTCCACTTCGTCTTCGTCCGGAAAGCGCGCCAGCATGAACAAATCGCCGTTCGCTCCATGGCAACACGCCAGCGCCATGTCATCTTCTTCCTCGTCGCAGGGGTTATAGATGAAGCTGTCGGTGGTCATGTGCATGGGACTATTCCTTGAGAGCGGGGGCTGAACGCGATTTTGCCAGTGTTCGCAGATTTTTGCCTGTGCGCCGAGCACGGACCTGTAGGAGCCAACTCGTTGGCGAAGGCAGGCGCCTTGGTGTGTCAGGCCCAACGCAGTTCTGTAGGAGCCAACTTGTTGGCGAAGGGGATTGCGCCGGTGTGTCAGGCAGAACGCTTCGCGAACAAGTTCGCTCCTACAGGTGAGGGGGTGCATCGCCACGCCAGCCTGTTTTGCAACATTCGGTAGCAAGCCGATGTCCGAATATGTCGCAGCACCGCAAGCAGCTTCAAGGCTGCTGTCGTTAAGCTGCGCAGCAGATGAACCGGTGTAGAGTCGAGCCTGCCTGGGCGACGCTCTACCGAGGAACATTTGGGTCAACAAGATGTGACGACGCACACACGACAAGCGTTAGTACTTGAGCAAAGCGATACGCTCTGCTCGCTGTCACGTTTTGCTGACTATCATCGAACAGGCGCAAACGCGACACTCGACCCGGCACCACGCATCTCTCCTAAGACCGTATAAAAAGCCCAAGCGGAGTACCAAAGATGGCGTTCTTCACCGCAGCCAGCAAGTCCGACTTTCAGCACCAACTGCAAGCGGCACTGGCCCAGCACATCAACGAGCAGGCACTGCCACAAGTGGCGCTGTTCGCTGAGCAATTCTTCGGCATCATTTCCCTGGACGAACTGACCCAGCGTCGGCTCTCCGATCTGGCAGGTTGCACGCTCTCTGCCTGGCGCTTGCTTGAGCGCTTCGAACATTCCAGCCCGCAAGTGCGGGTCTACAACCCTGATTACGAGCGCCACGGCTGGCAGTCCACCCACACCGCCGTTGAAGTGCTGCACCACGATCTGCCCTTTTTGGTAGATTCGGTCCGCACCGAGCTCAACCGCCGCGGCTACAGCATCCACACCCTGCAAACCACCGTATTGAGTGTGCGCCGCGATACCAAAGGTCAGCTGGTCGAACTGCTGCCCAAGGGCACCACCGGCGAAGATGTCCTGCAAGAATCGCTGATGTACCTGGAAATCGACCGCTGCGCCAATGCGGCCGAGTTGAACGTACTGGCCCGCGAACTTGAGCAAGTGCTGGGCGAAGTGCGGGTAGCGGTGGAAGATTTCGAACCGATGAAAGCCAAGCTCAACGAGCTGCTGGCCGGTATCGACACCACCCAGTACAACGTCGATGCAGAAGAAAAAACCGAGATCAAAGCCTTTCTGGAGTGGCTGGAAAACAACCACTTCACCTTCCTCGGCTACGAAGAATTCCAGGTCAGCGGTGACGGAGACGGCGGTCAGCTGACCTACGATCCTGCCTCATTCCTTGGCCTGACCAAGCTGCTGCGTGCAGGGCTGACGGCTGAAGACCTGCAGATCGAAGGCTACGCGGTCAACTACCTCAACGAGCCGACGCTGTTGTCGTTCGCCAAAGCGGCGCACCCGAGTCGTGTACACCGTCCGGCCTACCCCGATTACGTGTCGATTCGTCAGATCGACGCCGATGGCAAAGTGATCAAAGAGTGCCGCTTCATGGGCCTGTACACCTCCTCGGTGTATGGCGAGAGCGTGCGAGAAATCCCGTACATCCGCCGCAAGGTGGCTGAAGTCGAGCGTCGTTCGGGCTTCCACCCCAAAGCACACTTGGGCAAAGAGCTGGCGCAGGTGGTTGAAGTCCTGCCTCGTGACGATCTGTTCCAGACCCCGGTCGACGAGCTGTTCAGCACCGTGATGTCGATCGTGCAGATCCAGGAGCGCAACAAGATCCGCGTGTTCCTGCGCAAAGACCCGTACGGCCGTTTCTGCTACTGCCTGGCTTACGTACCGCGCGACGTCTATTCCACCGAAGTGCGCCAGAAAATCCAGCAAGTGCTGATGGAGCGCCTCAAGGCCAGCGACTGCGAGTTCTGGACCTTCTTCTCTGAATCCGTGCTGGCGCGTGTGCAACTGATCCTGCGCGTGGACCCAAAAGTCACGCTGGACATCGATCCGCAGCAACTGGAAAACGAAGTCATCCAGGCGTGCCGGTCGTGGAAAGACGACTACGCCAGCCTGGTCGTGGAAAGCTTCGGCGAAGCCCACGGCACCAGCGTTTTGGCCGACTACCCGAAAGGCTTCCCGGCCGGTTATCGCGAGCGTTTTGCCGCGCATTCGGCTGTGGTCGACATGCAGCACCTGCTCAATCTGAGTGAAGCCAAGCCGCTGGTGATGAGTTTTTATCAGCCGCTGTCTGGCGACAAGGCGCAGTTGCATTGCAAGCTGTACCACGCTGATACGCCGCTGGCGCTGTCCGACGTGTTGCCGATTCTGGAAAACCTCGGCCTGCGGGTACTGGGTGAATTCCCGTACCGGCTGCGACACAAGAGTGGTCGCGAGTTCTGGATTCACGACTTCGCGTTCACGGCCGGCGAAGGTCTGAACCTCGACATCCAGCAACTCAACGACACGCTGCAGGACGCCTTCGTGCACATCGTGCGTGGCGATGCCGAGAACGACGCGTTCAACCGCTTGGTGCTGACGGCCGGCTTGCCGTGGCGTGACGTGGCGCTGCTGCGCGCTTATGCGCGTTACCTCAAGCAGATTCGTCTGGGCTTCGACCTCGGTTATATCGCCAGCACGCTGAACAATCACACTGACATCGCTCGAGAGCTGACGCGTCTGTTCAAGACCCGTTTCTACCTGGCGCGCAAGCTGACCAGTGAAGACCTCGAAGACAAGCAGCAGCGTCTGGAACAGGCGATTCTGACCGCACTTGATGACGTTCAGGTGCTTAATGAAGACCGCATCCTGCGTCGCTATCTCGACCTGATCAAGGCCACTCAGCGCACCAACTTCTACCAGACTGACGCCAACGGCCAGAACAAGAGCTACTTCAGCTTCAAGTTCAATCCGCGTCTGATCCCCGAACTGCCGAAACCGGTACCGAAGTTTGAAATCTTCGTCTACTCGCCGCGTGTCGAAGGCGTGCATCTGCGCTTCGGTAACGTCGCCCGTGGCGGTTTGCGCTGGTCCGACCGTGAAGAAGACTACCGCACCGAAGTGCTGGGTCTGGTCAAAGCCCAGCACGTGAAAAACTCGGTCATCGTGCCGGTGGGCGCGAAAGGTGGATTCCTGCCACGTCGCTTGCCGCTGGGTGGCAGCCGCGACGATATTCAGGCAGAAGGCATCGCCTGCTACCGCATCTTCATTTCCGGTTTGCTGGACATCACCGACAACCTGAAAGAAGGCGAACTGGTGCCGCCGGTCAACGTCGTGCGTCACGACGACGATGATCCGTACCTTGTTGTGGCGGCCGACAAAGGCACCGCGACCTTCTCCGACATCGCCAACGGCATTGCCATCGATTACGGCTTCTGGCTGGGGGACGCGTTTGCTTCGGGTGGTTCGGCGGGCTACGACCACAAGAAAATGGGCATCACCGCCAAGGGCGCTTGGGTCGGGGTGCAACGTCACTTCCGTGAGCGCGGCATCAACGTTCAACAGGACACCACCACCGTTATCGGCATCGGCGACATGGCGGGCGACGTATTCGGCAACGGCCTGTTGATGTCCGACAAACTGCAAATGGTCGCAGCGTTCAACCACTTGCACATCTTCATCGATCCTAATCCGGACCCGGCCACCAGTTTCGCCGAGCGTCGTCGCCTGTATGACCTGCCGCGTTCAGCCTGGACCGACTATGACACCAGCCTGATGTCCGAAGGCGGCGGTATCTTCCCGCGCAGCCTGAAAAGCATCAGCATCACGCCGCAGATGAAAGAACGTTTCGACATTCAGGCCGACAAGCTGACGCCGACCGAACTGATGCACGCGTTGCTCAAGGCGCCGGTTGATCTGCTGTGGAACGGCGGCATCGGCACCTACGTCAAAGCCACATCGGAAAGCCACGCGGATGTCGGCGACAAAGCCAACGACGCGCTGCGGGTCAACGGCAACCAGTTGCGCTGCAAAGTGGTGGGCGAGGGCGGTAACCTGGGCATGACCCAACTGGGCCGAGTGGAATTCGGTCTGCTGGGCGGCGCCACCAACACCGACTTCATCGACAACGCGGCCGGTGTGGACTGCTCCGACCACGAAGTGAACATCAAGATCCTGCTCAACGAAGTGGTGCAGGCCGGCGACATGACCGAGAAGCAGCGCAACCTGCTGCTCGAAAGCATGACCGACGAAGTGGGCAATCTGGTACTCGGCAACAACTACAAGCAGACCCAGGCGCTGTCGCTGGCCGCCCGTCGTGCCTACGAGCGGATTGCCGAATACCGCCGTCTGATGAGCGATCTGGAATCTCGCGGCAAGCTGGACCGCGCCATTGAGTTCCTGCCGCCAGAAGATCAGATCGCCGAGCGCGTGGCCGAGAAGAAGGGCCTGACTCGCGCCGAGCTGTCGGTACTGATTTCCTACAGCAAGATCGACCTCAACGAAGCGCTGCTCGAATCCCGCGTGCCGGACGATGATTACCTGGCTCGCGATATGGAGACCGCATTCCCGCCGTCATTGGGCGCGAAGTACTCGGAGTCCATGCGTCGTCACCGCTTGAAGCGCGAAATCGTCAGTACCCAGATCGCCAACGATCTGGTCAACCACATGGGCATCACCTTCGTGCAGCGGCTCAAAGAGTCGACCGGCATGAGTGCCGCCAACGTGGCCGGTGCCTACGTGATCGTGCGCGACATCTTCCACTTGCCGCACTGGTTCCGTCAGATCGAGGCGCTGGACTACAAGGTCCCTGCTGAAATCCAGCTGACCCTGATGGACGAGCTGATGCGTCTGGGCCGTCGCGCCACGCGCTGGTTTCTGCGCAGCCGTCGCAACGAACTGGACGCAGGCCGCGATGTGGCGCACTTCGGTCCGCACATTGCAGCGTTGGGTCTGAAGCTCGACGAGCTGCTGGAAGGTCCGACCCGTGAAGTCTGGCAGGCGCGCTACAAGGAGTACGTCGAAGCTGGCGTGCCTGAGTTGCTGGCACGGATGGTCGCGGGCACCAGCCATTTGTACACGCTGCTGCCGATCATCGAAGCCTCCGACGTCACCGGGCAGAATGCTGCGGACGTGGCGAAGGTGTACTTCGCGGTGGGCAGTTCGCTGGACGTGACGTGGTATCTGCAACAGATCAGTTCTTTACCGGTGGAAAACAACTGGCAGGCGTTGGCCCGCGAGGCTTTCCGCGACGATATCGACTGGCAGCAGCGGGCGATTACGGTGTCGGTGCTGCAAATGCCCAATGGTCCTGCGGATGTCGAGGAGCGCCTGGATGTCTGGCTGGAGCAGCATCTGCCGATGGTCGAGCGCTGGCGCGCGATGCTGGTTGAGTTGCGGGCGGCGAGCGGTAATGACTACGCGATGTATGCCGTGGCCAACCGTGAACTGCTTGATCTGGCCATGAGTGGGCAGACGGCTGTGGTTTGATGGTTTAGCTGAGCTGTTGTGTAAGAAGAGCCCTGCATCGAGAGATGTGGGGTTTTTTTATGAGTGTTCTTAGGGTGGACGCTAACTTGCAGGCCGCGTGATTCCTGTGGGAGCAATCGGAGTTACGACGGTCTGGGCCGCATCCGGACGATGCGGTGTGTTGGGTGTACCGGGATGGTGTGTATATCCGTTATCTGTGTGTGCTGTTGTTATGGTTGCGCCCTTACGGCGCGTCACTTTTGCCAAACGCCGCAAAAGTAACCAAAAGGTCTTGCTCCGGTGTCCGGCCCTCCTTCGTCGGGTTCCCTCGCTCCGGCATTGCTCCGCCGGAACGCGCCGAACGGGCATTCATGCCCTAGCGGCGCTCGCACGACATCCATGTCGTGCGCCCGGCTACGCAACGCCTGCACTCGGCCTTCCAAAGTCGCACTTTGTGGCGTCTGTGGAATCTCGGCACGACACAGGATGATCGCTCCCACGCTCCGCGTGGTAGCGCCTCTCATGACGCTCCGCGTCATTGGACGCGGAGCGTCCGGAGCTGCATTCCCACGCGGAGCGTGAGGAACGATCAGTGTTGCGTCGCGATCCCTGCCTTTGCCTTTGCCTTTGCCTTTGCCTTTGCCTTTGCCTTTGCCTTTGCCTTTGCCTTTGCCTTTGCCTTTGCTTTTGCCTTTGATCTCCATCCACGCCAGTCCAGACACCACAAAACGCGACTTGGGTGCAGGCCGAACGCAGGTGGCGCGTAGTGGGCAGCGCCGCATGGATGCCGCGCTAGCCGCCCCCGGCCATGGATGGCCGATGGCGGCGTGCCCACGGAGCGTCGCCGAAGTGAGGGAACCCGACGAAGTCGGGCCAAACCGGGAGGAAGACCTTTTGGTTACTTTTGGGGCCGTTTGCCAAAAGTGACCCGCCGTAAGGGCGGAACCGATATCAGCACCACCCAGATAACGGATATACACACGATCCCGGTACGCCAGACCCACCGTATCGTCCGGATGCGGCCCAGACCGTCGTAACCTCCGAATGCTCCTACAGGGTTGTGTAATCCGATCATAAAAAAACCCCGCCGAAGCGGGGTTCTTAAAACGCAGATTTCAGCGATTAAGCCTGAACAACCGGGATATTGGCGTTCGCTGCTGCTTCACGGAACTCAGCAATCTGGTCGAAAGACAGGTAGCGGTAAACATCGGCCGCCATGCTGTCGATCTTGCCAGCGTATTCCATGTACTCCTCGACGGTCGGCAAGCGACCCAGGATCGAGGCAACGGACGCCAACTCAGCCGAGGCCAGATAAACGTTCGCGCCGTCACCCAAACGGTTCGGGAAGTTACGCGTGGACGTCGACACCACCGTGGAGTTCGGTTCTACCCGAGCCTGGTTACCCATGCACAGCGAGCAGCCCGGCATTTCCATGCGCGCGCCAGCTTTGCCGTAGATGCCGTAGTAGCCTTCTTCGGTCAATTGATGAGCATCCATCTTGGTCGGCGGCGACAGCCACAGACGCGTTGGAAGCTGACCCTTGACCTGATCGAGCAACTTGCCCGCAGCACGGAAGTGACCGATGTTGGTCATGCACGAACCGATGAACACTTCGTCGATCTTCTCGCCAGCAACGCTGGACAGCAGACGGGCGTCGTCCGGATCGTTTGGCGCGCAGAGCACAGGCTCTTTGATGTCGGCCAGATCGATCTCGATGATTTCTTCGTACTCGGCGTCAGCGTCAGCAACCATGAGTTCCGGATTGGCAACCCAGGCTTCCATTGCTTGTGCACGACGCTCCAGCGTACGTGGATCGCCGTAACCCTGTTCGATCATCCAGCGCAGCAGAGTGATGTTCGAATTCAGGTATTCGGTGATCGACTCTTTGGACAGCTTGATGGTGCAACCTGCAGCGGAACGCTCGGCCGAGGCGTCGGACAGTTCGAATGCCTGTTCGATGCTCAGGTTATCCAGGCCTTCGATTTCCAGGATGCGGCCGGAGAAGGCGTTTTTCTTGCCCTTCTTCTCAACAGTCAGCAAGCCCTTCTGGATCGCGAAGTAAGGAATCGCGTGAACCAGGTCGCGCAGGGTGATGCCAGGTTGCATTTCGCCCTTGAAGCGAACCAGGATCGACTCCGGCATGTCCAGCGGCATGACGCCAGTGGCCGCGGCGAACGCTACCAGACCGGAACCGGCCGGGAACGAAATGCCCATCGGGAACCGGGTGTGCGAGTCGCCGCCGGTGCCGACGGTGTCAGGCAGCAGCATGCGGTTCAGCCAGCTGTGGATGATGCCATCGCCCGGACGCAGGGAAACGCCGCCGCGGGTCATGATGAAGTCAGGCAGCGTGTGGTGGGTCGTCACGTCGATCGGCTTTGGATAGGCCGCGGTGTGGCAGAACGACTGCATCACCAGATCGGTGGAGAAACCCAGGCACGCCAGGTCTTTCAATTCGTCACGGGTCATGGGACCGGTGGTGTCTTGAGAACCAACGGTGGTCATCTTCGGTTCGCAGTAGGTGCCGGGACGCACACCTTTGCCTTCCGGCAGACCGCAGGCTTTGCCGACCATTTTCTGCGCCAGGGTGAAGCCTTTGCCGGTATCGACAGGCGCTTCTGGCAGCTTGAACAGATCGGTTGGGCCCAGGCCCAGTTCAGCGCGCGCCTTGTCGGTCAGGCCGCGACCGATGATCAGCGGGATACGGCCGCCAGCGCGAACTTCGTCGAGCAGCACCGGGGTCTTGAGTTCGAAGGTGGTGATGACTTCTTCGCTGTCGTGCTTGCAGACTTTGCCAGCGTACGGGTAGACGTCGATCACGTCGCCCATGTTGATGTTGGTCACATCGAATTCGATTGGCAGAGCGCCGGCATCTTCCATGGTGTTGTAGAAGATGGGAGCGATCTTGCTGCCGAAGCAGAAGCCGCCAGCGCGTTTGTTCGGCACGTTGGGAACGTCGTCGCCGAAGAACCACAGCACCGAGTTGGTGGCCGATTTACGCGAAGAGCCGGTACCGACCACATCGCCTACGTAGGCGATCGGGAAGCCTTGGCCGCGCATTTCTTCGATTTGCTTCATCGGGCCGATGGAGCCCTGCACGTCAGGCACGATGCCTTCGCGTGCCATTTTCAGCATGGCCAGCGCGTGCAGCGGGATATCAGGGCGCGACCAGGCATCTGGAGCCGGCGACAGGTCGTCGGTATTGGTTTCGCCGGTGACTTTGAATACGCGCAGGCTGATTTTGTCAGCCAGGGTCGGACGCTTGCGGAACCACTCGCCATCGGCCCAGGACTGCAGCACGCCTTGAGCGATGGTGTTGCCATTTTTGGCTTTTTCAGCGACGTCGTGGAACGCATCGAACATCAGCAGGGTGTGCTTGAGTTGCTCGGCGGCAACCTGGCCCAACGCAGCGTCGTCCAGCAGATCGACCATGGTCACGATGTTGTAGCCGCCCTGCATGGTGCCGAGCAGTTCTACAGCGTGTTTGCGGTCCAGCAGAGGGGAGGTGACTTCGCCCTTGGCCAGAGCGGACAGGAAACCGGCTTTGACGTAGGCAGCTTCGTCAACGCCAGGTGGAACGCGATTGGTGATCAGATCAAGCAGGAACGCTTCTTCGCCAGCCGGTGGATTTTTCAGCAGCTCGACCAGGCCTGCAGTTTGTTCGGCGTTAAGCGGCTGGGGCACGATACCCAGAGCGGCACGCTCTTCGATGTGTTTACGGTAGGCTTCAAGCACAGTATTACCCTCATCAGTGGTCCCAAATGGGTGTCCGGGACGCTCATCCAGAAAAAGTCCGCATCGCTCTGTAAAACTTTTTGAGTTTTTGGGCAGGAAGCTGACGATTTCCAACGGAAGCTGTTTTCAAAGTTTTACGCCTGCGGATCGGTTTGGGAGGAGGGGACGCAGGCAAGCCTGCGTCTGAACCGACTGCGGGGTAGGCTTTCGTTAAAAAGCCCTGACTGTGCTCGTGACGCTTTGAAAACAGCTTCCAACGGACATTGGCGCCTTAAAAGGCCCGATGATTCTACGGCAAAAAAAATTTAAAGGTAAGTTAGCCCCTACATCTTCGGGGGTGTACCTCGTTAGACAAAGGGCTAACATGCCGGCTTGTTTCGTCCGCTGCCGTGTTTGTGTGCCATGTCCAATCAAACCATCAAGACCCCTTGCGTCGGCCTCTGCTCCACCGTTTACGGGGATCTGGTGTGCCGTGGCTGCAAGCGTTTCCACCATGAAGTCATCCATTGGAACGGCTACGATGAAGCCGCCAAGCGTGCGGTATGGTTGCGTCTGGAGCAGTTGCTGGTGCAGGTGATGACCGCCAAGCTTGAGGTGTTCGATAAGGACAAACTGCGCCAGCAACTGGAACAGCGCAAAATCCGCTTCGTGCCACATCAATCCGAATATTGCTGGGCTTACCAATTGATCGCCCGTGGCGCACGGGTGATCAATCAGCTGGAAGCGTACGGCATGGTGCTGATGCCGGAGTTTCGGGACTGGACGCTGCCGGAACTGCGCGACGCCATTGATCGGGAATTCTTCCTGTTGTCTGAAGCGCACTACGAACGCTACATCGCCCCGGGGTTTTTGCAGGATGCGATGGGCGAGCAAGCCCTGTAGGAGCGAATTCATTCGCGAGGGGCCTGAACCGTCGACGCATCTCCATTGCCTGCTTCACCGCCTCGCGAATGAATTCGCTCCTACAGGTTGTGCGCCCACTCCCGAGCCAAATGCGCTTTTACCTCCTCGCTTTTAATCACCAACACATCGCTTTCCAGTGAATCGAGCACCACTTCCGCGGTGTTGCCGATCAAAGCGCCAGAAATGCCGGTACGCCCAACGGTCCCGATAACCGTCAATACCGCCTGCAGATGATGGGCGGTGAACGGGATCAACACGTCAGCCGGCCCTTCGGCAATGTGCAGATGGGCATCATCAATGTCGAATTCAGCCTGAAACCTCAGGCACTGCTCGCGGTATTTGCTCTCCACATGATCAGGCATTTGATACACCGGGTCTGCGGCCGATAGCATCGGCGAGGGGTGCGCTGTGATCACATGCAACTCGCCGCCGGCCATCTCGGCGATCTCAAAGCCACGGCTGACAATCGTGTAGTGCAGTGCGGTGTGCTCGCCATCCGGATTGCCTACATCGACGGCTGCGAGTACCGCGCCGCCTTTCCATGAGCGGTCGGTCTTGACCATCAGCACCGGGCACGGGCAGTAGCGCAGCAGCTTCCAGTCGGCTGGCGTGAGCAGGGCTTTTTTCAGCGGGTTATCCGCAAAGTGCTGCTTGATCACCAGATCCGAACCTTCTTTTTGCTGCACCTTGATGATGGTCTGGTGGACGCTTTCATCCCAGGCCTGCTCGGCGGTCACGTTGAAGTCCTCGGCCTGCAGGTTGTGTTTGAGCGAGGTCAGCAGCGCCGAATGGTCTTGTCGTTTATCGCAGATCAGTAAATGCAGGTCGGCGATGAGGGAATTGGCAATCAGGCAAGCACGGCGCATGGCCAGACTGTCTACCTTGTCCGTTTCGGCAGTGGGTTCGATCACCACCAGGATCCGCTTGATCGACGACATGATCATTCCTCCAGAACGCTTTGCCTTGCTGAGTCAAGCCATCTTGGCCCTAAGATCCTACGTTCATTAACTATAGATGCCTGCCGTCAATCGGGGCGTTGATCTGCATCAGTGCTTTTCTTGCCGTCAACACTGGTCCTGTGCCGCAGCCCTCGTATAATGCCGGGCCCTGCCTACCCAGCCATTGTGAACTCATGCAGATCTATCCAGACGTCGACGCTTTCCTGCTTTGCCCCACTCCTGACAGCTGGGTGCAGGCGGCTTTGCGCAACCTGGATATCCTGTTGATCGACCACGCCAACAATGAGAAGAAGGCGGCCGGGGCGGCGTTTCAGTTTATGTTTCAGTACAACGACAAGTTCGATCTGCTGAGCAAAATGTCGCGTCTGGCCCGTGAAGAGCTGCGTCACTTCGAACAAGTGATCGGCATCATCAAGAAACGAAACATCCCCATGGCCAACATCAGTTCGGCGCGTTACGCCGGTTCGTTGCGCAAGCTGGTGCGTACCCACAATCCTTATCGCCTGACCGACGCGCTGGTGGTCGGCGCCATCGTTGAGGCCCGTTCGTGCGAGCGTTTCGCCGCGCTGGTGCCGCATCTGGACGAGGATCTGGCCAAGTTCTACGCCAGCCTGCTCAAGTCCGAGGCCCGGCATTTTCAGGACTACCTCAAGCTGGCGTACACCTACGGCGACGAAGCCGATGTCAACGCCAAGATCGAAGAAATCCGCCTCGCCGAGCGCGAACTGATCGAAAGCCCGGACGTGGACTTTCGGTTTCATAGCGGTGTGCCGATCACCGTCTGACTCGAGCCAGGCTTCTGCCGAAGGCGTAGGAGTCCGGCTTGCCGACGATGGGCTGCGAAGCAGCCCCAAATAATTTAATTTTTGAAGATCAAGTCACCGCTTCGTCTTGTTTGCTGCCGGTTTCCGTCAGATCGCCTGCAAGCAAGGCTCCTACCGCCTTCGGCCAGAATCAAAAGCCATTCCCCGTCGCCCGTAAATTTTTACAAGGTCTCGAAATTACGCTCGTCCGAAAATCCAAATGTTAAATAATGTTTCATTGAAGAGTTAGCTGCCTAGGCAGTAATATCTCACCAACTCACTGCCTAGGCAGATACTTGGTGACTTATGCCGCACTTCACGCCTGAAACTTTTCATTCCAGCTTGCTCGGCATGTTGCTTGGCCGTACCGAACAGCTCAAAAACCGCATTCTTGACACCCATCTCGCCCCCTACGGCGTCACTGCTCCGCAGTTCAAAGTGCTGGTCATGGTGGCTCAGTTTGGCGCCGATACGCCGGCCGATTTGTGCCGCATGCTGTCCCTCGACAGCGGTTCCATGACGCGGATGCTGGACCGTCTTGAACAGAAGGATCTGATTGCCCGGACGCGTTCCGAAGCCGATCGGCGCCAAGTGCGACTGGTGTTGACTCAGGACGGCCAACAGCTGTCGGACCTGCTGCCCCAGATCGGCGCCAAAGCCATGAACGAAATGGTGGGCGTGCTGGAAAGCGAAGAGTTGGCGGTGCTGGAAAAGATCCTCACCAAGATTCTGGTGGCCTCCGCAGATCCTATTACTCTGGCGCGGATCGCAGCAAAATGAACACATCTCGCAAACAGGGCTCAGCGTTGCGCACCTCATTAAGTCTGGTGCTGGTTGCCATGATCATGGCCGGATGCGCCAACTCCAAGGGCCTGAATACCGAAGGCGTCACGCTGGATGCCAAAAGCCTGCACGCCGAAAACAATTTGCAGGGTATCGCCTTGTCTCCCGCTGCCTGGCCGGCCCGTGACTGGTGGAAATCCCTGGGCGATTCACAGCTCAACGGCTTGATCACCGAAGCCCTGCGCGACAGCCCGGATATGCAAGTAGCCGCCGCCCGCACTCATCAAGCCAACGCTCAAGCCTACGCGGCCAACGCCGAGCGCATGCCCACCGTTGATGCCGATGCCGGGATCACTCGCTCGCGTCTTGATCGCGAGCAGGATCCGACCGGGCAGGGCGGCCGCTACGGCACGGTGCGCACCCTGTCGGGAGTGTTCAATTACAACTTCGATCTGTGGGGCGGCCAACGTGCAGCCTGGGAAGCGGCACTGGGTCAGGCCCGCGCTTCGCAGATCGATCAGCAAGCCGCGCAATTGACCGTCGCCGCCGATGTCGCCCGCGCTTACAGCGATTTGGGCCAGGCTTACATCGTGCGCGATTTGGCGGCCGAAGACCTCAAACGCACCTCGCAAATGCTCGAACTGGGGCGTCGCCGCCTGACGTCCGGGATCGACAGCGAATATCAATACCAGCAAACCGAAAGCCTGGCCGCAGGCTCGCAAGAGTCTTTGGTCGACGCTGAAAAACGCCTGCGTTCGGCGAAGATCCAGCTGGCGGTGCTGATGGGCAAAGGCCCTGATCGGGGAGATGAACTGAGCCGGCCCAACGTTCTGAAACCAGCGGTGGTCGCGTTACCGTCTTCACTGCCGGCAGAACTGCTGGGCCGCCGCCCTGATCTGGTCGCCGCGCGTTGGCGGGTAGAAGCAGCGAGCAAAGACATCGTTGCCAGCAAAACCAACTTCTACCCCAACCTCAACTTGAGCGCCTCGGCGGGCGTGGAGTCGTTGTTGGGTGACGCGATGTTTGGCTCTGCCAGCCGCTTCTTTAATGTCGGGCCAACGATATCGCTTCCGCTTTTCGATGGCGGTCGCCGCCGTGCCGACCTTGATGCGCGGGACGCCGATTACGACCTTGCCGTGGCCCAGTACAACAAAAGTCTGGTGCGGGCCTTAGGTGATGTCAGCGACAACATTGGTCAGCTGCGCTCGATCAGCGCTCAGATCGACGCGCGCCAGCACGCCACCGACGTCATCAAGCAGTCCTATGGCACCGGCGTGCAGCGCTACGCCTCGGGCATCGGCAATTACGTCGATGTGCTGACCATCGAACAACAACTTCTGCAATCGCAACGTCAATTGGCGGATCTCAACGCCGAACGCATCGATCTGTCGATCCAGTTGATGCAGGCACTGGGGGGAGGTTTTGCGCCAAGCGCTCCCGGCGAACACACCGCCCCGACTGCCCAGTCCACTGCGTCGCTGACCCAATAAGGTATTTGTCATGGCCACTGCCCCCGAAAACAACGGTTCACAAAATCCTGCAGCACCCGAACAAAAAGACGCCAACGCGTCAGCACCAGAGAAAGACCCGAAAGCCGCCGACAGCGAACCCAAAGCCAACCCGCGTAAGCGCAAGCTGCTGCTCATCGGCCTGGTGCTGATCGTCATCCTCGGCGGTCTGGGCGTCTGGGGTTGGTACGAGTTTTACGGGCGCTGGTACGAAAGCACCGACGACGCCTACGTCAACGGCAACGTGGTTGAAATCACCCCGCAAGTGACCGGCACGGTGGTCAGCATCGGTGCCGACGATGGCGACCTGGTGCGTGAAGGTCAGGTGCTGATTCAGTTCGATCCGAGCGACGCCGAAGTCGCGCAACAAAGCGCCGAGGCCAATCTGGGTCGTACCGTGCGTCAGGTTCGCGGGCTCTACAGCAACGTCGATGGCATGAAAGCGCAACTGGCGGCCCAGCGCGCGGAAGTGCAGAAAGCGCAGGACAACTACAACCGTCGGCGCAATCTGGCGGCGGGCGGGGCGATTTCCCAAGAAGAGCTGTCCCACGCCAAGGATGATTTGACCAGCGCGCAAAACGCTCTGAACAACATCCAGCAGCAACTGGCCACCAGCACCGCGTTGGTGGATGACACGCAGGTGTCGTCGCATCCGGACGTGAAGGCGGCCGCCGCGCAGCTTCGTCAGGCTTATCTGAATAGCGCGCGCAGCACCTTGATCGCCCCGGTCACCGGTTACGTTGCCAAGCGCACGGTGCAGCTGGGCCAACGGGTTCAGCCGGGGACTGCTTTGATGGCCGTCATCCCGCTCAATCAACTGTGGATCGACGCCAACTTCAAGGAAACTCAGCTCGGCCAGATGCGCATCGGCCAGCCGGTAGACATCGAGGCGGATCTGTACGGCAGCGACGTGAGGTACAACGGCACGGTGGACAGCGTTGGCGCCGGCACCGGCAGCGCGTTTGCCTTGCTGCCTGCGCAAAACGCCACCGGTAACTGGATCAAGATCGTGCAACGGGTGCCGGTGCGCATTCACATCAATCCGGATCAACTGGCGCAGAACCCCTTGCGCATCGGTCTGTCGACGGTCGTAGACGTGAATTTGCACGACCAGAGCGGCCCGGTGCTGGCCCAGCAGCCGCCGAAACAAGCGTCGTTCAGCACCAATGTCTATGAGAAGCAGCTGGCGGATGCCGACACGTTGATCGCCCGCCTGATCCACGAAAACAGCGCAGCCACCGGCAAGACCGTGCAGCGTTGATTCGCCAGTCCCTGCGCTCCGGGCGGTTGCCTGGAGCGACTTTAAAGCTTCAAAGGATTTGCGATGAGTAACGACGCTCCCGCTTCTTTCACGCCGCCCAGCCTGCTGTTGAGCACTATTGGCCTGTCGCTGGCGACCTTCATGCAGGTGCTCGATACCACGATTGCCAACGTCGCTCTGCCGACGATTTCCGGCAACCTGGGCGTGAGTTCGGACCAGGGCACCTGGGTCATCACCTCGTTCGCGGTCAGTAACGCCATCGCATTGCCGTTGACCGGCTGGCTGAGCCGGCGGTTCGGCGAAGTGAAGCTTTTTATCTGGGCGACGCTGCTGTTCGTGATCGCCTCCTTTTTGTGCGGGATTTCCACCTCTATGCCTGAACTCGTCGGGTTCCGGGTGCTTCAAGGCTTGGTGGCAGGTCCGCTTTACCCGATGGCGCAGACACTCCTGATCGCGGTCTACCCGCCTGCGAAAAGGGGGATGGCCCTGGCACTGCTGGCGATGGTTACGGTGGCGGCGCCCATTGCCGGGCCGATTCTCGGCGGCTGGATCACCGACAGTTATGCCTGGCCCTGGATCTTTTTCATCAACGTGCCCATCGGCGTGTTCGCGGCGATCGTGGTCCGCACGCAGATGGCGGCGCGGCCTGTGACCATCACCCGACAACCGATGGACTATATCGGGCTGATTACTCTGATCATCGGCGTCGGGGCCCTGCAGGTTGTGCTCGACAAGGGCAATGACCTGGACTGGTTCGCGTCCAACTTCATCATCATCGGCACCGTTATCTCGGCTATCGGGCTGGCCGCGTTCGTGATCTGGGAGCTGACTGACGAGCATCCGGTGGTGAACTTGAGGCTGTTCTCTTTCCGCAATTTCCGCGTCGGCACCATTTGTCTGGTGCTGGGCTATTCCGGGTTTTTCGGGATCAACCTGATCCTGCCCCAATGGCTGCAGACGCAAATGGGGTATACGGCGACTTACGCCGGATTGGCTGTCGCACCGCTGGGCATATTGCCGGTTCTGATGTCGCCATTCGTGGGTAAATACGCGCCCAGATTCGACCTGCGCTTGCTGGCCGGGCTCGCGTTTTTCGGCATTGGCCTGAGCTGCTTCATGCGCGCGAACTTCACCAGTCAGGTGGATTTTGAGCACATCGCCATGGTCCAGCTGTTCATGGGCGCGGGGATTGCGCTGTTCTTCATGCCGACGCTGAGCATCCTGCTGTCGGATTTGCCGCCCTCGCAGATCGCTGATGGATCGGGGCTGGCGACGTTCCTGCGTAACCTGGGCGGCAGTTTTGCGGCGTCGCTGACCACCTGGATCTGGATTCGCCGGGCGGAACAGCATCACGCCTATCTCACCGAAAGCGTGAGTGTCTATGATCCGGCGACCCGGCACGCGCTGGACACCATGGGCGGTGCGAGCAACCAGGCTTACGCCCAGCTCGACGGCCTCGTCACCAGTCAGGCGTACATGATGTCCACGGTGGATTACTTCTACATGATGGGCTGGATATTCTTCGCGCTGATCCTGGTGGTGTGGATGGCCAAGCCACCGTTCAGCGCCAAGGCTGCGCCGGGTGGGGGCGGGCATTGAGGTCGGCGCTGGTGCACGTCCTTTAAAGGCTGTGTAGGAGCGAACTTGTTCGCGATTCAGGTGAACCCTTGTTGGAGCGAGGCTTGCCCGCGAAGAGGTCGTGTCAGTCGACGAATCAGTCTCTGACGCACCGCCTTCGCGGGCAAGCCTCGCTCCAACAAAGATCAGTCGTTCACAAAATCAAACGCGCTGAGCGCAAATCCCTGCTCGTCCACCTGCAACGTCCAGCCTTGCTTGTCCCAGTCGCCCAGCACGATGCGCTGGGCCGTGTCTTCACCGATTTGCAGCTTATGAATCGCCGGCCGATGGGTGTGGCCATGAATCAGGGTTTTCACGCCGAACTCGCTCATGATCCGCGGCACTTCTTCCGGGGTCACGTCGACAATGTCGTTGGCCTTCATGCGAGTTTGCGTCTTGCTTTCGCTGCGCAGTTTGCGCGCCAGTTTATGCCGCGTGCCCAAGGGCAGATGGCGCAGGACCCATAACATGACCGGGTTACGCAGGTAACGGCGCATGCGCTGATAGGCTTCGTCGCGAGTGCACAGGCTGTCACCGTGCATCAGCAGCACTGGTTCGCCGTTGAACTGCACCACACTCGGATCGGGCAACAAGGTGCAACCCGCCGCCTTGCAAAACGCTTTACCGAGCATGAAGTCGCGATTGCCGTGCATGAGAAATATCTGCGTGCCGCTGTCGCTCAAGACGCGCAGGGCTTCACAGATCGAACGCTGGAAGGGCGACATCGCGTCATCGCCAATCCAGGCTTCAAAAAAATCGCCAAGAATGTACAGCGATTCGGCCTCACGGGCGCGGCCTTCCAGCAGATCCAGAAACGCCCGGGTAATGTCCGGGCGTTGCTCTTCCAGATGCAGATCGGAGATCAGCAATATCACCCAACGATCTCGGCTTTCTCGATGATCACATCTTCGGCGGGCACGTCCTGATGACCGGCTTTGGACGTGGTGGCGACAGCTTTGATCTTGTCGACGATCTCGGTGCCTTCGATGACTTCGCCGAATACCGCATAGCCCCAGCCCTGCACGGTCTTGGCGCTGTGGTTAAGGAAGCTATTGTCAGCGACGTTGATAAAAAACTGCGCGGAGGCTGAATGCGGCTCCATGGTGCGGGCCATGGCCACGCTGTACTTCTTGTTCGGCAGGCCGTTGTCGGCTTCGTTCTGAATGCTTGGGCGCTTGTCTTTCTTCTCTTTCATGCCCGGCTCAAAACCACCGCCCTGGACCATGAAGTTGCCGATAACGCGGTGGAAAATGGTGTTTTCGTAATGGCCGGCTTTGACGTATTCGATGAAGTTGGCGACGGTCAATGGCGCTTTTTCAGCGTTCAGTTGCACAACGATGTCGCCGTGATTGGTGGTCAGTTTGACGTTGGACATGGGTCGTTCGCTCTTTTCAATTCGTATTGGACGGTTCTTTGCACAAGCCACTGCAGTTTTGTCACTGCGTGCTGTCAGGGGCTTGACAGGTTCGGCTATGATAAGCGCTTTGATTTAGTCGGCCTACCCTGGCCGCGACAAGTACGTTCAAGGATCCTATGAGCAAGCCCACTGACGCCGCTGCGAATTCAAAGGCAGGCCCTGCAATTCCAACCAACTTCCTGCGCCCGATCGTTCAGGCAGACCTGGACTCGGGCAAGCACACCCAGATCGTGACCCGCTTTCCGCCGGAGCCCAACGGCTACCTGCACATCGGTCACGCCAAGTCGATCTGCGTCAACTTCGGTCTGGCTCAGGAATTCGGCGGTGTGACGCATCTGCGCTTCGATGACACCAACCCGGCCAAGGAAGACCAGGAATACATCGACGCCATCGAAAGCGACGTCAAGTGGTTGGGCTTCGAGTGGTCAGGCGAGGTGCGTTATGCCTCGCAGTACTTCGATCAATTGCACGACTGGGCGGTCGAGCTGATCAAATCGGGCAAGGCTTATGTCGATGACCTGACCCCCGAACAGGCCCGCGAATACCGTGGCACCCTGACTGAGCCGGGCAAGAACAGCCCGTTCCGCGAGCGCAGCGTCGAGGAAAACCTGGACCTGTTCGCCCGCATGAAGGCCGGTGAGTTCGAAGACGGCGCCCGCGTGCTGCGCGCCAAGATCGACATGGCGTCGCCGAACATGAACCTGCGCGATCCTATTCTTTACCGCATTCGTCATGCCCATCACCACCAGACCGGTGACAAGTGGTGCATCTACCCGATCTACGACTTCACCCACGGTCAGTCCGACGCCATCGAAGGCATCACGCACTCAATCTGCACCCTGGAGTTCGAAAGCCATCGTCCGTTGTACGACTGGTTCCTCGACAACCTGCCGGTGCCGAGCAAACCGCGTCAGTACGAATTCTCGCGGCTGAACCTGAACTACACCATCACCAGCAAGCGCAAGCTCAAGCAACTGGTCGATGAAAAGCACGTACATGGCTGGGACGACCCGCGCATGTCGACGCTGTCGGGTTTCCGCCGCCGTGGCTATACGCCTGAATCGATCCGCAATTTCTGCGACATGATCGGCACCAACCGTTCCGACGGCGTGGTTGACTTCGGCATGCTCGAATTCAGCATCCGTCAGGACCTGGATCACAACGCGCCGCGTGCCATGTGCGTACTGCGTCCGTTGAAAGTCGTGATAACTAACTACCCGGAAGGCCAGGTCGATCACCTCGAACTGCCGCGTCATCCGCAAAAAGAAGAACTGGGCGTACGCAAGCTGCCGTTCTCCCGCGAAATCTACATCGACCGTGATGACTTCATGGAAGAGCCGCCAAAAGGCTACAAGCGTCTGGAGCCAAACGGCGAAGTGCGCCTGCGTGGCAGCTACGTGATCCGCGCCGACGAAGCGATCAAGGACGCCGATGGCAACATCGTCGAACTGCGTTGCTCGTACGACCCGGAAACCCTGGGCAAAAACCCCGAAGGCCGCAAGGTCAAGGGCGTTGTGCACTGGGTGCCGGCCGCTGAAAGCATCGAGTGTGAAGTGCGTCTGTACGATCGCCTGTTCCGCTCGGCCAACCCGGAAAAAGCCGAAGACGGTGCAACCTTTCTGGACAACATCAACCCGGATTCACTGCAAGTGCTGACCGGTTGTCGCGCCGAGCCGTCGTTGGGCGAAGCTCAACCGGAAGACCGTTTCCAGTTCGAACGCGAGGGTTATTTCTGCGCGGACATCAAGGACTCGAAACCCGGTCAGCCGGTATTCAATCGCACAGTCACGCTGCGCGATTCGTGGACTTGATGCTGTATCGGTAAGGGGCAGACAGTGCTTTCGATTTTCAACACGCTCACCAAGAGCAAAGAAGTGTTCAAGCCGCTGGACGGCAACAAGGTGCGCCTGTACGTCTGCGGGATGACCGTGTACGACTACTGCCACCTGGGCCACGGCCGCAGCATGGTGGCCTTCGATCTGGTGACCCGCTGGTTGCGTTTCAGCGGCTACGACCTGACCTACGTGCGCAACATCACCGACATCGACGACAAGATCATCAATCGCGCCCGTGAAAACGGCGAAGCGTTCGATGCCCTGACCGCGCGCATGATCGACGCAATGCACGAGGACGAAGCGCGCCTGAACATCCTCAAGCCGGACATGGAGCCGCGTGCCACTGATTACATCGGCGGCATGCACGACATGATCCAGAGTCTGATCGACAAGGGCTATGCCTACGCGCCGGGCAATGGTGACGTGTACTACCGCGTCGGAAAATTCCTCGGCTACGGCAAGCTCTCGCGCAAGAAGATCGAAGATCTGCGCATCGGCGCGCGTATCGAAGTCGACGAGTCCAAGGACGATCCGCTGGATTTCGTGCTGTGGAAAGGCGTCAAGCCGGGCGAGCCAAGCTGGGAATCGCCCTGGGGGCCGGGGCGTCCGGGCTGGCACATCGAGTGCTCGGTGATGTCCACCTGCTGCCTGGGTGAGACGTTCGACATTCATGGCGGCGGCAGCGACCTTGAGTTTCCGCACCATGAAAACGAAATCGCCCAGAGCGAAGCGGCCACCGGCAAGACCTACGCCAATGCCTGGATGCACTGCGGCATGATCCGCATCAATGGCGAGAAGATGTCCAAGTCCTTGAACAACTTCTTCACCATTCGCGACGTGCTTGAAAAGTATCAGCCAGAAGTGGTGCGTTACCTGCTGGTGTCGAGCCACTACCGCAGCGCGATCAACTATTCCGAAGACAGCCTGAAGGAATCAAAGTCGGCGCTGGAGCGTTTTTACCACGCGCTGCGTGGCTTGCCGGTTGCTGAGCCTGCGGGTGGCGAGGCGTTCGTCGAGCGTTTCACGGCGGCGATGAATGATGACTTTGGTACGCCGGAAGCCTGCGCGGTGCTGTTCGAGATGGTGCGCGAAATCAATCGTCTTCGTGAGACCGACCTCAACGCTGCGGCTGGTCTGGCTGCGCGCTTGAAGCAACTGGCCAGTGTCTTGGGTGTTTTGCAGCTGGAGTCTGACTACTTTCTGCGCGCAGGCGCCGAAGGGCGAGTGGATGCGGCCGAAGTGGAAGCGCTGATTCAGGCGCGTCTGCAAGCACGCACCGACAAGAACTGGGCCGAATCAGACCGCATCCGTGACCAGCTCACGGCCATGGGCGTGGTGCTGGAAGACGGGAAGGGCGTGACGACGTGGCGTTTGGCTGACTAGTCAGGCTACTGAATCTCTGCCGCATCTGACGGCCCCTTCGCGGACAGGTCCGCTCCCACAGGTTGAATTGCATTCCAACCGTGGGAGCGGACCTGTCCGCGAAGACGTCAAACCAGTCGCTGACGGCTTCCAAGCGATCCAATCAATCAAAACCCCTGCTCACGCAGCCGCTTATAAAGCGTATTCCTGCTCACTCCCAACCGCTTGGCCAGGTGCGAGATATTCCCGCCGCTCTCCTGCAACAACTCATTTAAATCCTCCGCCGAAGCCAGAATCGCCTTGGCGTTCAGCGCTTCAACGGGCTGCGACAATTCGCTGTCCATTTCCAGATCGGCGAAAAAATCCTCCGGCAGATGCTCGGCAGAAATCACATCGTCATCCGCCAACGCCAGTGCCACCTGAATGACATTACTCAACTGACGCAAATTACCCGGCCACGGGTGACGTTCGAACAGCGCCATGACCTGCGCATCAAAACCGGCCGTCTGTTGGGGCTCGCGGTGTTGCTCCCAGAGGGTGTGCACCAGCGCGATTTTGTCGGTTCGTTCACGCAAGGGGGGCAATTCAAGATTCAGGCCGCTGATGCGGTAATACAAATCCTGGCGGAAATGCCCGCTCTGCACCTGTTCCCGCAGTGAACAGTGGGTCGCAGAAATCACCCGGATGTCCACCGGATACAGCTCACTGCTGCCAAGTGGCTGCACGCAGCGCTCCTGCAAAACCCGCAACAGCCGCGCCTGAACCGGCAACGGCATGTCGCCAATCTCATCGAGAAACAACGTGCCCTTATCCGCCTTGCGAATCAGCCCGATGCTGCCTTTGTGGTGAGCGCCAGTGAACGCACCTTTCTCGTAACCGAACAGTTCGGCCTCCACCAGTTCAGACGGGATTGCCGCGCAATTGACGGCAATCAGCGGCTGCTGCGCGCGGGAGCTGGCCTGGTGCAGGGCTTTGACGAACACCTCTTTGCCCACGCCGGTTTCGCCGTGGATCAACAGCGGCACATTTTTTTCCAGCAATCGCTGCGCCTGGCGCGCCGCTTTGGCGACTTTTTCGTCGCCAAAGCCCAGAGCTGCCAATCCAGCGGATTCGCCGACGCTCGGTTTCCTCGCAGCAGGTACAGTGCGCAGTTGCACAACCTGAGCTTTGGGCCGTTTCAGCAGGCAATGAAAACGGTTATGCCCCGACGCCTGAAGCGCGAACGGCTGACCTTCCGGTTGATCGAGCAACTGGGAAACCGGCGCCTTGAACAGGTCCTCAATGTTCACCCGCAACAGGCTAACGCCCAGCAGATTGTCCGCGCGGCGGTTGGCGCAGAGGATCTGGCCGCTTTCGTCGAACACCAATAAACCCGCCCACTGACTGTCGAGGTTGTTCAGTCCGGTGTTGAAGGTGAGCTGAAAGTAACTGTGTTGGAACTGGTCGAGGATCAGCCGGTTTTCGATGGTCTGGCTCATCATCTTCACCATCCCCAACGTGTGGGACGGCGGCAGGAAGCTGTCGCTGGAGACGTCGAGCACGGCAATCATGCGGCGGCTGGCGTCGAAAATCGGCGCGGCGGAACCGGTCATGAAACGGTTGGCCTTGAGAAAGTGCTCATCGTGTTCAATGTGCACAGCCTGTTCGCAGGCCAGCGCCGTGCCAATCGCGTTGGTGCCGGTGGCTTGCTCGACCCAGGTTGCGCCCGGCACGAAACCCAGGCTCTGCGCCGGTTCAACGAAGCGCTTGGTGCCCCAGGAATTCAGCACCTGGCCCTGTTGGTCGGCGAGCAGGATCAGACAATTGGAGTTACTGAGGATGTTTTCGTAGAACGGCAAAACTTGCTGGTGGGTGGTCTGCACCAGCGAGTGGTGGCGCTCCAGCAATTGAGTGACCTGCTGCTCGGGCAATTGGCCGAACGCCGGACGCGACTGGTGGTCCAGACCGAACTCACGGCAGCGTGCCCATGAATCCTGAATGATGGTGTCGTGATTGCTGGGGATGCCAGGTAGGGCCATGGGTAGGAGTCCGAGAGCTTATTATTTTTTTAGCTTTCTTTTCTGTCAGCGGCTTGCATGAGCATCCGTGCTCGGAACGTTCATCCATTGTTGTTCAGGATTGTTCAAAGTCAATGTTCATTTTGTTCAGGTGTTCAGTGTTTACTGTTCATTTTTGTTCAGCAACGAATATCAAAATTACACATGACAGACGCCGGAGGCTCTAGCCCGGGGTTCATGGCTCAGCGAGGGTGACTGCAGCCCGCTTGGCACGATTGTCGCTATCCAACATTCGGGTCGACGAACGTTGCGACTTGAAATGCATAACTCTAATAAGAACTGAGAAAGGGCACGCCATGTCTCTCACGCTTGAGCACGTCAGCCGCGCAGTCGACGGTCAGATCTGGATCGATGATGCTTCGCTGAGCTTCGAACCTGGCTCATTCAACGTATTGCTGGGGCGCACCTTATCAGGCAAAACCAGCCTGATGCGCCTGATGGCCGGGCTGGACAAGCCGGACAGCGGCCGAGTACTGATGAATGGCAAAGATGTCACCAAGGTTGCGGTGCGTCATCGCAACGTTTCGATGGTGTACCAACAATTCATCAACTATCCGAGCATGACCGTTTTCGACAACATCGCCTCCCCACTGCGTCAGGCCGGTGTCTCGAAAGAGGAAATCCAGAGCAAGGTTCTGGAAACCGCAAAAATGCTGCGGATTGAAAAATTCCTCACCCGTTACCCCCTCGAACTCTCCGGTGGTCAGCAGCAGCGCACGGCCATGGCTCGCGCGCTGGTCAAGGACGCCGAGCTGATTCTGTTCGATGAGCCTCTGGTTAACCTGGACTACAAGCTGCGCGAAGAGCTGCGCCAAGAGATGCGCCTGCTGTTCGAAGCGCGCCACACCATCGCCATCTACGCCACCACCGAACCCAACGAAGCGCTGGCGCTGGGCGGCACAACCACCATTCTCCACGAAGGCCGGGTGATTCAGAGCGGCAGGACGCCGGAGGTGTATCACCAGCCGAAAACCGTGCTGGCCGCCGAGCTGTTCTCCGAGCCGCCGATCAATCTGATGCCGGGGCGTATAGAAGGCAACGAAGTCAGCTTCGCCAATTTCGTGCACTTCCCGCTCAACGTCGATCTGCGCAACATCGGCGATGGCGACTACCGCTTTGGCGTGCGTCCGAGCCACCTGAGCCTTGTGCCGTCCAACGACGACGATCTGGAATTGGCGGTGACCGTTGAACTGGCTGAAATCAGCGGTTCGGAAACCTTCCTTCATGTGCGCAATGAGCATTTCTCACTGGTGCTGCATTTGCCGGGCGTGCACGCCTATGACGTTGATGCGTCGATCCGCGTGTATATCCCGACGCACAAATTATTCGTGTTCGATCAGCAGGGCCGCCTGATTCAGGCACCGGGCCTGCGCATGGCGAGGGTTGCCTGATGGCTGAGATTCGCTTGCAAAACCTCGCCCATAGTTACAGCGCCACGCCGAGCGGGCCTGAAGATTATGCGATTCGCGAGATGAGCCACATCTGGGAGCAGGGCGGGGCGTACGCGCTGCTGGGTCCTTCCGGCTGTGGGAAATCGACCCTGCTCAATATCATCTCCGGCCTGCTCAGTCCGTCTGAAGGCCAGGTAATGTTCGACTCCACAGTCGTCAACACCATGTCTCCCGAGCAGCGCAATATCGCGCAGGTTTTCCAGTTTCCGGTGGTCTACGACACCATGACGGTGTACGACAACCTGGCGTTCCCGCTGCGCAATCAGGGCATGGACGAAAAGAAGATTCAGACAAAAGTCGGGGAAATCGCTGACGTCCTGGACCTGCAACCGCTGCTGAAAAAGAAAGCCAAGAACCTCACCGCCGATGAGAAGCAGAAAGTCTCAATGGGCCGTGGACTGGTTCGAGATGACGTATCGGCGATCCTGTTCGACGAACCGCTGACCGTGATCGACCCGCATCTGAAGTGGAAACTGCGACGCAAGCTCAAGCAGATCCACGAGCAGTTCAACATCACGATGGTCTACGTCACCCACGATCAGCTCGAAGCCTCGACCTTCGCCGACAAAATCGCGGTGATGTTCGGCGGCCAGATCGTGCAGTTCGGTACTCCGCGCGAATTGTTCGAAAAACCCAGGCACACCTTTGTCGGTTACTTCATCGGCAGCCCCGGCATGAACCTGATCGAAGTCACCCCGCAACCGGGTGGCGTAGGGTTCGGCGACATACATTTGCCGCTGTCTGAAGGCTTGCAGCAACGCCTGGCTTCGACCCAGTGGAGCAGCCTGAAAGTCGGCATTCGTCCGGAGTTCGTGCACCTCTGGGACGGTCCTTACGACGACGCGATGTGCGCCGACGTGACCTACGTCGAGGATCTGGGCACCTACAAGATTCTCACCCTGAAACTGGCCGGCCAGTTGCTCAAGGTCCGCATTCCCGAAGACAAACCGGTGCCGCAAGGCCAGGCCTGGATCAGCTTTCCCGGTCAGTGGCTGATGCTGTATGCCGACGATTATCTGCTCGAAGCCAATGCGCAGAGCGAGGTGCCCCATGAGTAAGGTGCAGAACAACAAGGCCTGGTGGTTGGTGATGCCAGTGTTCTTGCTGGTGGCGTTCAGCGCCATCATTCCGATGATGACCGTGGTCAACTATTCGGTGCAGGACATCTTCGACCAGTCCAGCCGCTACTTCGTCGGCACCGACTGGTTCAAGCAAGTACTGCAGGACCCGCGTCTCCATGACTCGCTGCTGCGCCAGTTCATCTATTCGGCCTGTGTGCTGCTTATCGAAATCCCGCTGGGAATTGGTATCGCGCTGACCATGCCGACCAAGGGGCGCTGGTCGTCGCTGTGCCTGATCGTCATGACTATTCCACTGCTGATCCCCTTTAACGTGGTCGGCACCATCTGGCAGATCTTCGGCCGTGGCGATATCGGCCTGCTGGGCTGGTTTCTCAATAACGTGCTGGGCATCAGTTACAACTACGCAGCCAACGCGTCGGACGCCTGGGTGACGGTGCTGATCATTGACGTCTGGCACTGGACCTCGCTGGTGGCGCTGCTCGCCTATTCCGGCTTACGGGCGATTCCGGATGTGTATTACCAGGCGGCGCGCATCGATCGGGCGTCGAGCTGGGCGGTGTTCCGTCACATTCAGCTGCCGAAGATGAAGAGCGTGCTGCTGATCGCGGTAATGCTGCGCTTCATGGACAGCTTCATGATCTACACCGAGCCGTTCGTGCTCACCGGCGGCGGGCCGGGTAACTCGACCACCTTCCTCAGCCAGACCCTGACTACCATGGCACTGGGTCAATTCGACCTGGGCCCGGCGGCGGCATTCTCGCTGGTGTACTTCCTGATCATTCTGTTGGTGTCGTGGGTGTTTTATACCGCCATGACCCACGGCGAAAAGAATTGAGGAGCGGCCGATGAGCACGCGCGAAAGTGGTTCCTGGAAAAAAATCTTGCCGTTGTGGATTTACCTGGTGTTTCTGCTGTTGCCGATCTACTGGCTGGTGAACATGTCGTTCAAGACCAACACCGAAATCCTCGGGGGCCTGACGCTGTTTCCGCAGGACTTCACATGGGCCAACTATAAGGTGATCTTTACCGACGAAAGCTGGTACAGCGGCTACATTAACTCGCTGTACTACGTGTGCCTGAATACCGTGATATCGCTGAGCGTGGCGTTGCCAGCGGCTTATGCGTTTTCACGCTATCGTTTCCTCGGTGACAAGCACCTGTTCTTCTGGTTGCTGACCAATCGCATGGCGCCGCCGGCCGTGTTCCTGCTGCCGTTTTTCCAGCTGTACTCGTCCATTGGCCTGTTCGATACCCACATTGCCGTTGCACTGGCGCACTGCCTGTTCAACGTGCCCTTGGCGGTGTGGATTCTCGAAGGCTTCATGTCCGGTGTGCCAAAGGAAATTGACGAAACCGCTTACATCGACGGCTACAGTTTTCCAAAGTTTTTCGTGAAGATCTTCATCCCTTTGATTGGCTCCGGCATCGGCGTGACAGCGTTCTTCTGCTTCATGTTTTCGTGGGTCGAGCTGTTGCTGGCGCGCACGCTGACTTCGGTCAACGCCAAGCCCATCGCGGCAGTGATGACCCGCACGGTGTCGGCATCGGGTATCGATTGGGGGGTGCTGGCAGCGGCGGGGGTGTTGACCATTCTGCCGGGCATGCTGGTGATCTGGTTCGTTCGCAATCACGTGGTCAAGGGCTTTGCTCTTGGTCGTGTCTGAGGAGTCGAAAAAATGGAATGGATGGCCTGGACACTGCCCACCGCAATTTTCTTTGGCAGCATCGCCGCGATATTGGTCGGCATGACTGCCTGGGAATTGCGCTCGGCGAGCATTGAACGGCGCGGTTTCTTGCCGATTTCCACCACCCGTGGCGATCGGTTGTTCATCGGTTTACTCGGCAGCGCCTACCTGCATTTGCTGGTGATTGGCGCGACCGACTGGAGCATCTGGGTCGCGTCGGGGATTTCTCTGGTGTGGCTGTTGGTGGTCATGCGTTGGGGTTGAAGATTGAGTCGTAAGAGCGCCGCTTCCATAAGAGGCGCGACAGGTTGGCAAGCGGGACTACATAAGAAAAAACACTGGAGGTGTCTATGTTCAATAAGAAAAACAAGCTGCGACATAGCGTGACGTTGGCAACCATGCTGACACTCACCGGCTTGAGCGTGTCGGCGTGGGCGGATCAGTACGAAGATGCAGCGAAGAAATGGGTAGGCAGCGAGTTCAAGCCTTCCACGCTCAACGCCGAACAGCAACTGGAAGAGTTGAAGTGGTTCATCAAGGCGGCCGAACCGTTTCGCGGCATGAAGATCAAGGTGGTGTCGGAAACCCTGACCACCCACGAGTACGAATCCAAGACCCTGGCCAAGGCGTTCACTGAGATCACCGGCATCGAGCTGACCCACGACCTGCTACAGGAAGGTGACGTCATCGAGAAGCTGCAAACGGCCATGCAGTCCGACAAAAGCATTTATGACGGCTGGGTCAACGACTCGGACCTGATCGGTACGCACTTTCGCTACGGCAAAGCCGAATCACTCACCGATCTGATGGCCAATGAAGGCAAGAACTTCACGTCGCCAACGCTGGACATCAAGGATTTCATTGGCACCTCGTTCACCACTGCGCCAGACGGCAAGCTCTACCAGCTGCCGGATCAGCAGTTCGCCAACCTGTACTGGTTCCGCGCCGACTGGTTTGACCGTGCTGACCTGAAAGAGAAGTTCAAGGCCAAGTACGGCTACGAGCTGGGCGTTCCGGTCAACTGGTCTGCCTATGAAGACATCGCCAAGTTCTTCAGCGAAGACGTCAAGGAAATCGACGGCAAGAAAGTCTACGGCCACATGGACTACGGCAAAAAAGACCCATCCTTGGGCTGGCGCTTCACCGACGCCTGGTTCTCCATGGCCGGCAGCGGTGACAAGGGCCTGCCAAACGGTTTGCCGGTGGACGAGTGGGGTATTCGCGTAGAAGACTGCCATCCGGTCGGTTCGAGCATCACCCGAGGTGGCGACACCAACGGCCCGGCTGCTGTGTTCGCGACCCAGAAATACATCGACTGGCTCAAAGCCTACGCGCCACCTGAAGCTGCGGGCATGACGTTTTCTGAGTCGGGCCCTGTGCCGTCCCAAGGCAACGTCGCTCAGCAGATCTTCTGGTACACCGCGTTCACGGCCGACATGACCAAGCCTGGTCTGCCGGTGATGAATGCTGATGGAACACCGAAGTGGCGGATGGCGCCGTCGCCTAAAGGTCCGTACTGGAAAGAGGGCATGAAGCTCGGCTATCAGGACGTGGGTTCGTGGACATTCCTCAAGGCGACGCCTGAGAAGCAACGTCTGGCGGCTTGGCTGTACGCACAATTCGTGACTTCGAAGACTGTATCGCTGAAGAAAACCATTGTTGGCCTGACGCCGATTCGTGAGTCGGACATCAACTCCAAAGAGATGACCGCCCTGGCGCCAAAACTCGGTGGTCTGGTGGAGTTCTACCGCAGCCCTGCCCGTGTTCAATGGTCGCCAACCGGCACCAACGTTCCCGATTATCCGAAGTTGGCGCAACTGTGGTGGAGCCATGTGGCTGAAGCCGTTACTGGCGAGAAAACCGCGCAAGCGGCTCTCGATGGTCTGGCCAAGGATCAGGACGCGATCATGACCCGTATCGAGCGCTCCAAGGTCCAGGACGCGAGCAATTGCGCGCCGAAGATGAACCCGGAAACCTCGGCTGAGGAGTGGTACAAAAAGGCAGAGAGCAGCGGCGGCAAGTTCCTGGCGCCACAGCGCAAACTGGCGAACGAGAAGCCGAAGGGCGAAACCATCAACTACAACGAACTGCTGAAAAGCTGGGAAGCGGCCAAGAAGTAAATTCTGATATCGCTGGAGCGGTGCTCTGTAGGAGCGAATTTATTCGCGAGGCGGCGTAACTGGAACACCCGGTCGCGCCTCTCGCCAACAAGTTGGCGCCTACAGAAGCGCTGAAGTTAGGGATAAAAAAACGGCACTCTCGGGTGCCGTTTTTATTTGCCTGATCGGTCGAGCTGATCAGCCGTGCAGCGTCTCGGCTGCGTACAAGGTGTTTTCCAGCAGGCAGGCCCGGGTCATCGGCCCCACACCGCCTGGCACGGGCGTTATCCAGCCAGCGCGGGGCAGGGCGGTGTCATAAACCACATCACCTACCAGCTTGCCGTCTTCCTGACGGTTGATCCCGACGTCAATGACGATAGCGCCTGGCTTGATCCATTCACCCTTGACCAGTCCGGGTTTGCCGGCAGCCACCACGACTAGATCCGCGCGGCCGACGTGGCCTGCCAGATCCTGAGTGAAGCGGTGGGTCACGGTCACGGTGCAACCGGCGAGCAACAATTCCATCGCCATCGGGCGACCGACGATATTGGAGGCGCCAACCACCACTGCATCCTTGCCATACAGATCGACCCCGGTGCTTTCCAGCAGGGTCATGATGCCTTTAGGCGTGCAAGGACGAAGCAGCGGGATACGTTGAGCCAGACGGCCGACATTATAAGGATGGAAACCATCGACGTCTTTGTCCGGGCGGATGCGCTCCAGCAGGCTGGAAGCGTCCAGATGCTCCGGCAAAGGCAGTTGCAGCAGAATGCCGTCGATGGCCGCGTCATTGTTGAGGCGATCAATGAGATCGGTCAGCTCGGTCTGAGTGGTTTCGCTGGGCAGGTCATAGGCCTGGGAAATGAACCCGACTTCTTCGCAGTCTTTGCGTTTGTGCGAGACGTAAACCTGAGAGGCGGGGTCGCTGCCGACCAGTATCACCGCCAGGCCCGGCGTACGCAGGCCCTGCTCGTGACGCTCGGCGACACGTTTGGCGATCTGCTGGCGCAGGTTGGCTGCGATCGCTTTGCCGTCTATTAGTTTTGCAGTCATTACGCGTGATTAACCATCGGAAGGGAGGAAAAAAGAGCGCGCATTCTCGCATGACATCGCCCAAGGGCAAAGGCGGTTGGTCTGCATAATCCCCTAACCCCTTTAATTAACTGAATTTTTTAGAAAAAAGAGTTGACGACCTTTTAGACCGTCTATAAGATTCGTCGCACTTGTCGGGCACAGCCTAGCACTGAGTGGCCAGCGATGGCGGACGAAGTCGGTAGGTTGATTGAGTCAGGTGGGTTTAGATCTGCTCAGCTTGATTGAAGCGCTTGGTTTGTAATCGCAAGAATACAAATTATATAAGTGCCCGTAGCTCAGCTGGATAGAGCATCCGCCTTCTAAGCGGATGGTCGCAGGTTCGAGTCCTGCCGGGTGCGCCATTAACGGCAGCTTTGGCACAAGTAGCATTCAAATAGAATGCGCCGGTTACAACGCGATATGGTGGGCGTAGCTCAGTTGGTAGAGCACGGGATTGTGACTCCCGTTGTCGAGGGTTCGATCCCCTTCGTCCACCCCATATTCGAAGAAGGCGCCAGACTTATAATCTGGCGCCTTTGCTTTAACAGCTTCAAATGCGGATGTGGTGGAATTGGTAGACACACTGGATTTAGGTTCCAGCGCCGCAAGGTGTGAGAGTTCGAGTCTCTCCGTCCGCACCAGTTAAAAACCTTGAGAATTGCCTTGGCGTTCTCAGGGAATAGAAAAGCCGCCTAGTGCGGCTTTTTTTGTTTCAGCGTATTGGTTTCATGATGCAGCAACCCCGACGGCTGATCCGTTGCAGGGTTGTCTGGACTGTTTCCAGGGACTGGATCGATATTCGGTCATGCTTCGCTTCCTTTATATAGGAGCGGATCAGGGCTGTCCCAGAGCGCTCGCGACAGCCATTGGTGCGCGCGACGCATCCCTTGATTGGTTCCACTTTATTTACCCTGATTCAGTAGGGTGACTTCTTGAGTTTGACCCACTAGAATGCTTGCCCTTGATTCTGGGGTCGGAAACGGCCGGCTAACGTCTGTGCAACGAGGAATATCCATGCAAGTTTCTGTTGAAAATACTTCCACTCTTGAGCGCCGCATGACCATTGGCGTGCCAGCTGAGCGCATCGAGACTGAAGTCAACAAGCGTCTGCAGCAGACCGCACGTAAAGCCAAGATCCCGGGCTTCCGCCCAGGCAAAGTGCCTATGAGCGTGATCCGCCAGCGTTACGAAGACGGTGCTCGTCAAGATGCATTGGGCGACCTGATCCAGGCGACCTTCTACGAAGCCGTCGTAGAGCAAAAGCTGAACCCGGCCGGCGCTCCATCGGTTGAGCCAAAGTCCTTCGAAAAAGGCAAGGACCTGGAATACGTCGCTACTTTCGAAGTATTCCCGGAGTTCACCGTTGCCGGTTTCGAATCCGTTGCCGTTGAGCGTTTGTCCGCAGATGTGGCCGACAGCGACCTGGACAACATGCTGGAAATCCTGCGCAAGCAGAACGTTCGTTTTGAAGAGACCGATCGCGCTGCTCAAAACGAAGATCAACTGAACATCGATTTCGTGGGCAAGATCGACGGCGAAGAGTTCGCTGGCGGTTCCGCTACCGGCACTCAGCTGGTACTGGGTTCGGCTCGCATGATCCCAGGCTTCGAAGATGCTCTGGTTGGCGCAAAAGCTGGCGAAAAGCGTGTTCTGACTCTGACATTCCCAGAGGATTATCAGAATCTGGAACTGGCCGGCAAGCCGGTTGAGTTCGATGTGACCGTCAACACCGTTTCCGAGCCGAAACTGCCTGAGTTGAACGAAACGTTCTTCAATCAGTTTGGCATCAAGGAAACCGGGATCGACGGCTTCCGCACCGAAGTTCGCAAGAACATGGAGCGCGAACTGCGTCAGGCGATCAAGTCCAAGGTCAAGAATCAGGTAATGGACGGCTTGCTGGCCGCCAACCCGATTGAAGTGCCGAAAGCGCTGCTGGAAAACGAAGTGAACCGTCTGCGTGTTCAGGCCGTTCAACAGTTCGGCGGCAACATCAAGCCAGATCAGCTGCCTGCCGAGCTGTTCGAAGAGCAAGCCAAGCGTCGCGTTGAGCTGGGCCTGATCGTTGCTGAAGTGGTCAAGCAGTTCGACCTCAAGCCTGACGAAGATCGCGTTCGCGAGCTGATCAAGGAAATGGCTTCCGCTTACCAGGAACCAGAGCAGGTCGTATCCTGGTACTACAAGAACGAACAGCAAATGAACGAAGTGCGTTCGGTTGTGCTGGAAGAGCAAGTTGTGGATACTGTTTTGCAGAAAGCGAGCGTGACCGATAAAGCGGTCTCGTACGAAGAAGCTGTCAAGCCGGTAGAAGCTCCACAAGCCGACTGATTTCTCCTCTCGTTCGAAAACACCATAAGCCAGCCTTCGCGCTGGCTTATGCGTATTCAAGACATGACTATTTGGGAGTGAATGCCGGACATGTCCCGCAATTCTTATATTCAGCAGAACTCTGACATCCAGGCCGCAGGCGGCCTGGTCCCGATGGTTATCGAGCAGTCCGCCCGTGGCGAACGCGCCTATGACATCTATTCGCGCCTGCTCAAGGAGCGAGTGATCTTTCTGGTGGGTCCAGTAGAAGACTACATGGCCAACCTGATCTCGGCGCAACTGCTGTTCCTTGAAGCGGAAAACCCGGACAAGGACATCCATCTTTACATCAACTCACCAGGCGGTTCGGTGACTGCAGGCATGGCGATCTACGACACCATGCAGTTCATCAAGCCAGACGTGTCGACCACATGCATGGGTCAGGCCTGCAGCATGGGCGCGTTTCTGTTGGCCGGTGGCGCACATGGCAAGCGTTTCGCACTGCCGAATTCGCGCGTGATGATTCACCAGCCGCTGGGCGGTTTCCAGGGTCAGGCTTCGGATATCGATATCCATGCCAAAGAGATCCTGTTCATTCGTCAACGTCTGAATGAATTGCTGGCTCACCACACAGGTCAGTCGCTGGAAACCATCGAGAAAGACACCAACCGCGACAACTTCATGAGCGCCGAACGCGCTGCTGAATACGGTCTGGTTGATTCGGTTCTCGACAAACGCCAAATGGTCAAATGACTGCTAGATAGGCAGTAATCCCGGGTGGCCGGACATCCGTGCCACCTGCGGACTTGAAAAAGCCCGCAATTGCCTTCATCTTGTGTTGCAAGCCTACCGGATTGGATCGATCGAATGACTGACACCCGCAACGGCGAGGATAACGGCAAACTGCTTTACTGCTCCTTCTGCGGCAAAAGCCAGCATGAAGTACGCAAGTTGATTGCCGGCCCCTCGGTATTTATCTGTGACGAGTGCGTCGACCTGTGCAATGACATCATCCGCGAGGAGGTGCAAGAAGCCCAGGCAGAGAGCAGCGCCCATAAATTACCATCGCCTAAAGAAATCAGCGGCATCCTTGACCAGTATGTAATCGGTCAGGAACGTGCCAAAAAGGTTCTCGCGGTAGCGGTGTACAACCACTACAAGCGTTTGAACCAGCGTGACAAGAAAAACGACGACGTTGAGTTGGGCAAGAGCAACATCCTGCTGATCGGCCCTACGGGCTCCGGCAAGACCCTGTTGGCGGAAACGCTGGCTCGTTTGCTCAATGTTCCTTTCACCATCGCGGACGCCACCACCCTGACCGAAGCCGGTTATGTGGGTGAGGACGTTGAAAACATCATCCAGAAGTTGTTGCAGAAGTGCGATTACGACGTAGAGAAGGCCCAGATGGGTATTGTCTATATCGATGAAATCGACAAGATTTCGCGCAAGTCTGACAACCCTTCGATCACTCGTGACGTGTCCGGTGAAGGCGTGCAACAAGCCTTGCTGAAGCTGATCGAGGGCACTGTGGCTTCCGTTCCGCCCCAAGGCGGTCGCAAGCACCCACAGCAGGAATTCCTGCAAGTGGATACGCGTAATATCCTGTTTATCTGTGGTGGCGCGTTCTCTGGGCTTGAAAAAGTCATCCAGGCGCGTTCTACCCGCGGTGGAATCGGTTTTAACGCGGAAGTGCGCAGCAAGGAAGAAGGCAAGAAGGTGGGCGAGTCCCTGCGTGAAGTCGAGCCTGACGATCTGGTCAAGTTTGGTCTGATCCCGGAATTCGTTGGCCGTCTGCCAGTACTGGCAACGCTTGATGAGCTGGATGAAGCTGCGCTGATGCAGATTTTGACCGAGCCCAAGAATGCGCTGACCAAGCAGTACGGCAAGCTCTTTGAAATGGAAGGCGTGGACCTTGAGTTCCGTCCGGATGCGCTTAAATCGGTTGCTCGTCGTGCGCTTGAGCGCAAGACCGGTGCCCGAGGTCTACGTTCCATCCTGGAGGGTGTGCTTCTCGACACCATGTATGAAATCCCGTCGCAGTCTGACGTGAGCAAAGTGGTCATCGATGAAAGCGTCATCGAAGGGACGTCCAAGCCGCTGTTGATTTATGAAAACAGCGAGGCACCTGCGAAGGTGGCGCCTGACGCTTAAGCGTTGGCGTCATGCCGCAAGTGATGTAAACGCAGAGGGGCCTTCGGGCCCCTTTTGCATTTGAAGCGGTTTTGCATTTCGTTGATCCCGCGCTTGTTTTTTTAGGTATCTACCCCCATCTTGATTTTCAGCTCATATCTATCTGTCCATGGCCTTACGGCCGCCGTAGAGGCGAAATCATGAAGACGACCATTGAATTGCCTCTTTTGCCATTGCGCGATGTTGTGGTTTATCCGCATATGGTTATCCCACTGTTCGTGGGGCGCGAGAAGTCGATCGAGGCTCTTGAAGCCGCGATGACCGGCGACAAGCAAATCCTCCTGCTCGCGCAAAGAAACCCAGCAGACGATGATCCTGGTGAAGACGCTCTTTATAGCGTGGGCACTGTTGCAACCGTGTTGCAGCTGCTGAAACTGCCTGACGGCACCGTGAAGGTGCTGGTTGAAGGCGAGCAGCGCGGCTCTGTCGAACGCTTCATCGAGGTCGATGGCCATTGCCGTGCCGAAGTCGCGCTGATCGACGAAGTCGACGCGCCGGACCGTGAATCCGAAGTGTTCGTGCGTAGCCTGCTGGCTCAGTTCGAACAATACGTGCAGCTGGGCAAAAAAGTCCCGGCTGAAGTCCTTTCCTCCCTCAACAGCATTGATGAACCTGGCCGTCTGGTCGATACCATGGCAGCGCATATGGCGCTGAAAATCGAACAGAAGCAGGAGATTCTCGAGATCATTGACCTGTCCGCACGGGTCGAACACGTGCTCGCCTTGCTGGATGCCGAGATCGACCTGCTGCAGGTCGAGAAGCGCATCCGTGGCCGCGTGAAGAAACAAATGGAGCGCAGTCAGCGCGAGTACTACCTGAATGAGCAGATGAAGGCCATTCAAAAAGAGCTCGGCGACAGCGACGAAGGCCACAACGAAATCGAAGAGCTGAAAAAGCGCATCGACGCCGCTGGCCTGCCCAAAGACGCCCTGACCAAAGCGACGGCCGAGCTCAACAAGCTCAAGCAAATGTCGCCGATGTCGGCTGAAGCCACAGTTGTTCGTTCGTACATCGACTGGCTGGTTCAGGTGCCATGGAAAGCGCAGAGCAAGGTTCGCCTTGATCTGGCTCGCGCCGAAGACATTCTCGACGCCGACCACTACGGGCTGGACGAAGTCAAAGAGCGCATCCTCGAATACCTCGCCGTGCAAAAGCGCGTGAAGAAGATTCGCGGCCCCGTGTTGTGCCTGGTCGGTCCTCCTGGCGTGGGTAAAACCTCGCTGGCCGAGTCCATTGCCCACGCAACCAATCGCAAATTCGTGCGGATGGCGTTGGGCGGCGTGCGTGACGAAGCGGAAATCCGCGGTCACCGTCGTACCTACATCGGTTCGATGCCAGGTCGTCTGATCCAGAAAATGACCAAGGTTGGCGTGCGCAACCCGCTGTTCCTGCTCGACGAAATCGACAAGATGGGCAGCGACATGCGTGGCGATCCTGCCTCGGCGCTGCTCGAAGTGCTCGATCCTGAACAGAACCACAACTTCAACGACCACTATCTTGAAGTCGATTACGACCTATCGGACGTGATGTTCCTGTGCACCGCGAACTCCATGAACATTCCAGCCGCATTGCTGGACCGTATGGAAGTCATTCGCCTGCCTGGTTACACCGAAGACGAAAAGATCAACATCGCCACCAAATATCTCTCTCCAAAGCAGATTGCTGCGAACGGTTTGAAGAAGGGCGAAATCGAGTTTGACGCTGAGGCCATTCGCGACATTATCCGGTATTACACCCGTGAAGCCGGTGTCCGTAGTCTTGAGCGCCAGATCGCTAAAGTTTGCCGTAAAGCGGTCAAGGAACACGCTCACGAGAAGCGTTTTTCGGTGAAGGTCACGGCCGACATGCTGGAAAATTTCCTCGGTGTTCGCAAATTCCGCTACGGATTGGCCGAACAACAGGACCAGATCGGTCAAGTTACCGGTCTTGCGTGGACTCAAGTGGGCGGCGAATTGCTGACCATCGAGGCTGCCGTGGTGCCGGGTAAAGGTCAGTTGATCAAGACTGGTTCCCTGGGAGACGTGATGGTCGAATCGATCACCGCAGCACTGACCGTTGTACGCAGTCGCGCAAAAAGTCTGGGCATCCCCGTGGACTTCCACGAGAAGCGCGACACCCATATCCATATGCCGGAAGGCGCAACGCCCAAAGACGGCCCTAGCGCAGGCGTAGGCATGTGCACGGCGCTGGTTTCAGCGCTGACACAGATACCTGTGCGCGCGGACGTGGCAATGACCGGTGAAATTACTCTTCGCGGGCAGGTTCTGGCGATCGGCGGGCTGAAGGAAAAGCTGCTGGCGGCACACCGTGGTGGAATCAAAACGGTCATCATTCCAGAAGAAAACGTGCGTGATCTGAAAGAGATTCCGGACAACATCAAACAGGATCTACAGATCAAGCCGGTTAAATGGATTGACGAAGTCCTGCAAATTGCGCTGCAATACGCGCCGGAGCCCTTGCCGGATGTGGCTCCGGAGATGGTTGCAAAGGATGAAAAACGCGAGTCTGATTCTAAGGAAAGAATTAGCACGCATTAGTCTGAGGGGCTTCCTTGACAGCTTTTTAGAGCCCTTGTTATAAAGCGGCTCTTCAAAGCCTAGGCAGTCGATATAGCCAGGCCACTCAGCGCTCGTTTGGCTTCACCAAAAAACTTAGAAAATACTCAATAGATATAAGGGGACTTAGAGTGAACAAGTCGGAACTGATTGATGCTATCGCTGCATCCGCTGATATCCCGAAAGCTGCTGCTGGCCGTGCGCTGGATGCAGTCATCGAATCCGTCACTGGCGCTCTCAAGGCTGGCGACTCCGTTGTACTGGTAGGTTTCGGTACCTTCTCCGTGACAGACCGTCCTGCTCGCGTAGGCCGTAACCCACAGACCGGTAAGACGCTGGAAATCGCTGCTGCCAAGAAGCCAGGTTTCAAAGCCGGTAAAGCGCTGAAAGAAGCTGTGAACTAAGTTTCATCGTTGCCTTTACCCAGCCAGGACTTCCACTTCTGTCCTGGTTGTGAAGCGGCAAGTGCGGTTGGTTGTAAGCTGGCCTGTCACCTCGGGGGACGCAAATTCGAACCCTGTCCGCTTTGCAAGTTACGAGAAGGCGCATCCTCGGATGCGCCTTTCTTCTATCCGGATTCTACCCACGCTCCGCGGTTGGTGAGTCAAACACCACCGTTTCTGGGGGACGCATGCTGCAGAATATCAGGGACAATTCACAAGGCTGGATTGCCAAAACCATTATCGGAGTGATCATTGCTCTGATGGCCCTGACGGGTTTCGATGCCATTTTCAGAGCGACCAGCCATAGTCAGGACGCCGCGAAAGTCAATGGTGAAGAGATCAGTCAGAACGAGCTGGCTCAAGCGGTCGACATGCAACGTCGTCAGCTTGCGCAACAGCTGGGCAAGGATTTCGATCCTGCCATGCTCAATGACCAAATGCTCCGTGAGTCTGCCCTCAAGGGGCTGATCGATCGCAAGCTGTTGCTGCAAGGCGCTGCGGATGCCAAGTTCGGTTTCTCGGAAGCATCGCTGGATCAGCAGATTCTGTTGACCCCTGAATTCCAGGTAGACGGCAAGTTCAACGCTGATCGTTTCGATCAGGTTGTCCGTCAACTGGGCTACACCCGCATGCAATTTCGCCAGATGCTTGGTCAGGAAATGCTGATCGGTCAAGTGCGCGCAGGTGTTGCCGGTAGCGCGTTCATCACTGACGCTCAGGTTGACGCTTTTGCCCGTCTGGAAAAACAGACGCGTGATTTCGCCACGCTGACGCTGCCAGCTGATCCGTCGAGCGTCAAAGTCACCGACGATGAAATCAAGGCTCATTACGACGAGCACGCCAAGGAGTTCATGAGCCCTGAGCAAGTCGTGCTTGATTACATCGAGCTGAAGAAATCCTCCTTCTTCGACAAAGTGTCGGTCAAGGACGAAGACCTTCAGGCGGCTTACCAGAAAGAAATCGCCAACCTGGCTGAGCAGCGTCGTGCTGCCCACATCCTCATCGAAGTCAACGACAAGATGACCGATGCCCAGGCCAAGGCGAAGGTTGAAGAGATTCAACAGCGTCTGGCAAAAGGCGAAGACTTCGCTGCACTTGCCAAAGAGCTGTCTCAGGACCCGGGTTCGTCCGCCAAAGGTGGTGATCTGGGTTATGCCGGCAAAGGCGTCTACGATCCGGCCTTCGAAGACGCGCTGTATGCGTTGAACAAGGATCAGGTCTCGGCGCCGGTTCGCAGTCAGTTTGGCTGGCACTTGATCAAGCTGCTGGGCGTTGAAGCGCCGTCTGTGCCGACGTTCGCCAGCCTCAAAGAGAAGCTGACCACCGACCTGAAATCGGCTTTGGTGGAACAGAAGTTCGTTGAAGCGACCAAACAATTGGAAGACACAGCGTTCGAGTCCTCCGATCTGGCGCAGCCAGCACAGGATCTTGGCCTGAAAGTCCAGACTTCCGCGCCGTTCGGTCGTGAAGGCGGTGAAGGTCTGACGGCTAACCGCGCTGTGATCCAGGCCGCTTTTAGCCCTGAAGTGCTGGAAGAAGGTTCCAACAGCTCGGCACTGGAGCTTGATCCGGAGACGGTGCTGGTGGTGCGCTCCAAGGAGCATCGTCAGCCAGAGCAATTGCCGCTTGAAGCAGTGTCCAGCGCGATTCGTGCGCAGCTGACCAAAGAGCACGCCAGCGAAGCGGTGAAAACCAAAGGCCAGGCGCTACTCGCAGGTCTGCGTGATGGCAAGACTCCGTTGGCCGCCAAGCAGGAAGGTCAGAGCTGGAAGGTCGTGGAAGCCGCGTCGCGCAGTCAGGAGGGTGTTGATCCCCAGGTGCTGCAAGCGTTGTTCCGCATGCCCAAGCCGGAAGGTAAGGACAAGCCTGGTTATGGCAGCCTGACCGCCGCCGATGGCAGCTTCGTGATCGTGCGCCTTAATGGCGTCAATCAGGCCGCTCCACCGACCGATGAAGAGAAAGCTCAGTACCGTCGCTTCCTTGCTTCCCGTGAGGGCCAGCAGGACTTCGCCGCGTACCGTGCGCAGCTGCAAAGCGCAGCGAAGATCGAGAAGTATTGATCGGTTGATCCGCTGACAACAAAAAGCCCCGGCTCGTGAGAGACCGGGGCTTTTTGTTGAGTGGGAAAACAGTGTATCTGATCGTTCCCACGCTCTGCGTGGTAACGCTGCCTCTGACGCTCTGCGTCAAGGACGCGGAGCGTCCCGGGATGCATTCCCACGCCGGAGCGTGGGAACGATCAAAACTGCTCAGGCCCAATCACATCACTCTTCGATATTGCCCATCGCGGTGGTGTTGAAGCCGCCGTCGACGTACATGATTTCACCGCTGATGCCCGATGCCAGGTCAGAGCACAGGAATGCGCCGGCGTTGCCGACTTCATCGATGGTCACGTTACGGCGCAATGGAGTCTGCGCTTCGTTGGCGGCCAGCATTTTACGGAAGTTCTTGATACCGGAAGCGGCGAGGGTGCGGATCGGGCCAGCCGATACAGCGTTGACGCGGGTGCCTTCCGGACCAAGGCTGCCTGCCAGATAACGTACACCGGCTTCCAGGCTGGCCTTGGCCATGCCCATCACGTTGTAGTTCGGCATGGTGCGCTCTGCGCCCAGGTACGACAGGGTCAGCAGGCTGCCATTGCGGCCTTTCATCATTTCGCGACCGGCTTTGGCCAGGGCCACGAAGCTGTAGGCGCTGATGTCGTGAGCGATGCGGAAACCATCACGGGTGGTGGCTTCTGTGAAGTCGCCATCCAGTTGGTCACCCGGTGCGAAGCCTACGGAGTGAACGATCACGTCCAGGCCGTCCCACTTCTTGCTCAGTTCTTCGAAGACCTTGGCGATCTCCTCGTCGCTGGCCACGTCGCACGGAAAGCACAGCTCAGGGTTCGAACCCCAGCCTTGTGCGAATTCTTCGACGCGACCCTTGAGTTTTTCGTTCTGGTAGGTGAAGGCAAGCTCAGCGCCCTCGCGGTGCATGGCGGCAGCAATGCCGGATGCGATGGACAGTTTGCTGGCGACACCGACGATCAGGACGCGCTTACCGGCGAGAAAACCCATGTGTTGTTCCTCTATCAGATTAATCGACAGTTGCCGGGGCCAAAAACGCGGCTTCCAGCAACTGCTGTGTATATGGATGTTGCGGTGCGGCGAAGATGTCTTCGGCTGCACCCTGTTCGACCACTTGGCCTTGCTTGACCACCATCAGTTGGTGGCTCAGCGCTTTGACTACCGCCAGGTCATGGCTGATAAACAAATACGTCAGGTTGTACTTGGTTTGCAGTGAACGCAGCAGCTCCACCACTTGACGTTGAACAGTGCGGTCGAGGGCCGAAGTCGGCTCGTCCAGCAAAATCAGCGCCGGTTTTAACACTAATGCCCGGGCGATGGCGATTCTTTGCCGCTGCCCACCGGAAAACTCATGGGGGTAGCGGTGCCGGGTATCCGGGTCCAGACCTACCTCCTTGAGCGCTTCGATCACCGCCGATTCCTGCTCCACCGGCGTGCCCATCTTGTGAATCCGCAGGCCTTCGCCAACGATGTCGCACACCGACATGCGTGGGCTCAGGCTGCCAAACGGATCTTGAAACACCACCTGCATTTGCCGCCGCAGCGGGCGAACCTGCTGCTGCGTCAGGGAGTCTAGCGGCTTGCCCTGAAAGCGTATGGCGCCGTCGCTACCGATTAGCCGAAGAATCGCCAGGCCCAACGTCGACTTGCCCGAACCGCTTTCCCCAACGATGCCCAGGGTCTGACCTTTGGGCAGGCTGAAGTGAATGCCATCGACCGCTTTCACATGATCGACGGTGCGTTTGAACAGGCCCTTTTTGATCGGAAACCATACCCGCAGGTTGTCCACTTCAAGCATCGGCGGCCCCGGAGCGTTGTCGGCGGGGCCGCCTTTGGGCTCGGCGCTGAGCAATTCTTTGGTGTACGGATGCTGCGGCGAACGGAACAGCTCCTCGCATGACGCCTGTTCGACGATGCAACCGCGCTGCATGACACATACTCGGTTGGCTATTTGTCGAACCACGTTCAAATCGTGGCTGATCAGCAGCAGGGCCATTCCCAGCCGGCCCTGCAATTCCTTGAGCAGTTTAAGGATTTTCAGCTGCACCGTGACGTCGAGCGCGGTGGTTGGCTCATCGGCAATCAACAGCTCCGGCTCGTTGGCCAGCGCCATGGCGATCATCACTCGCTGCCGTTGCCCGCCAGACAGCTCGTGAGGCAACGCTTTGAGGCGTTTGCGCGGTTCGGGGATGCCGACCATGCCCAGCAACTCCAGCGTACGCTCAGTGGCCGCCTTGCCCGTCAAACCTTTGTGCAGGCCGAGCACTTCGTTGATCTGCTTTTCAATCGATTGCAGCGGATTCAACGAGGTCATCGGCTCCTGGAAGATCATCGCGATGCGATTGCCGCGAATCGCCCGCAAACGCTTCTCGCTGGCGGTGAGCATGTCGTGACCGGCGTAACGAATGGTCCCGGTCGGGTGAGTCGCCAGCGGGTAGGGCAGCAATCGCAGAATCGAGTGGGCGGTGACTGACTTACCCGATCCGCTTTCGCCGACCAGTGCCAGGGTTTCGCCCTTGCGGATGTCGAAGCTGATGCCCTCGACCACGCGCTGCTTTGTATCGCCGTTGACGAACTCGACGGACAGGTCGCGGATTTCAATCAGATTGTCCTGCTTCATCTCATTTCCTTGGGTCGAACGCGTCGCGGGCGGATTCGCCGATGAACACCAGCAAGCTCAACATCAAGGCCAGTACGGCGAAGGCACTCATGCCCAGCCACGGCGCTTGCAGGTTGGATTTGCCTTGTGCCACCAGTTCGCCCAGAGAGGGCGAGCCAGCGGGCAGGCCGAAGCCCAGGAAATCCAGCGCGGTCAGGGTGCCGATCGCGCCGGTGAGAATGAACGGCATGAAGGTCATGGTCGACACCATGGCATTTGGCAGGATGTGGCGGAACATGATCGCGCCGTTTTCCATGCCCAGCGCACGGGCTGCACGCACGTATTCCAGGTTGCGCCCGCGCAGGAACTCGGCTCGCACCACGTCCACCAGACTCATCCAGGAGAAAAGCAGCATGATGCCTAGCAGCCACCAGAAGTTGGGCTGCACGAAGCTGGCCAGAATGATCAGCAGATACAAAACTGGTAGCCCGGACCATATTTCCAGAAAGCGCTGGCCGACCAGATCCACCCAGCCGCCATAGAAACCCTGCAACGCGCCGGCAACCACGCCGATGATCGAACTCAGAATGGTCAGCGTCAGGGCGAACAGCACCGACACCCTGAAGCCATAAATCACCCGCGCCAGCACGTCGCGGCCTTGGTCATCAGTGCCCAACAGGTTGTCCCGCGAGGGCGGGGCAGGGGCCGGGACCTTCAGGTCGTAGTTAATACTTTGGTAGCTGAAGGGGATGGGCGCCCATAACGTCCAGCCGTCTTTAGCGGCCAGAAGCTCCTTGATGTAGGGGCTTTTGTAGTTCGCTTCCAGCGGGAATTCGCCGCCGAACGTGGTTTCCGGGTAGCGCTCGAACACCGGGAAGAACCACTGGCCGTCGTAGCGAACGGCCAGCGGTTTGTCGTTGGCGATCAGTTCCGCGCCCAGGCTCAGACCGAACAGGATCAGGAACAGCCACAGCGACCACCAGCCGCGCTTGTTGGCTTTGAAACGGGCGAAGCGGCGTCGATTGAGAGGGGACAACGTCATGTTAATGATCCCTGCTTTCGAAGTCGATACGCGGGTCAACCAGCGTGTAGGTCAGATCGCCGATGAGCTTCACTACCAGCCCCAGCAACGTGAAGATGAACAGCGTGCCGAACACCACCGGGTAATCGCGGTTGATCGCCGCTTCGAAGCTCATCAGGCCCAGGCCGTCCAGGGAGAAGATCACTTCCACCAGCAAAGAACCTGTGAAGAAGATGCCAATGAACGCCGACGGAAAACCTGCGATCACCAACAGCATGGCGTTGCGAAACACATGGCCATAAAGCACGCGATGCTGCGACAGACCCTTGGCCTTGGCAGTGATCACGTATTGCTTGCCGATCTCGTCGAGAAAGCTGTTTTTGGTCAGCAGGGTCATGGTCGCGAAGTTGCCGATCACCAACGCTGTGATAGGCAGCGCCAAGTGCCAGAAGTAATCGCCGATCTTGCCCAGCCAGCTCATCTGGTCGAAGTTGTTGGAGGTCAGGCCGCGCAGCGGGAACCAGTCGAAATAGCTGCCGCCGGCGAATACCACGATCAACAGAATGGCGAACAAGAACGCCGGAATTGCGTAGCCAACGATGATCGCCGAACTGGTCCAGACGTCGAAATGGCTGCCATGGCGCGTGGCTTTGGCGATCCCCAGCGGGATTGACACCAGGTACATGATCAGCGTGCTCCACAACCCCAAGGATATGGACACGGGCATCTTCTCGATAATCAGGTCGATGACCTTGGCATCACGGAAGAAGCTGTTGCCGAAATCCAGCTGGGCGTAGTTCTTGATCATGATCCACAAGCGTTCCGGCGCCGATTTGTCGAAGCCGTACATGTGCTCGATTTCTTTCACCAGGCTTGGGTCCAGACCCTGTGCACCGCGGTAGGTCGAGCCTGCGACGGCAACTTCCGCGCCACCGCCGGCGATGCGGCTGGTGGCGCCTTCGAAACCCTCCAGCTTGGCGATCATCTGTTCCACCGGGCCGCCGGGCGCCGCCTGAATGATCACGAAGTTGATGAGCAAAATACCCAGCAGCGTCGGGATGATCAGCAACAGGCGCCGAAAGATATAGGCCAGCATGTTATTGCTCCGCGCTCGCAGGTTTGGCGTCGTCTGCATCAGGCTGCTTGGGGGCAGCGTCCAGCGGCACGGCTGGCTGAGCGTCAGGCTTGACCCACCAGGTCATATTGCCGATGTCGGACAGCGGCGAGACCTTTGGATGACCGATGTGATCCCAGTACGCCACGCGCCAGGTCTTGATGTGCCAGTTGGGGATAACGTAGTAGCCCCACAGCAGGGCGCGGTCCAGGGCGCGGGTGTGGTCAATCAGGCTCTGCCGCGAATCGGCGTTGATCAGGCCGCTCACCAGCACGTCAACGGCGGGGTCTTTCAACCCCAGAATGTTGTAGCTGCCAGGCTTGTCGGCGCTGCTCGAATCCCAGTACTCACGTTGTTCGTTACCGGGCGAGCTGGACTGCGGGAAGCTGCCGACGATCATGTCGTAGTCCCGCGAGCGACGACGGGTGATGTACTGCGAGACGTCAACGCGACGAATTTCCAGGTTGATGCCGATGTCGCTGAGGTTGCGTTTGAACGGCAACAGGATGCGTTCGAATTCGGTCTGCGCCAGCAAAAATTCAATGGTCACCGGCTTGCCTTCGGTGTCGACCATTTTGTCGCCAACGATTTTCCAGCCCGCTTCCTTGAGCAGCTGGAACGCCTTGCGCTGCTGCTCGCGGATCATGCCGCTGCCATCGGTGACCGGCAGTTTGAATTCGTCAGTGAATACCTGGGCCGGCAGCTTGTCGCGCAGCGGTTCGAGAATCTTTAGCTCTTCAGGAGTAGGCAAGCCGCGCGAGCCCATGTCGGAGTTATCGAAGTAGCTTTTGGTCCGCGTGTAGGAGCCGTTGAATAACTGTTTGTTGGTCCATTCGAAGTCCAACAGCAGGCTGAGTGCCTGGCGCACGCGCACGTCCTGGAACATCGGCTTGCGCAGGTTGAAGATAAATCCCTGCATGCCCTGCGGGTTGCCGTTGGGAATTTCCTCACGGATCAAACGGCCGTCTTTGACCGCCGGGGTGTCGTAGGCGGTGGCCCAGTTTTTCGCGCTGGTCTCCAGCCAGTAGTCGAAGGCGCCGGCTTTCATGGCTTCCAGCGCGACGGTGTTGTCACGGTAGTACTCGGTGGACAGGGTGTCGAAGTTATAGAAGCCCTTGTTCACCGGCAGATCCTTGCCCCAGTAGTCCTTGACCCGCTCATAGCGCACGGAGCGGCCGGCCTTCACCTCGACGACCTTGTACGGCCCGCTGCCCAGCGGGATTTCCAGGTTGCCCTTGCTGAAGTCGCGACCTTCCCACCAGTGTTTCGGCAGCACCGGCAACTGGCCGAGGATCAGCGGCAATTCGCGGTTGTCGTTGTGCTTGAATTTGAAGAGCACTTTGAGCGGGTCTTCGGCAATCGCTTGGTCAATGTCGGCGTAGTAGCTGCGGTACAGCGGCGAGCCGTCTTTGATCAGCGTCTGGAAACTGAACACCACGTCTTCGGCGCGGACCGGATGGCCGTCGCTGAACTTGGCCTCGGGCCGCAGGTAAAAGCGCACCCAACTGTTGTCCGGGGCTTTTTCGATTTTGCCGGCAATCAGGCCGTATTCGGTAAACGGCTCATCCAGACCCTGGCGGGCGAGTGTGTCGTAGATCAGGCCGATGTCGTCGGCCGGCACGCCCTTGCTAATGAACGGGTTGAGGCTGTCGAAGCCGCCGAACCCTGCCTGACGGAAGGTCCCACCCTTGGGCGCGTCGGGGTTTGCATAATCGAAGTGCTTGAAGTTGGCCGGGTATTTTGGCGCTTCGTTGTACAGCGTGATGGCGTGTTCCGGGGCCGCTTGGGCCGCGCAGGCAATGCCCAGCAGAAACAAGCCGCCAGCCTGTGTGAACAGGGAGCGAAGGGCAGTCATTGGGGTTTCTCCGAAGGCTTGAGCCACCACGCACGCAGGCCCAGGGTGTAGGGCGGGGTGGTGACCATGACGAACCGGTTGCGGTACGCCAGACGATGATTATTGAGGTACCAGTTGGGGATCATGTAGTGCTGCCAGAGCAGGACTCTGTCCAGTGCTTTGGTCGCAGCGACCTGATCGTCCTGGGTCTTGGCGGCGAGCAATTGGTTGAGCAGGTTGTCCACCACCGGATTGGCAATGCCCGCATAGTTCTTGCTGCCCTTGATATTCGCCTGGCTGGAATGAAAATACTGCCACTGCTCAAGGCCGGGGCTGAGGGTCTGGTTGAGGGTCATCAGAATCATGTCGAAATCGAACTGGTCCAGACGCTGTTTGTATTGCGCACGATCAACCGTGCGAAGCCTGGCATCGATGCCGATGCGCGTGAGGTCTTCGATGTAGGGCTGCAGGATCCGTTCGAGATTGGGATTGACCAACAGTATTTCGAATCGTAACGGCTGCCCGTTATTGCCCATCAGGCGGCCATCGGAAAACTTCCATCCCGCTTGTGCGAACAGGCCCAGCGCTTTGCGCATGGTGTCCCGCGGAATGCCTCCGCCGTCGGTTTTCGACACGCTGAAGGGCTGGGTGAACAGGTTGGGGGGCAACTGTTCGCGGTACGGCGCCAGGGTCAGAAATTCGCGGCCAATCGGCAGGTCAGTGGCCGAGAAGTCGCTGTTGGGGTAGTAGCTGGTCGAGCGCTTGTAGGCATTGTTGAACAGCGTGCGGTTGGTCCACTCGAAATTGAACATCAGCCCCAGTGCTTCACGCACCTTGACGTCGGCAAACGTCGAGCGGCGGGTATTCATGAACAAACCTTGGGTTTGCGTCGGAATCTTGTGGGTGATCTGGGCCTTGATCACGTCGCCGTCGGCCACTGCCGGGAAGTCATAACCGGTCGACCAGTTCTTCGCCTGGTGCTCAATGTAGATGTCGAATTCGCCCGCTTTGAACGCTTCGAACGCTACATCCGCATCGCGATAGAACTCGACCTCGACGCGATTGAAATTGTACTTGCCGCGATTGACTGGCAAGTCCTTGCCCCAGTAATCCTTGACCCGCTCGAACACCAGGCTACGGCCGGGATGAACCTGGGTGATGCGATAGGGCCCGCTGCCCAGAGGCGGCTCGAAGGTGGTGGCCTTGAAATCGCGGTTCTTCCAGTAATGCTGCGGGAGCACGGGCAGTTCGCCCAGGCGCAGGATCAGTAATGGATTGCCGCTACGTTTAAACACGAAGCGAATGCGATGACGGTTGAGGATGTCCACCCGCTGCACTTCTTGCAGTGCCGTACGGTATTGCGGATGGCCGTCCTTGAGCAGCGTTCTGTAGGAGAACGCGACGTCGTAGGCGGTAATCGCCTTGCCGTCGTGAAAACGCGCTTCGGGTCGCAGGTTGAACACCACCCAGCTGCGGTCTTCGCTGTATTCGACGGACTTGGCGATCAGGCCGTAGCTTGAGGTCGGTTCGTCGCCCGAAGGGTCGTACTGGCCGGTGCCGACCATTAATGGCTCATTCAGCTCACTGACGCCGTACTGGCCGAAATTGGGGGTCGAGATCGGGCTGCTGCCCTTGAAGGTGTAGGCGTTGAGGGTGTCGAAAGTGCCGAACGCCATGATTCGCAGGGTGCCAGCCTTCGGCGCCTCGGGATTGACCCAGTCGAAATGCGTAAAACTGGCCGGGTACTTGAGAACACCGAACTGTGCGTAACCATGGCTTTCGCTGACGGTCGCGGCGGCTGTCGTGCTCAAGGCCAGGCTTACGATCAGCAGGCAATGGCGTATCAAATCGAGGTTCGATCCAGGCAGCGGTCGGTCACAGTAACAGCTTGTATCGGCTGGAAAAAGAGTGCCCAGGGCAGGTATCGATTACCTGTAAGAGCGAACTTGTTCGCGAAGCGGTGTATCCGATACACCCAATCAACTTCTCGCCAACAAGTTGGCTCCTACAGATCGTGCGGTTTAACTTTCCAGATCAATGCGGCAAGTAAACCGTCAATGTCTGCCCAGGCTTCAACGCCTGACCACTGCGCGGGTTCCAGCGTTTGAGATGTTGCATCTCGACGTTGAAACGCTTGGCGACCAGATACAGCGAGTCGCCTTTCTGGATTTTGTACTGCATGGATTTCTGATCGGCTTCTTTGCTGCTGGTGCCCTTGCTGGCAACCGCGCGCGCACTGCTGCTGACTTTGGCGGGCTTGCTGTTGTCCTGCATCACCAGCGTCTGGCCGACTTTCAGGTTTTGCCCGGACAACTTGTTCCAGTGCTGCAAATCCTTGACGTCCACCTTGTTGATCCGCGCGATCTGCACCAGGTTGTCGCCCTTCTTCACTTTGTAACTGCGCGTGCGCACCGGGGTGATGTCTTCAACAGCAATTTCCTGGAAGACCGGCAGGGCAGGGGTGATGCCCGGACGCACCGGAATGGTCAGCGCCTGACCACGACGCAGATGAGTGCTGGTGAGCTTGTTCAAATCTTTGAGCGTGGAGGTCGAGACCTGATAGCGGCTGGCGATGGTCGCCAGACTGTCACCCGGCCGGACGCGATACTGCTGCCAGTCGATCAGGTCTTCGGGCTTCATGTTCGACAGGTTGGAGGTCAGCAGCTGCGATTTCGACGTCGGCACCAGCAAGTGCTGGGGGCCATCGATGGTCAGGCGTTTCTTGAAGGCCGGGTTGAGCTGAATCAGCTCGTCTTCGTCAATGTTGGCCATGGCCGCGACTTTCGAAAGGTCCATGCGCTGGTTGAGCTCGACCACCTGAAAATACGGCTGGTTGGCGATCGGGTTGAGGTTGACCCCGTACGCTTCCGGCGACATCACCACCTGCGACAGCGCCAGAAGTTTTGGCACATAGTCACGGGTTTCCTGCGGCAATGGCAGGTTCCAGTAGTCGGTCGGCAGGTTCAGCTTGTCGTTACGTTCGATGGCGCGACTGACCGTACCTTCGCCTGCGTTGTAAGCCGCCAGCGCCAGCAACCAGTCGCCATTGAACATGTCATGCAGCTTGGTCAGGTAATCCAGGGCCGCGGTGGTGGACGCCGTAATGTCGCGACGGCCATCGTAGAAATTGGTTTGACGCAGATTGAAGTAGCGACCGGTAGACGGGATGAATTGCCAGATGCCGGCAGCATCGCTGCGTGACAGGGCCATCGGGTTGTAGGCGCTTTCGATCACCGGCAACAGCGCCAGCTCCAGCGGCATGTTGCGCTCTTCCAGACGCTCGACGATGTAGTGCATGTACAAACTGCCGCGCTGGCCAGCGGTTTCCAGAAACGAAGGATTGTTGGCGTACCAGAGGCGCTGTTGATCGATGCGCGGATTGAGGTTGTTGCCGTCTTGCAGCTGGAAGCCTTCACGCATCCGTTCCCAGACGTCCTGAGGTGGCGTCTGCGGACTCGGTTTGCGCGCGAGGAAAATCGGTTTTTGCTTGATCTTGGCCGAAAGATTCGGAACCGGGGCGGGGTTGCTGTGTTGCACGCTGCTGGTGCTCTGACAGCCTGCCAGCGTGGCGCTCGCGATAACTGCGACCGCTTGGGCCAACCGAGTCAATGTGTCGGATGTGAAGGTTCTGCGTATAGATGACGACATTGGCTGGGGGATAGTTCCAGTCGAAAATGTCGGGCGATTCTAGAAACTGCATTAACAACGGTCAACCATTCAGAATTTTTGTGCTGAATGGCTACCGCTTTAGAACTTATCTTTCCAGCCCCGCAAGGTCGTAAAAACCGCCACAGGCGTTGAGTTATCAGTGCCGCTCCGTTCGTCCGCTTTTTCTTTCACTGCCCGGATGCCGGCACGCAGAAAAGGGTTGGTTTTGCGTTCCAAGGCCAAATTGGAGGGCAAGCTGATGCGGTTTTCGTTGCGCCATTGGCTGACCTGTTCAAAACGCGCGATCACATCCGGGTTGTTCGGCTCCACCGCTACCGCGAACCGCAGATTGCTCAGGGTGTATTCGTGGGCGCAATAAACCAGGGTATTGCCCGGGAGTTCAGCAAGGCGGCCGAGGGAGTGATGCATCTGCTGAGGAGTGCCTTCGAATAGCCGACCGCAGCCAGCGGCAAACAGGGTATCGCCACAGAACAGCAGCGGCGTTTGCGGGTCTTCGTGGTAGAAGGCGATGTGCCCCAGCGTATGGCCCGGCACTGAATAGACGGCGAACTCCAGGCCGAGTACGGTGAGCCGGTCGTTGTCGTTGAGCGAGACGTCGCGCACGGGCGTATTTTCGGCGGCAGGGCCATAGACCGTCGCGCCGCTGACGCGCTTGAGTTCTTCGACGCCGCCGGTGTGGTCGGCGTGGTGGTGCGTCACTAGAATGTCGGTCAGTTGCCAGTCGGGGTTGGTGGCGAGCCAGCTCAGGACCGGTCCGGCATCCCCCGGATCGACTACCGCGCAACGTTGGCTGGTCGTATCTTGTAACAGCCAGATGTAGTTATCGGAGAAAGCGGGGAGAGCTTGGATCTGTATCATGCGGTTCGCCTCGCTGGAAACAGGATTGCAGCATCAAGTTGCATCAATGCCGCATCTTAGAGTCTCAATACGTTCCAGGCGAGCACCTCTCGCGAGATCATTCATGGAGACCGGAAATGACCGAAGAAGCATTTGCCCAGGCCGATCCCGAATGGGTTGAGCTGATCAGCTCGGCGCGCGAATGGCTGTCCGGGCCGGTAGGACAGCTGTTGTTGCAGGAAGAACGCCGGGTGCTCGATGAAGAGCTGGAGCGTTTTTTTGGCGGGTATCTGGTGCATTACGGGCCGTCAGCCGAAACCCCGCCCGCCGCCAAACAGGTGCAGCGCAACGTGCGGTTGGGCGCGCCGCTGCCGGGGGTAGAAATCGTCTGTGAAGAGCAAGCCTGGCCGTTGAGTGAGCACGCCGCCGATGTCGTGGTGATGCAACACGGTCTGGATTTCTGTCTGTCGCCCCACGGTTTGCTGCGCGAAGCGGCCAGCAGCGTCAGGCCCGGCGGGCACTTGTTGATCGTCGGAATCAACCCTTGGAGCACGTGGGGTATTCGTCATTTGTTCGCTCGTGACGCGCTGCGCAGGGCACGCTGCATATCCCCGTCGCGGGTCGGCGACTGGCTGAATCTGCTGGGTTTCGCGCTGGAGAAACGCCGCTTCGGGTGCTATCGTCCGCCGCTTGCTTCGCCGGCCTGGCAGCAGCGTCTGGCAGGTCTTGAACGCTTGGGCGATGGCTGGCAAAGCCCTGGCGGCGGTTTTTACGTGCTGGTGGCGCGCAAATTGATGGTAGGACTGCGACCTCTGCAGATGCCCCGTCGCGAGCCGATGGGCAAATTGCTGCCATTGCCGATGGCCAAGGTCAATCGGCGCAGTCCCGAGCCTTAGTCGCCAGGCGTTCACCGGCAAGAAGCCCTCTTATTTTGGAAAAAGTCGTCATGAGTGAAACCGTTGAGCTCTTCTCCGACGGCGCCTGCAAAGGCAATCCCGGCCCTGGCGGCTGGGGCGCATTGCTGGTGTGCAAGGGCGTGGAGAAGGAATTGTGGGGCGGCGAAGCCAATACCACCAATAACCGCATGGAGCTGACCGGCGCCATTCGCGGACTGGAAGAATTGAAACGTTCCTGCGAAGTGACCCTGGTCACCGACTCGCAGTACGTCATGAAGGGCATCACCGAATGGATGCCTAACTGGAAAAAGCGCGGCTGGAAGACGGCTGCCAAAGAGCCGGTCAAAAACGCGGACCTTTGGAAGTTGCTGGATGAGCAGGTCAATCGCCACACCGTCACTTGGCAATGGGTGCGAGGCCACATCGGCCACCCCGGCAACGAACGCGCCGACCAGTTGGCCAATCGTGGGGTCGATGAAGTGCGCGGTATAAAGCGCGGCTAAACCGCGATCATCACTGGTAGGAGCGCTTGCCCGCGATAGCGATATATCGGCTCCCGAACTCTTGCCGGCAAAAAGCAATCGCGGGCAAGCGCGCTCCTACAGAAACGGGACCCGTTTTGGCATGCTAAGATTCGCGCCTGACGCTGAGGCAGTAAGCAATGACTGTACAAAACACCCTTGAACGAAAAATAGTGCTCGATACCGAGACGACCGGTATGCCTGTGACCGATGGACACCGGGTGATCGAGATCGGTTGCGTCGAGGTCATCGGCCGGCGCCTGACCGGGCGCCACTTCCATGTGTACCTGCAGCCGGACCGTGAGAGTGACGAGGGCGCAATTGGCGTCCACGGTATTACTGACGAGTTTCTTATCGGCAAACCCCGCTTTGCCGAAGTCGCCGACGAATTTTTCGAATTCGTCAAAGGCGCTCAGCTGATCATCCATAACGCTGCGTTCGACGTGGGCTTCCTCAACAACGAATTCGCGTTGATCGGTCAGACCGATCGCACTGACGTCACCACCTATTGCACCGTGCTCGACACCCTGGCCATGGCCCGCGAGCGTCATCCGGGGCAGCGCAACAGCCTCGATGCACTGTGCAAGCGTTATGGTGTCGACAACTCCGGTCGTGAATTGCACGGCGCGTTGCTCGACTCCGAGATTCTGGCGGACGTCTATCTGGCGATGACCGGTGGCCAGACCACGTTGTCGCTGGCCGGCAACAACGATGGTGAAGGCGGTGCTGACCGCCCCAGCGAGATTCGTCGGGTTGTCAACCGTACTCCGGGCCCTATCATTCATGCTTCGGACAGCGAAATGGCCGAACACGAGGCGCGCATGGCGGTCATTGCCAAGTCAGCCGGTGCGCCAGCGTTGTGGGTGCAATTGCTCGAAGCGCAGCAGCAAGCCGCGTCGGCCTGAGGGTTGACGCCAGTGGGAGGGGCCTTTTGATGGGTCGTCTCTCTTCATTGACGGTGCAGGCCCGACATGACTGACTCTCCATCGACAAACCAACCCGCTCTGAGTGTTCGCGTCGCTGACGAACGTTTCGAGGATTACATCCTTAACAGCGAATTCACTTTCAACGTCTGCGGCTACGCCAAGGTGCAGATCGGCAAACCGGTGGCGCAGTGGCGCATCGACTCGGTCCAGCCGTACCTCAAAAACTACGGCATCGATTCAGAAGAGTTCTGTGATTATCGAAATCGCGCCGACAGCACCGTGCTGGTGGCGTGGATCGGCGAGGAGCCGGTGGGCCACATCGTGCTCAGCACCCACTGGAACGGCTTTGCCCATGTCGATGAGCTGGCGGTGGACGCGACGTCAAGACGCAACGGAGTGGCGCGTTCGCTGCTGGATGTAGCCCAGTTCTGGACTCGTAAACGCAACCTGCCCGGGATCATGCTGGAAACCCAGAATAACAACCTGGCGGCGTGCCGGTTGTACGAAAGTTATGGGTTTATTGTTGGAGGCGTCGATCACTTGCTGTATCGCGCGATCGATCCGTCTAGCCACGAGGTGGCGATTTTCTGGTATCTGCTGTTTGAGGACGGCGGGGCAGGCGGCCTGTAGGAGCTCGCTTGCCCGCGATAACGGTACTGCAGCAGAACAAGCTTTAGCGGGGAAGCGCGCTCCTACAGGGCTACTCGACGTTCAGCTAACCCGAGTGATCTTGATTCCGGACTGCAACAACTCGAATTCATCTCCACCCAGATGGTTGACGCGGTCGCCAATGGCCAGTCGATAAGTGGATTTGGGCTCCGCGCCGCCAGCCTCGACAGGCTGTGATTCACGGAACTCATGCACTGGGTAGACGCGGCCTTCTGCGTCTCTGGCATGAAATTGTCCAACTAGAACTGAAGCCATCTGCTTTGTAACCTCTGGAAATAACTGCTCGTTTTCGCTCGCATCGTACCACTGCGCGCTGACAATCCGTGGCCGCTTGTAAGGTAAGTCTGAAAGATCTGTAGCTCATTTCGCGGTTATGCCTTCAGACCGTCGTTTTTGAGTGTAGTTTTCGGCAGCAAAAAATATAGTCGCAATGTGCGCTAGACCGCCCTGGGATTGGCTTGGCGCGGTAAACATGAACCAATCCGATGATGATGACCGCACATTTCGAACAGATCATCTGCGTCGTTTAATCTATAACTGTCAGCTCACCATTAGATTAAGAGGCATGTCATGAGTCAGGTTCATACGATTGCAGTGATCGTCGGCAGTTTGAGAAAGGACTCCATCAATCGCAAGGTCGCTCACGCCTTGGCCGAGTTGGCACCTTCAAGCCTCAAGCTGAAAATCGTCGAAATTGGCGACCTGCCGCTTTATAACGAAGACATTGACCAGGATTTGCCGCCTGAAGCCTACGCCCGCTTTCGCCAGGAACTGCTCGGCGCCGATGGCTTTTTGTTCGTCACCCCTGAATACAACCGTTCCGTTCCGGGCGCATTGAAAAACGCCATCGACGTCGGCTCACGGCCTTATGGCAAAAGCGCGTGGGGCAGTGCAAAGCCTGCAGCCGTGGTCAGCGTATCGCCAGGCGCGATCGGCGGTTTTGGTGCTAACCAGCATTTGCGCCAATCGTTCGTGTTCCTCAACGTGCTGTGCATGCAGCAGCCAGAAGCGTACCTGGGCAATGCCGGGACGTTCTTTGATGAGCAAGGCAAATTGAACGATAAAACCCGCCCGTTCCTGCAGGGCATCATCGATGCGTTTGCCGGGCACGTTGAGCGCACGTTGAAGGTTTGATCTTCTGCCGGACGCTTCCGGTTCTGTAGGAGCCAACTTGTTGGCGAGGCGATTGTGAGGCGTGTCAGGCTAGCCGCCTCGCGAACAAGTTCGCTCCTACAGGCGATGTGGTGTCAGTTACCGTGTCGCGAGCAGAGGGTGGGACTTCACTGATCGGTCAACCCAAACTGCGTCAGGCAGAATGTGGGGATCGACATATCTTCCAGTCGCTGGGAGCCCCCCAGCTCGGGTAAATCAATGATAGCCGCTGCTTCATGCACCTTGGCGCCCATGCGGCGAATCAGGTTGGCGGCGGCGATCAGCGTGCCGCCGGTGGCAATCAGGTCATCGAACATCACCACCGAATCGCCGTCACACAGGCTGTCGGCGTGGACTTCCAGAAACGCTTCGCCGTACTCGGTTTTGTAGGCCTCGGCCAATACATCGGCGGGTAGCTTGCCTTGCTTGCGAAACAGCACCAGCGGTTTATTGAGTTCGTAGGCGATGATCGAGCCGATCAGAAAGCCCCGTGCGTCCATGGCACCGACGTGGGTGAAATCCGTATCGATGTAGCGCTGAACGAAGCTGTCGATCACCAGCCGCAGCGCCTTGGGCGACTGGAACAGCGGGGTGATGTCACGAAAAATGACGCCCGGCTTGGGGAAATCAACCACCGGGCGGATCAGGGATTTGAAGCTGAACTCGTCAAAAATCATCGAAAGTATCCTGGGCAGGAAGGCACACCAAAGGCGCTAGTCTAAGCCTGACCCAAGCCTTGCGCATCAGCTTTCCAGCGAACCGCCCGCCAGCGCACACAGTTGAATCGGATCGATGATGCGGATTTCCTTGCCCTCGGCGGCAATCAGTTCGCTCTGTTGAAACCTTGTAAAAACCCGCGACACTGTCTCCACCGCAAGCCCCAGGTAATTGCCGATTTCGTTGCGCGACATGCTCAGGCGGAATTGATTGGGGGAAAAGCCCCGCGCGCGGAAACGTGCAGACAGATTGATCAGGAACGTTGCGATGCGTTCGTCAGCGGTCTTTTTCGACAGCAGCAACATCATCTGTTGATCGTCGCGAATCTCGCGGCTCATCACCCGCATCAACTGGCGACGCAATTGCGGCAGCTGCACTGAGAGTTGGTCCAGACGCTCGAAAGGGATTTCGCACACCGACGTGGTTTCCATCGCTTGCGCCGATACCGGGTACGCCTCAGCGTCCATGCCGCAAAGGCCGACGAGTTCGCTGGGCAGATGAAAACCGGTGATTTGCTCCTGGCCGCCGTCACTGACGCTGAAGGTTTTCAATGCGCCAGAACGGACCGCATACACCGAATCAAACCGATCGCCCTGACGAAACAGAAAATCGCCTTTGTTCAGCGGACGACCGCGTTTGACGATGTCGTCCAGTGCATCCATGTCTTCCAGGTTCAGGGAAAGCGGGAGGCACAACGGAGCCAGGCTGCAATCCTTGCAGTGGGCCTGGGTTTGAGCGCGTACTTTCACTGGCTCAGGCATCGGGTCATTCCTTGTCTTAAAACACACATAAGTCGTAAGGGTAACTCAGCGCTTAGGCGTGGGACTAGTCACTGTCTTGCAGGGCCTGTAAATCGTTCCTGCACACCTGGCGGATATTTCCTATATCACCCGAGAAAATCGCTGACGGTTTCGGTCGGTCAGGTAGGCATCGAACACGCCGCAGATCGAGCGTACCAACAGCCGTCCGATGGGGTTGACGTCGATGCCCTGAGTATCGATGTCGAGCAAACCGTCCTCAGCCATCGCCAGCAACTGCGGCCATACGTCCAGGAAGTAGTCCTGAAAGACGATTTCGAACCGGCTTTCGATCACCGCGAAATCCAGGCTGAAATGGCAGATCAGTTGCCCAATGATTGCCTGTCGTAATCGGTCGTCGGCATTGCAGCGCACACCGCGTTTGGTCGCCAGTTGATCGCTGGCGAGCTGATTCTGGTAGTCGTTCAGGTCGTTGCAGTTTTGCGTGTACAGATCGCCCACCTGGCTGATGGCCGACACACCCAGGCCAATCAGATCGCAATGACCGTGGGTGGTGTAGCCCTGGAAATTGCGCTGCAGGGTGGCTTCTTCCTGGGCAACCGCCAGCTCGTCATCTGGCAACGCAAAGTGGTCCATGCCGATGTAGCGATAGCCTGCGCCGGTCAGTTGTTGGACGGTGCGTTGGAGCATCTGGAGTTTCTGATCGGGGGCGGGCAAGTCCGCGCTGTTGATGCGTCGTTGCGGCATGAAGCGTTCAGGCAGGTGCGCGTAGTTGAATACCGACAGGCGATCCGGCTGCAGGGCGATTATTTGCTCTACGGTACGTGCAAAGCCGTCCACTGTTTGCCTGGGCAGGCCATAGATTAAGTCGATGTTCACCGAACGAAATTGCAACGTGCGCGCGGCGTCGACGATGGCTTGGGTCTCATCCAGGCTTTGCAAACGGTTGACCGCCCGCTGCACCTGCGGGTCGAGATCCTGCACACCGAGGCTGACGCGGTTGAAGCCCAGTTCCCGCAAAAGGCCCATGGTCGACCAATCGGCTTCGCGCGGGTCGATCTCGATGCCGTAGTCGCCCGAGTCGTCGTCCAGCAGCGTGAAGTGTTGACGCAGGTGCGCCATGAGTTGCCGCATTTCGATGTGACTGAGAAAGGTCGGCGTGCCGCCGCCAAAATGTAATTGTTCGACGACCTGCTTTGGGTCCAGATGGCAAGCCAGTAACTCGATCTCCTGCTGCACGCTCTGCAAATAGGCCTGCGTGCGACCGCGATCTTTGGTGATGACTTTGTTGCAGGCGCAGTAGTAGCAAATGTTGGCGCAGAACGGGATGTGCACGTACAGCGACAACGGGCGACGCGCATTGCGGCTGTCTCGCAGGGCGTGCAACAAATCAAAAGCGCCAATCTGCGTATGAAACTGCAAAGCGGTGGGGTAGGACGTGTAACGCGGTCCGGTCAGATCGTAGCGGCGGATGAGGTCAGAGTCCCAACGAAGGTCGTCGAGCATGCGGGCATTCCCGAAAAAGGCTGGCTGTGGGTGCCATTTTAAGGAGTGGTGCTGCGCCAAGCGTTGATCTGGATCAATGCCCCATCAACCAATGCTGATGCGGGCCGGGCAAGGTCCAGAGCCCGAACACGATCACCAGCAATCCGCCGGCCACACGAATGCCGCGCTTGCGCAACAACGCTGTCGTGCGTTCTGCAGCCAGCCCCGTGGCGAGCAACACCGGCCAGGTGCCCAGCCCGAACGCAACCATCAGCAACGCGCTATACAGCGCATTGCCTTGGCTGGCCGACCACAGCAAAGTGCTGTAAACCAGCCCGCACGGCAACCAGCCCCATAAGCTGCCGAGCAACAATGCACGGGGTACGCTGGACACCGGCAACAGCTTGCTGGCAAACGGCTGGATGTGGCGCCACAGCCCACGGCCCAGGCTTTCGATTCGCGTCAATCCGCTCCACCAGCCGGCGAGATACAGGCCCATGGCGATCAATAGCAGCGCGGCGATCACGCGCATGACCATCGCCCCCGGACTGTTGGCGACCGCCCAACCCGCCACGCCAATCAGCAAACCTGCGCAGGCGTAACTGAGGATTCGGCCCAGGTTGTAGGCTAGCAGCAGACGAAAGCGCCGGCTGCGTTGCTCTTTGGGGATGGCCATTGTCAACGCGCCCATTAAGCCGCCGCACATGCCCAGACAATGCCCGCCGCCGAGCAGGCCGAGGATCACGGCCGAGGCGAGGAGTGGGAGCAGGTCAAGCATTTTTAGAGCCCATGCCGAAGCATTCGCGGGCAAGGTTATCCATCGGCCCGCTTCTTGTCCGCCGCTGACTGCGGCGTTTTGCCCGACGCCTCATCCACGCCCGCCTGATGATTGGGGTCCTGATCGTCGAACAGGATGCTGTGGGCCGGGCTGTCGAGATCGTCGTACTGCCCGCTGTCCACAGCCCAGAAGAAGATATAAATGGCCACGGCCACGATCAACAACGCGGCGGGGATCATGATGTAGAGCGCGGGCATAAAACCTCCGAAATCCGTGGCCTGCTCATGTTGGCTGCGGGCGACTGAGTGCACTCGCGACACGGCCCGAGCCGTTGGCGGCAACGCCTTTCACCCGGGTCAGACGCAATGCGTTGAGCACCACGGTCAGCGAACTGATGGACATGCCGACCGCAGCCCACAGCGGCGTGATCCAGCCCAATGCGGCGAACGGCAGCATTAGCCCGTTGTACAAACACGCCCACAGCAGATTCTCGATGATGATACGCCGGGTTCTTCGCGCCAGACTGAACGCCTGCACCAGCGCCTGCAAGCGATTGGAGAGCAACACAGCGTCAGCGCTGGTTTTCGCCAGATCAGTGGCCGAACCCATTGCTACGCTGATGTCGGCGGCGGCGAGTATTGGCACGTCGTTGACCCCATCTCCGAGCATCAATACCTTGCGCCCCGCAGCCCGCAGTTGGTGAAGAATCGCCAGTTTGTCGTCCGGCAGCAGCCCGTCCCGAGCATCATCGATTCCCAACTGCGCAGCGACGCTCGCCACCATCGGTGAAGTGTCGCCAGACAGCAGCATGAGTTTCCAGCCTCGCGTTTTGCAGGCCTGCACCAGTTCGGCGGCACCGTCACGCAAGCGGTCGTCGAGCACCAGCCAGGCCAGCGCCTGCTGAGCGTCGCCCAGCAGCAGCCATTGCCCCGGCTCGTCTGGCATCGGCGGCACCGAGCAGCCGCTCAGGCCGCAGACAAAAGCCGGTTGCCCCACGCGCAAGGTGCGTTCCGCCACCCGACCTTCGAGCCCCAGGCCCGGCGTGGCGACGACCTGTTCTGCGGCGACCGGCGCCCGGCCGAATGCCCGGGCAATCGGGTGTTCGGAGCGGTTTTCCAGTGCCGCGGCCAAGGCCAGGCATTCGTCGCTGGCCAGGTTGGCCAATGGACGGATGTCGCGCAATGTCAGTCGGCCTTCGGTGAGCGTGCCAGTCTTGTCGAAAATCACCGTGTCGATTTGATTAAGACCTTCCAGCACATGCCCGCGCGTCAGCAGCAGCCCCAGTTTATGCAGCGTGCCGGTCGCCGCCGTCAGGGCGGTGGGGGTTGCCAGCGACAGGGCGCACGGACAGGTCGCCACCAACATCGCCAGCACTACCCAGAACGCGCGCGCTGGATCTATTTGCCACCACAGCAAGCCGATCAACAACGCGAACACCAGTGACCCGAGCAGGAACCACTGCGAGGCCTGATCGGCGATGTGCGCCAGCCGGGGTTTTTCCGATTGCGCGCGTTCCAGCAAGCGAACGATGGCCGACAGCCGGGTGTCATGGCCCAGGGCGGTGACCTCAACGATCAGCGAATTTTCCACATTCAGCGTACCGGCGGTCACCGCATCACCCAGCTGCCGAGGTTGTGGCAGGTATTCGCCAGTCAGCAGTGATTCGTCAACGCTGGACTGGCCGTCGATGATCTTGCCGTCGGCCGGTAAAGCCGCGCCGGGGTGTACCAGCACTTGATCACCCAGGCGTAATTCCGCCAACAGGATGCGCTCGCTTTGGCCTTCCCGATCCAGTCTCAAACACGACGCTGGCAGCAAGTTGACCAAATGGGCGGTGGCGGCGGCAGTACGCTCCCTGGCCCGGCGTTCAAGATAGCGACCGGCCAGGAGAAACAGGGCGAACATTCCGACCGCGTCGAAGTACAACTCGCCGACGCCGGTGATAGCCGTCCAGATACCCGCCAGATACGCAGCGCCGATGGCAAGCGACACTGAGACGTCCATGGTCAGGTGGCGCGTGCGCAGGTCGCGCATCGCACCTTTGAAAAACGGCGTGCAGCTGTAAAAGACGATTGGGGTTGTGAGAAACATCGCCACCCAGCGCAGGATGGTGTGCATCTGCGGGCTGAGGTCGATATTGAATTCAGGCCAGGTGGCCATGGTCGCCATCATGGCTTGGAACCACAAAAGCCCGGCAACGCCCAACTGGCGAAGCGCCAGACGGTTCTCACCTGCCAGGCGTTCGGCGGCTTTGTCGGACTGATATGGGTGAGCGGCATAACCAATGCTGCGCAGTTCGGCGAGCACTTTGCTCAGCGGCAGGTCCGAGTCGGCCCAACGCACGTGCAAGCGATGATTGGACAGGTTCAAGCGCGCCTCGGCGACGGCAGGCATGGCGCGCAAGTGTCGCTCGATCAGCCAGCCGCACGCCGCGCAGCTGATGCCTTCCATCATCAACGTGGTTTCAGCGAACGCCTGATCATGGCGCACGAAAGGGGCTTGCACGTCAGGGCGGTCGTACAGCTGCAATTCGTCGATCAGTTGTGTGGGAAGCGTCTCTGGATTGGGTGAGGCTTCGCTGCGATGGCGGTAGTAGCTTTCCAGTCCGCCCGCGACGATGGCCTGCGCCACGGCCTGGCAACCGGGACAGCACAGCTCACGGGTTTCGCTGAGGATGATCGCAGTGAACCGGCTGCCAGCAGGTACGGGCAGGGCGCAGTGGTAGCAGGGGGTGAGTTGGGTCATGGAAGGATTTCAGATGATCGTGAGTCTTGCCTGGATATAGGGCCTGATCGGGCCTCTTCGCGGACAGGTCCGCTCCCACAGTAGACCGCGCATCCAAATGGGAGCGGGCCTGTCCGCTCAGGTGCTAGTGAAAGCGCAGCATATCGGCTCATCACCGCTTCAAATCTTCCGCACCCTGCAGGGGCTCGTCACCCAGTATCAGCTCCTGGTCGTGACTGACTGCTTCTTCCTCGAACATGCGCCAAGTCTGGCCGTTTTCAACGCCTAGCAGTTCGACAAAGCGTCGGCCCTGCACTTTGTCGTTCAACTGACCGACGTAGCGACCGGCCTCGGACTCGCTGCGGGTCAAGACGATCTTGCGATCCTTCTCGGGCTGGGTTGGCGAGATCAGATTCAGTTCAAGCGTCTCAGGCTCGCTATTACCGGTTAGCCGCAGGTCCGCTTCGCCGGTCACGTCATCCAGGTGCATCGTGGCCTTCAGCTTGAGGCCCTGTGCCAGCAACTCGCGGTCCAGGGAGCGGTTGATGCCTTTGCCCGCTTCGTAATAGTTGTCGTTGACCAGGTTGTCCGGGTTATTCACCGCGATGGTCACCATCGTCAGGGTCAGGGTGACGGAGCAGGCGAGAATGCTAATGATGATCCACGGCCAAAGATGCCGGTACCAAGGACTTGAAGCGATTGCTGCGGGCATGGCTGACTTCTCTGTTTCTCGTTGGGCTCAACGTACTTGTGGGCCGATAAATCGGCTCTTGGCTTGTGTTTCAGTGCTGCTGTTGTCGGCGTCCCTGAGGATGAATTTCACCTCGTTGGTGCTGGACGGCAGCTGCTCTGGCGCGACCGACAGTTCCACCGGCTGACTGAGAATTTCACCCGCGCTGACCTTGATCTCGCTGCGGCCTTGCAGCCTCAAGTCCGGCAAACCCGTGGCTTCAAGCAGATAGGTGTGGTCCACCTGATCCTTGTTCATGATCTTCAGGCTGTAGACGTTTTCGATGCGGCCCTCAGCGTTTTCCCTATACAGCACGCGGTCTTTGCTGACGTCGAAACCCACCAGTGAGCGCATGAAAAATGCGCCCACCAGAAAGCCGATCATCGCCAGCAACACCACGGCGTAGCCGATCAGGCGCGGACGCAGTTTGTGAGTGACTTGTCCCGACAAATTGTGCTCGGTGGTGTAGCTGATCAGGCCCCGTGGATAGTCCATTTTGTCCATGATCGTGTCGCAAGCGTCGATGCAGGCCGCGCAGCCAATGCACTCGATTTGCAGGCCGTCGCGGATGTCGATACCGGTGGGGCAGACTTGTACGCACATGGTGCAATCGATGCAATCGCCCAGCCCTTGAGCTTTGTAGTCCAGATCCTTTTTGCGCGGGCCGCGTTTCTCTCCACGCCGTGGGTCGTAGGACACGATCAATGTGTCCTTGTCGAACATCACGCTCTGAAAGCGCGCATACGGGCACATGTAAATGCACACCTGTTCACGCAGCCAACCGGCGTTGCCGTAAGTGGCCAGGGTGAAAAAGCCGACCCAGAAATACGACCAGCCATCGGCCTGTCCGGTAAAGAATTCGATCACCAGTTCACGGATGGGGGAGAAGTAGCCGACGAAGGTCAGCCCCGTGACGAAACCGATGCTCAGCCATAGGCTGTGCTTGGCCAGCTTGCGCGCGAATTTGTTGGCGCTCATGGGCAGCTTGTCGAGCTTCATGCGCTGGTTGCGGTCGCCTTCGGTGACTTTCTCGCACCACATGAAAATCCACGTCCACACGCTTTGCGGGCAGGTGTAGCCACACCAGACACGCCCGGCATACACGGTGATGAAGAACAGCCCAAAAGCGCTGACGATCAGAATGCCCGACAGCAGGATGAAATCCTGCGGCCAGAAGGTGGCGCCGAAGATGTAGAACTTGCGCTCCGGCAGATTCCACCAGACCGCCTGATGGCCACCCCAATCGAGCCAGACCGTGCCGAAATACAGCGCAAACAACAGCGCTCCGCCGGCCATGCGCAAGTTGCGAAACAGACCGGTGAACGCGCGGGTGTAGATCTTCTCCCGAGAGGCATAAAGGTCGACCGTGTCACTGTCTTTTTTCGCCGGCGGCGTGACGTTGTGTACCGGAATCTGATTGCTCATCGGTGCATCCCACGGCGGTGGAAAAGTGCCCCGGCCAGTGCGTGCCGGTCGGGGTCGGTAGCCAGCGATTATGGCTTCAGTGCTGGCTTTAACGTGTAGGCGTTGCCGAAGGCTCCGGGTTCGCGCCCGACCGGTGCGGCGTGTCAGACAAACCGCTTCGCAGCCTCGCGCTGCTCGTCAGCTCCTACATGATCTGCGTCCGTTTCCGGATTACTCGGCCGGTTTTTCTCCATGGGACAAGCTATAAACATACGCCGCCAACAGATGCACCTTGTCGTTACCCTGTAGCTGTTCCTGCGCGGGCATCTGGCCCTGGCGACCGTAGCGGATGGTTTGTTGCAGTTGGGCGAAACTTGAGCCGTAAATGAAGGCGGCGGGGTGGGTCAGGTTGGGCGCACCCATCGCAGCGGTGCCTTTGCCTTCCGGACCGTGGCAGGCGACACAATTGGCGGCGAAGATTTTCTGCCCGGCGGCCACGTCGGCCTTGGCATCTTCCGGCAATTTGCGCCCGTCGAGCTGGCTCAATACGTAAGCCGAAACATCGCGAACGCCTTGATCACCCACCACTTCACCCCATGCCGGCATCACCGCGTGGCGGCCGCCCATGATCGTGGTCTTGATGGTTTGCGGCTCGCCGCCCCAGCGCCAGTCGGCGTCGGTCAGGTTGGGGAAGCCATATGCGCCCTTGGCGTCGGAGCCGTGGCACACCGAACAGTTGGAGGCAAATAGCCGACCCCCCATTTTCAGCGCTTGCGGGTCTTTAGCGACGTCTTCAATGGGCATCGATGCAAATTTGGCGAAGATAGGGCCGAATCGGGCATCAGAGCGAGCCATTTCCTTTTCCCATTCGTGCACACCGGTCCAGCCTTGCTGGCCGTTGGAAAACTCGGTCTTCTTGTCGTTATCGACGTAGTCATAGCCCGGCAGCAAACCCTTCCAGTTGCCCAGGCCTGGGTACAGAACCAGATAACCTAGGGCGAAGATGATGGTGCCGACGAACAGCATGAACCACCACTTGGGCAGCGGGTTGTCGTATTCCTCAATGCCATCGAACGAATGGCCGACGGTCTCTTCAGTGGAATCGGCGCGCTGGCCTTTGCGGGTCGCCAGCAACAGCCAGGTCAGGCAGAAAATCGTACCCAGGGTGAGGACTGTGACGTACAGACTCCAAAACGTACTCATTGTTTGTCGCTCCTGGAAGCTTGCGCCTGCTGCACCTGCTTGATCGCCTCGGGATCATCGGCAAATGGCAGCATGGTCGCGTCGTCGAATTCGGCTTTGCGGCGGGGGCTGAACACCCACAGCGCCAGACCGATGAAGGCCACCATCACCACCAGGGTGCCGAGGCCTCGAATCATTCCGATATCCATCGCAATCACCGTTTGCTTCTGATGAGTGTGCCCAGGCCTTGCAGGTAGGCAACCAGTGCGTCCATCTCGGTTTTGCCCTTGACGGCGGCGGTTGCCCCGGCGATGTCGGCATCGGTGTACGGGACGCCTAACGTGCGCAGGACTTCCATTTTCTTCGGCGTGTCCTTGCCGTCGAGGCGGTTCTCGACGAGGAAGGGATACGCCGGCATCTTCGATTCAGGCACCACGTTGCGCGGGTTATACAAATGCGCGCGATGCCAGTCATCGGAGTAACGACCGCCTACCCGCGCCAGGTCCGGCCCGGTGCGTTTTGAGCCCCACAGGAACGGATGATCCCAGACGCTTTCGCCGGCCACCGAATAGTGCCCGTAGCGCTCGGTCTCGGCGCGGAATGGCCGGATCATCTGCGAATGGCAGCCCACGCAACCGTTGGCGATGAACACGTCGCGGCCTTCGAGCTCAAGGGCCGGGCGCGGCTTCATGCCTTCGACCGGCTTGTTGGTCACGTCCTGAAAGAACAGCGGCACGATCTGGGTCAGCCCGCCGACGGCAACGGCGATGACCATGAACAACGACAAAAGGCCGATGTTCTTTTCGAGGGTTTCGTGTCTGATCATCAGTGGGCTCCCACGACAGCGATCTGCGCGGCGGCTTCGGCTTCTTCAGGGTTGGAGGCGTGAACCGTGCGGAACACGTTGTAGGCCATGAACAGCATGCCGCTGGCGAAGAACGCACCGCCCAGGGCGCGAACGATGTAACCGGGATGGCTGGCTTGCAGCGCTTCGACGAATGAGTAAGTCAGGGTGCCGTCATCGTTGATCGCACGCCACATCAGGCCTTGGGTGATGCCGTTGACCCACATTGAGGCGATGTAGAGCACGGTGCCGATGGTTGCCAGCCAAAAATGCGTGTTGATCAGGCCGATGCTGTGCATCTGCGGGCGGCCGAAGATTTTCGGGATCATGTGGTACAGCGCGCCGATGGAGATCATCGCCACCCAGCCCAAGGCCCCGGCGTGAACGTGGCCGATGGTCCAGTCGGTGTAGTGGGAGAGCGAGTTGACAGTCTTGATCGCCATCATCGGGCCTTCGAACGTCGACATGCCGTAGAACGCCAGGGATACCACGAGGAATCGCAGAATGGGGTCGGTGCGCAATTTATGCCAGGCGCCCGACAGCGTCATCATGCCGTTGATCATGCCGCCCCAGCTCGGCGCCAGCAGAATGATCGACATCGCCATGCCCAGTGATTGAGCCCAGTCGGGCAGGGCGGTGTAGTGCAAATGATGCGGACCGGCCCAGATGTACAGGGTGATCAACGCCCAGAAGTGGACGATGGACAACCGATAGGAATAGATCGGGCGCTCGGCCTGTTTCGGCACGAAGTAATACATCATCCCGAGAAAGCCCGTGGTCAGGAAAAACCCTACCGCGTTGTGCCCGTACCACCACTGGATCATCGCGTCGGTGGCGCCGGAGTAAGCCGAATAGGATTTGAACAAGCTGACCGGCAAAGACATGTGATTGACAATGTGCAGCATCGCCGTCACGACGATAAACGCACCGTAGAACCAGTTGCCGACGTAGATGTGCTTGGTCTTGCGCTTGACGATGGTGCCAAAGAACACCACACCGTAGGTCACCCAGACAATCGCCAGCAGAATCGCGATTGGCCATTCCAGTTCGGCGTATTCCTTGGTGGTGGTATAACCCAGCGGCAGAGTCACAATCGCCCCGACAATGACGGCCTGCCAGCCCCAGAAGTGAAACGCTGCCATGGCATCGGAGATCAGCCGCGTCTGGCAGGTGCGTTGCACAACGTAATAAGAGGTGGCGAACAGGGCGCAACCACCGAAGGCGAAGATCACAAGGTTGGTGTGCAGCGGTCGCAGGCGCCCGAAGGTGGTCCACGGGAGACCGAAATTAAGCTCGGGCCAAACGAGTTGGGAGGCGATGAAAACACCAAGCCCCATGCCAAGGATGCCCCAGACCACCGTCATGATGGCGAACTGGCGGACTACCTTATAGTTATAAGCAGTCGGAGTGATTGCAGTGCTCATTCTCAGGTTCCACGATTCGGATATTTATTAGAGGTAACCATCGGACGCAATACCGAATAAGCGTAGACGTTTTGCGGCGCGGTGAGCGCTTAGCAAAGGCGTACAGACGCAAGGTCGGTGTCACTTCAAGCACGCCCCCGACGCTGCAAAGCGCAAAGAGAACATGCCCGGTGAACCAGAACAGTTCGAAAGACAGGTCGTGTGAGACTCAAGGTCGTTTGAGCGCTGCAATTGTGGATACAAAGCTGCGTTGCTAGGCTTACATATGCCCATCAGAAAACTGCTGCTCAAAATCCCTTCACTTGTCTTGCAATCAGACGTTGTCTGGTCACTGTTCGGGCAAGCTTAGTCGGGAAACGCAGCCCTGGGAAGTCGTATACACAGTGTGTGCGACACTTGGCCGCGCATTTGGACAGGAACGTCGCGCCCCGTTGCGAGGCGCGATGTTGAGACGTTTCAGTCACGGCTGAAACGTTAAACCCCCTACTTTCCTTGAACTTTAGGAGGATTTTTGTACTGCAAGTTGTATACAAAAGACGTCACTAATTGCACTTTATCACTGCCCAAAATATTTTGGCCTGAGCAGGCAAATGACCCTGGCGACCGTAACGGATAGTCTGCGATGGCGGCGTTACGCGATTGAAAATGGAGCCGCCCGGTTGCGTGCAGGTTGGGGCGCCCATGGCTTCAGTGCTTTTATCCGAAGTGCCGGGTGAGGCTACGCAGGCAGAGCTGAACCGAGGCTGTCCGGCTTGGGGATTGAGTGGGGCATAATTACGCCCGAAATGAGCTGGCTCAAACGTTTGCGCCCGGCTCAATTAACGAACAGTGAGGTTGCGCGGTGAGTAAAGCGTTGAAAGGCGGTAAAGGTGCAGATCAAGTCGCCCAATGTGCAGCGCAGCAGGGTTGGTTGTGGAATGCGCCAGTCAGCGTCACGGGAAATACGACCGCCACATTAATCTTGGCTCATGGCGCCGGCGCTCCAATGGACAGTGAGTTCATGAATGACATAGCCCGGCGTCTGGCTGATTTGGGGGTTGGCGTACTGCGCTTCGAGTTTCCCTACATGGCCCAACGCCGAATCGACGGAGGGAAACGTCCTCCCAATCCGCAACCGAAATTACTGGAGTGCTGGCGCCAGGTGTACGAAGCGGTGCGACCCTTGGTCAGCGGACGTTTGGCGATAGGTGGCAAATCCATGGGCGGGCGGATGGCCAGTCTGATTGCAGATGAACTGAACGTGGATGCGCTGGTGTGTCTCGGCTATCCGTTCTACGCCGTGGGCAAGCCGGAAAAGCCAAGGGTCGCGCATCTTGAGTTTTTGAGTACCCCGACGCTGATCGTTCAAGGCGAGCGTGACGCGTTAGGGAATCGTCAGGCCGTTGAGCAGTACGTACTTTCAAAGGCTATCGGCGTGCATTGGCTGCCCACTGCCAACCACGACCTCAAACCGTTGAAGTCATCGGGCGTCAGTCATGAGGCGTGTCTGCAGGATGCGGCTGAGCAGGTTGCCCTTCTATTACTGGGCTGATGCGTCTTGTGCTTCGTTGATCCACTGCAGGTTGAATGCGCCTTGCGCCAGTTTGAAGTTGATGGAGGACATGCCGAACTCGAGGGTGCCGCGCAGGCGGCGAGTGTCAGGGTTGCACTCCAGCAGGATCAATTCGCCCGTCTGGAAATAGCGGGAGTGATAGACCCGCGCCATCTGACGAGGTGTCCTGTGATAAACGACACTGATGCAAGGATTATTCACCAGGTCATAGGTGCCAGGGCCCAGGGTCTGGTCAATGAACAGGCCGATGCTGGTGCTGTGCCGGGTAACGTGACCCGTGGCGAGAATTTTCCATATCCGCCGATTGGGTTTGTGCCGCAGTTCCGAGCGCCAGCAGGACCAGGCCGTCACGCTGGCTGCAACAAAGGGCTTGCCGTTGACCGTCGCCTGAAACTGCTCGACGAGGGACGGTACGTTCAGGTGGGTTTTCTGGAGATTTATTGAATCAGTCATGATCTCTCTCTCAACAAATAGATGTGCTCACGAAACAAAGCCCCCGCTGACGCCATACGATTGTGGCGCCGGGGGGAGCGGGCTCCATCAGCCCGCCGAGAAGTGAATGGAAAGTCCTTCAGCGTTTATCGAATCGAGACGCCGAGAGCTCCATTGATATGCAGGTATTTGAAATCCTTGCCAGTGTCGAGGTCTTTGGCGTAATACCACTTTGCGCCGAGCACGTTCTTGGCCACGGTAGAGGACCAGTACAGACCTTTGCCCATCGGCCAGCGCCCGTTGTAGGCGTTATAGATTTCGATCAGTTCCTGAATGTTCGGAATGCGCGCACCGATGGCAGCCGCCGAGTTTGAAACCTGCGTCAAGGTACCTGCGCCGACACCAATGCAATGAATGACACCGGTTACCGAAACGCTGTAGGCCTTGCTTTCGCCCGCTGCGTCCGTGGCGGTAATGGTCGCGCTGCCGTTGCCACGAACGGACACCAGACCCTGCTCATCGACATGGGCAATCAGTACATCGCTTGAGTCATAGACATAGGGCGGTTTACCTCCCGTTGCCACGCGCGTGAGGGTCGTACCGGTCGGGAATGCCGGCAGCAATTCCGGGCTACCCGGCAGCAGATACACCTTACCGCTCAGCACCACAGCCGAGGTGTCAAACTCCAGGGCAGACGTCACCGTCAGCGCGAGCTTTTCGGATTCACGGTCCACACCTTCACGCTGTACGTAGTAATGCAGCGTGGCCGCCTTCCCCTCGGAGTCTAAGATAGCCGCCTTCGACACGTTGAATGTCAGCGTGGGCTCGGTGCCAATCGTTTGAGCAGGCGTATCTTCAACATAGGTGCCCATCCAGCGGACCATGACCAGGTCGCCGACCGTACTGTCTGGATAGCTGACCCTGACAGATCCTCCCGACTCGGGAATCAGCGAAGGCCGCAAGATGCCATCCGAGCCAACGGTGTCCATTGTCGGTGCGGGCAGTTCAAGCACTGCACTCAAGATCCTAAGCGCCACGGTATCGGAGTCTTGAACGATGCCGCTGGTGCGAGTCACGCTGTAAGAGACTTCCACCGTTTGCCCGTCGTTGACAGCGACTAGTGGGGCGGCGAAGACTACTTCCAAGCTTTTGCCAGCTTCTTCTTCGCTGACGACTTTTTCTTTTTCGTCGCTACCTTTTGGGCCTTTCCAGCGGACAACCACTTTTTCGCCGAGCTGCAGGTTGGCGGTGGAGTCAATCACCACCGTTGCGCCGCCGACGGCTGCCGCTGGATCAAGCGTGTCTCCGACGGCCTCTTTGATCAATGGTGGCGGGAGGGGTGTGATGACAGACAGTTCCAGAGTCACCGACACGTTTTCGGAAGGCATCGAAAGATTGCCCGCCTGATCGGTCACGGTGTAATGCACGGGCGCCTCGCCATCGCCGACCTGCTCCAGGAGCGCGCGGGGAAAATCGACCATCACCCGGTTCAGCCCCATGTCGTTGGCGCTAACGAACGTAATCGGGCCTTCGAGCGAACCCCAGTAAGTTCGAATGACATCTCCTTCGGCGATGCCGCCATAACTGGCGATCTTGCCTGGCAGGACGTTGTTCAGTGATTCCAGTTCGGACGATGTGAGGCCGTTCTGGATCGCGTCCGGGAAGATGATGGGGGCGAGTTGGGGTGCGCCGGGGGCGGTTTTGTCGATGGTGATGGTGGTGGCAAAAGAGTCCGCACTGGTGTTGCTGAAGGGACTGTAAATTACGTAAGAGACTTCATGAGTACCTTCTGTTAGCAACTCCACCGGGATCTCTAAATTCAGCACATCTCCCGGACGATGAGACTCAAGAATCTCCTTCTCAGGCGGCACAGACATGCCATTCAATCTTAGCATGTAGGTGTATTCCGGTAGGGCGGAGGGCCAAACCTTCAGTTCTACTGCTAGAGGGGTTTTCAAAGCATCCACCGGTATAAGCCCATTCTCAATCGCTGATACAACAACTGGAGCTTCGATAACGTCCGCAGTACGAACATTAATTGCAGATAGATCAAACATTTTGAACTCCTGTTGCCAAACCGATACACCCGCTACCGACAGGATTGGTTTGGCATATTAAAGTTTTATTAAATAGGGCAGCTGTTTTCAGAAGGCGCCCGCATTTCAACAGGTACTCTAGTGATTTTTGATGTCACAGCACTCTGATTACTACCTGGCGCGGGCTCCACACGAAAACTTGCTTCCGCAAATCCAAAACACAGTGTCCGCAAAATGGTATATGGAACTGTAAAGGTGTACCCGCTAACCACATCCAAATCGTCCATCACGCGAGTGTTTGAATACGTAGCACTTTCAATTGGGTTGTTATCTTGGTCAAACCCTTTAAAAGTAAAAAACAATTTTTGCTTTTCACCTATATTGATATAGGGTTCGATCTTTACATCAGCGCCGTTTTCGTTCAGCCAAGGGGATAGATATCCTAAAGGATTTAGTTTGAAGGGAGGACCTTCGAGTCCATCCGGGCCGCCCGGCAAGCTTTCTTTCGAGCGAACAGTCACTTGCTGTGTCGGAGATCTGGTCTCATTTGGATTGTTATCCCGGACGACAGTGTAGCGAGTAGGGATCTCAACGCCAGTACCTTGTGCTTTCATAATGCTGTTCGCAATCGGGATAACTAAGTCTTTCGCAGCCGTTACGTCTTCCTCACTGATTTGATACCACTGGGCTCTATACTGGTCACCCCAATAAAGATTGATATTATCGCTTTCTTTGTAAGCCGGGTTCCATGTCAGAATGGCTCGGCCATTAAGTTCATAATCATCTTCGTCGATAAAGTTATCGTCTTTATTTGGGTTGTTAACACTAGTTCCTTGAATGGTGGGAGGGAATGTAGGCTCTGGAACAGGCAGCGTCAAAAAAACTTCCACTATCTTAGGGAGTGAGGTACCTACAATCTGATTGCCACGGGATACGCTATACTTCAGTATGATGGTGTCTGTTGGGAAAAGTGCAGTAGTTTCATAATGAATTTCTAGTGTTAATACGATGTCGTCTTCTTCGTTGCCTGGTGGGACCTTAACGGGCTGCAGCGGTAGGTCATCGCCCCAGTAGAAGGTTACTTCGTCACCAGCGGCAGCGTCCGGATAATTTGGGATTTCAACTCTTACACCAGACTTTGCTTCTGAGTAATCGATTAGATCGCCAATGGCCGGGTCTAGGATCGGAGCTGGGTAATCCTCCGAAATTTCCTGAAGGAGCAGGGTGATTTCCACAGCCAGCGAGTCTTCCGAAACGTTCCCAGCACGGTCTACAACGTGATATTTGACATCTTTAGCACCACTGTCTACTGACTCCAAAAACTCGCGGGTAAAATCGAAAATAATTTTATCCAGCCCCATCTCATTTTCGCTGACATTTACGACAGGTCCGGGTTTCTCTCCCCAGAATGTATGAATAGTGTCATGTTTTGCCATCTGGGTATAACTGGCAATTTCGACATTCAGGACGTTTCCAAGCTGTACTAGCTCGGCAAGTGTCAGTCCATTTTGAACTTCTACTGGGAATTGAATCGCGCCTAGTTCCGGCTTGCCGGGGGCGGTGCGGTCAATGGTAATGGAAAAAAAGTTCGAGATCTCCGCTACGTTACTGAAAGGACTATACGCACGATAGGCGACGGTATGAGTACCCTCGCTCAGGAGTCTAGTCGGAATCTCAAGCGTAAGTTCATCTCCGGGCCTATCCGTTTCTAAAATTGTTTTTTCCGGACCTGTCACGGTGCCGTCGAATACGAGGGTATACGTATAGCCAGTTTTTGCGGCATCCCAAACTGCAAAATTTACGATGAGAGGATTATCGAGTTCGTGAATGGGAACTAGCCCCGGCGTATCTTCATCATGGTAAGCAACCTTTACGTCCGGCGCAGCGAGCAAGCGAGGCTCTCTTTTATAAGGGCTGCTGCGGGGGGTGCTTGCAACGTGTTGGAAAGTATTCATAAACATCCTTGGAAAATGAGATTAGGTTTTATAAATTGGTAGAGTGATTAGCTCGTTATTTAAATAATATTGTTCTTGGGCGGCTGTCAAGATCCAAAAATTAGTATCTGTAGGACGTCTTTGGTCGTCGTAGGAAATATGGCTCTGCGTTGGAATCGTCCTCTCCTTTGTCTGTCGTGCAGCGCCTTGTTTTACTGGTCATGTTTGCTAGTTCTCGTAGGAAAAAAGACTCGGCAAACCGGAATTTTCCTACCTTCTTTATTTTTTTTGTTTCCGTTGGGCTTTTATCATTGCTAGACACTTCGGCGCTTCCTATAGGAGGTCTGAATGAGATTAACAACACTTTATCATCGCGCTACTCTGAAAATTGGTATTAAGGAAAGCGCCCTTGCACTATCCATATGCGTTTTCATGCCGGTTGTGTTGGCAGACGTGGATAACATTTCTCCAGCTCAGACATCTTTTGGAATGGAGGCTCTCTTTGGCAAGGAGCTGATCTTTATTAATGGACAATTTATTCCTGCCATCATTATTGATGGTACTCATTTGACAGTCGACGCTTCATCACCCATCTCCAGTTATGGAGTAATTAACAATGGGCAGCTTAATTTAATTAATGGAGCCGTCGTCGGTGCCGTTAAAATGGTCCAAGCCACTTTGAATGCTACAGGCAGTAGCATAACGAAAGGCATTTTGGCGTTCGATGGGTCTGTAAAGTTAAGCAATTCCGTCGTTGGGAACTCCAACGGCGTTGGGATGGTTTTGGGGGCACAGCCTCACAGTGTTAAGCCTGGTTCGACAGGTATTATAAATGCTAGCGTGATCTCGGGGTTGGACACCGGGATACAGTTAAGCCCGCGTAGTGAGCTCTGGCTGTCTGAAAGTTCTGTAGAGGGTTTTGCGCAAGCCGGAGTTGGCGGCTTCGGTATAAGAGTTGCCGGCGGTGTCATACATGTCGGAGGTGGCAGCAGCGTCAGCGGTGCCATGAACGCCATCGTAGTAGCGAACGGTTCGGTTAGCGCTAGCGATGAAGCTCTCGGGCTAGTCAATCGAGTTGAGGTCGATGGTTCGACGCTTACGTCTAACAATGGAGCAGCGATCCGTGTTGAGCGTGCATATAACGATGGTTCAATAAATATTGCTGATATATTGATCACGAGAGACTCCAGACTGGTTGCTGGTAATGGTGTTATTTTAGATGTTGAACAAGATAGCGAAGTAACCTTTAAGGTGGATCACAGTCAATTGTTCGGAGATTTGGTCGCGGACGCAAGTGCAATTTTAGATGTGGTTTTTGATAACAGCGCATCGCTGAGTGGGAACATCTATAATGCCCGCTCCGTCGGCATTAACTTGGGTTCTTATTGGCAATTTAGCGGCGACTCCCAGTTGGGCTCTTTGTCGCTCAGTGGTGGCCGTGTCCACTTTGATGAAGAAGGCTTCCATACCCTTTCTCTGGGCGAACTCTCCGGCCACGGCACCTTCGACATGCGCATCAACCTGGACACCGCGCAGGGCGACCTGCTGGAGGTCAACGGGGAGGCAACCGGCTACCACAAGCTGAACGTCAAAAACACCGGCGTCGAGGTAGTACCGGCGGAGTTTGACCCGCTGCGCATCGTCCACACCGAAGGCGGCGACGCTCAGTTCGGCTTGCTCGGTAATCGTGTCGACCTCGGCGCTTACTCCTACCTGCTTGAGAAGCAGGGCAATGACTGGTTCATCGTGGGCGAGGGTAAAACCATCAGCCCTTCGACGCAGAGCGCCTTGGCGTTGTTCAACGCAGCGCCGGCTATCTGGAACAGTGAGCTGACCACGCTGCGCAGCCGTATGGGCGAGGTGCGAGGGCAGGAGGAAGGCGGTGGCTGGATTCGCAGCTACGGCAACCGCTTCAATGCCAGCACGGGTGCGGGCCTTAATTACCACCAGAAGCAGCAGGGCATGTCGTTTGGCGCTGATGCGCCGATAACGGTAGCTAATGGCAATCTTGTGATGGGGTTGATGGGCGGCTACAGCAAATCTGATCTGGATCTGAGTGGCGGCACTTCTGGCACGGTGAATAGTTACTACGTTGGCGCTTATGGCACCTGGTTGTTGGACGAAGGTTATTACCTGGACGGTGTGCTTAAGTTCAACAGGTTCCGTAACGAGTCGAAGGTCGCGATGAGCGATGGCGGCAAAGCGAAAGCGCGCTACAACAACAAGGCTGTAGGTGCCTCGATTGAATTCGGTAAGCACATCCAGCTTGCTGATGACTATTTTGTTGAGCCCTATACGCAGCTGTCGGGAGTGTCCATCGGCGGTGACAGCTACTCGCTGAGCAACGGGATGAAGGCGAAAAACTCCAGCACGCAGTCGGTGCTCGGCAAGGTGGGGACGACGGCGGGGCGTAATTTCGCGCTTGATGATGGCAGCATCGTTCAGCCCTATGTGCGTGTGGCGATGGCTCATGAGTTCGCTCGCAGTAATGATGTGACAGTCAATGAAGCTCATTTTGATAACAATCTGTTCGGGTCTCGCGCAGAGCTTGGAGCGGGTGTTGCCGTTTCGCTTTCCAAACGGCTGCAACTGCACGCTGACTTCGATTACATGAAGGGCAAGCATGTAGAACAGCCCTGGGGTGCAAACTTGGGGCTGACGTTAGCCTTCTAAATAGTTGTGGGGATCTGAGTCCCGGCTACGTTGAGTAGCCGGGATTTTTTTTAGATGCTTCTGCGTTTTACTGAGCGTCGACGTCGACCAGATCTAGGTCTGCCGTTACCCTCGAGATTAATTTTCAGTGTTTCCGAAATGCCGACCACATGTGAACTCCGAATTACTTCGTAGCGAATACAGACTTCGCCATTTTGGTAGTGCGCAATTTGCTCGCTGTTAATGTATTGAGCCAGGCTCGGCTCAGCAGGACTTGGTTTTGATTCAATGGCTGTGTAAAAAGTGTTCTGTCCCCAAATCAATTTTATTTGATCTCTCGTACACAGCATTTCGGATTCGGGAATGTTGATACATATCCCGGCAACCATTTGCTCGGGCGTAACAGCCTGAGCGTTTGCACCAGAAAGAAAGGGCGCCAGCAAATTGGGTGTAGTAATAACCTTGTCTGTTTCTTTGGCAGGTGACCACGGATAACCGGGCGCTCGCCTCAACGCTTCTTTGTACAGTTTCGCAGACACCTCATCGTCATGAAAACCTAGCGAGTCAATGAGCTCTGATGTGACGGGCGGAAGGCTCGAACTTTCAATCGGCTTATCATTATCATCGCTGTCTTGATTGGTGATACCAGTCGCATTGATATCTGGCCTGAAGCAAGACTTTTTTTTGTCGTGTTTTCCCATATTGGCTCCGAGTGCTTGTTATTGAAAATGTCGGGGAGGCTCAATTCTTACTGTGAAAGCTACAAGACGAGCGATCCCGGGACATATGTTCAGTTTCAAAAATCTTGTTGTCAACGTTGAGGTTTTCAGCCCTTTTCCTAAGAAAACGCCGTTATGCCCCTGAATGTTGCAAAATACTTCAAGCCGTGATTTTTAACCGAACTCAATGATTACGGGCGCTTGCGGCGGTAAAAAAATGCTTTCCGAGAAAAAGTCAGACATGTATTACAACCAATTCCGAAAGTACTGCATTTTGTAGGAAATTTATTGGTCGGATTTCAACCTCTGAAGCATTTATCCATTACCTGAATTATTTTTTCCAATGTTGTCAAAAAGATATCTCTAGATCCACGATCAATTCAAATGGATGACAATAACTCGAGGCGTATCCGTAATCTAAGTCGTTCGAGTTGTGATGCGAAGCGCGCTTTCCTGCTAGATGAGTGGTGAGGGGATCGTATCTGGCGACTTACTGTACTCATAGCTACGGTCCATTCGGATAGTTTTACCGCGCAGATGCTCGCGTGCGCAGGGTCCAGCCAGCGAAGCCGTTGGTGGAGGGCTCGATGGAAAACGATCTGAGCTAACCACCCTGCATACGGTGCAGAAGAGCGTATCGAGGGCACCAGGTCTTTTGGCTTGATAATCCACCCTCCCGCAGATAGAGAGGATGGATACAGTTCAAATGCCTGGGTTGCATTTCAGTGAAATGACCTCGATAACGTGAATGCTTACTACTTGATGATTATCACGCGGGAGGGCCAACTCGTAAGTCACGCTTGGATTGTCAGAGTCACTGGCAGCGACATAATTGATACGTTTCCTGCGCGGTCGGTGATGAAGTATTCGATCAAAACGCTACTGCTTCCCAAGCTTTGTAAAAACTCTCGTTCGAAGATTATCGTGATGGGGGTGTCTTTCAGTTCTCCATCGACAACGGTGTGAGCGGGGCCTTTCATTCCATTGCATACTGTTTGGATAAAGTCTCCGGTCTTCATGCCAGCGTAACTGGCTATTGCGACTGTAAAGGTCTCCCCCAAAGTGACTTGTGGGATAACTGTCGGCGCTATTAATGCAGCACCAGGAGCTACACTGTCAGTGATTAAATAAATGCTCGGCGAGTCTCTTGCGACTTCACTTATGTTGTTTGTAGCTTGATACAGCACTTCATGGCGGCCATTCGCTTTGAGAAGTTTCTCGTTAAGCTTCAGTACCGCCACATCTCCAGGTTTATCCGTGTCAGTGAAGGTTCGGATATCACCAACCAGCTCTCCGTCAAGCTTTAGCTGCACGAAGTAGCCTGGCCGAACTGCATCCCACACCACAATCTCAACCGGAATCGGCTGGCCGAGATCTACTGTTTGCAACAGGCCATCCACTGGGTCAGCGATCGGAACAACGGGCGCTGAGAAGGGATATTGAAATTCAGAAATGCTCATAAAATTCTCCAAAAAGCATCCGCAACAGCCAAGCCTGACTGTGCGCAGCCTAAAAAGTTAATAATTAGAGATCAGATATTTGCTACCTATGTGCGGTAACTATGTACCTCGATCTATAATTCAACTAATAGGAGTCAGTGATAGCTGTCAACCCTACACTCGCCGCCGTTTACCCATATTCAAACGCTCAAAGGGCACTTCGAGTTATTTTCGGAAATTTCCTACTTTTAAATGACGGGGTGCGTAGACAAAAAAAGCCCCGGCAAACGCATCTGCCGGGGCTTTTCGAGTGGTGCGGTGTGCTTCTACCGATTAAAACGCTCCACCAGCGAATACTGGGTGTTCGCCGTGCTGGTCAGTTCAGCGCTGAGTGTTGCAGAGCGGCGGGCTTCGTCGGAGGTCTGGTCTGCAAGCTGCGCGATGGTTGTGATGTTGCGGCTGACTTCCTCGGCAACCGAGCTTTGCTCTTCTGTCGCGGCCGCGATTTGTGTGGTCATGTCGGTGATGTTGGCCACTGCGTCGCTGATGCCGACCAAGGCTTCGTCGGCTTCCAGCACGCGCTGCACGCCTTCTTCCGCCTGACGATGGCCGGTGCTCATGGTCTGGACGGCGGCATTGGCAGTCTGTTGGAGTTTGGCGATCAGGCTGTGAATCTGCGCTGTGGAGGCGGTTGTCCGCTGAGCGAGTTGGCGGACTTCATCGGCCACGACTGCAAAGCCGCGACCCATTTCGCCTGCACGTGCAGCTTCGATGGCCGCATTGAGAGCCAGGAGGTTGGTCTGGTCGGCAATGCCTTTGATGACGTCTACCACGCCGCCGATTTCGTCACTGTCCTTGGCCAGTTGAGTGACCGTCAGCCCTGTTTCGCCCACCGATACGGACAAGCGTTGAATCGCTTCGCGGGTTTCGCTGGCGATGTCGCGGCCCTTGCGGGTCAGCGCGTTGGCTTGTTGTGTGGCGTCGGCCGTACGCTGCACATGGCTGGCGACTTCCTGGGTCGTGGCCGCCATCTGGTTAATGGCTGTAGCGACCTGTTCGGTTTCGACGCGTTGACGTTCCAGTCCGCTTGAGCTGGCCTGGGCGAGGCTGTCGGATTGTCTGGCCTGATCAGTCAAGTGTTCGGCAGTGTCCTGCAAGCGGGTCAGGCAGGTTTTCAGCCGTGCTTCCTGGCTCAGGATCGACATTTCAAGCCGCGCTTGCGGGCCACGGCTGTCGGTATACATCTGAGCGATCAAAGGATCAGAAGTGGTTTGCTCGGCCAGACGCAACAGTCGCTTGATGCCGCGCTGCTGCCAACTCAGGCCCAGCAGTCCCAACGGCACGGACAGCGCAGCCGCGAGGATGAACCCCCAGTGGGAATTGAGCCATACGCCAATCAGAAAACTCAGTTGGCTGACCAGAATGAACGGCAGCCAATCCTGTAAGACCGGCAACCATTTATCGCGGCTTGGCACTGCCGCCTTGCCGCTGTTGATGCGTTTATAAAGCGCCTCGGCGCGTCGGATCTGCTCGGGGGTAGGCTTGACCCGCACTGATTCAAAGCCCACTACCTGCTTGTTTTCAAAGACCGGCGTGACATAGGCATTCACCCAATAATGGTCGCCGTTCTTGCAGCGGTTCTTGATGATCCCCATCCAGGGTTGACCCTGCTTGAGCGTGGTCCACATATGCTCGAAAACCGCTGACGGTACGTCCGGATGGCGCACGGTATTGTGTGGCGCCTTGAGCAGTTCCTCGTAGGAAAAACCGCTGATATCGACGAACGCGTCGTTGCAGTAGGTGATAACACCGCGCGCATCGGTGGTTGAAATCAACCGTTGATGTGCGGGAAACGTGCGGTCGCGTTGGGTGATGGGCTGGTTGTTGCGCATGAGCTATCTATCCAGGAAGGCTTTGACTGGATATCGGCCGGCCTTCTGAAAAATTGAGCGTTGTGTGAACTGCATCACAAACCGTATGGCTCTGGACTAGGGCTTAGCGATTGAACATGGGGTACGTGAACAAAGAAAAGTGCACAAGATTCAGGCCGAAGTGTGTCAAAACCGCCGCCGTCAAACCGCCAAGACGGTACGCGATGCCGTAGCCGATGCCAGCGACGCCGGCCAACAGGACCCACTGCCATCCCGCGCCTGCATGCGCCAGGCCAAACACCATGGATGCCAGAGCGATTGCCAGCACATCGTGATACGGCAAGCGTTTAAACAGTCGGGTCAAACCACCCTGTATGTACCCGCGAAACAGCAGCTCTTCGGTCAATGTCACCAGTAACAGGTTATTGAATATCCAGATGCCACTTTGCTCTGGCCATTTGGGTGCCCAGGCCAGAACACCCAAGCTGATGGCCGTAGCCATGCAGACGCAGGTCGTGACGACTAAGGTTGAAGCCGTGACCGCTGCCGAACGGAGGACGCTCGCTCGATAGATCACCCACGGGCAGGCCAGCACGACCCAGAAACCGATCAGGGATTTGTCCAGATTGAGATACATCGAAAACGGCGCGGCATCAGGGCTGAAACGAACGGCAGCAACGGCGCGGGGGTTTAAAAAACCCGGTAACCAATGGCTGGCCAGTCCGATAGCGAGCCCAATGAACAGCAGATGCCCGAAGGCATTGACGGCCCAATGGCGAAAGTGGCTGACGCAGATACCGGCCATGATCAGCAGGCCGACTGTTATGGCAGCGGGCAGGCTGAGCTGACCGTAGGTGAATGCGACAGCGTAGCCGAGCGTAAGCAGGGCCAGCGTCGTCCAGCGCAACGCCGACATGGCAGCGTCCTTCAACAGCGAAATAGGGCGAGGATTCTAGCGTTTAAAAGATTCACACGCCTGTCAGACCTGGATGAAAGTCGTTGATAGAGCGGGGTGGATATTTCGAGGGCTTGTGTAGGGCGTATCCGAATGTGACCTGCATTGCCTGCAGGAAAACGCTTGCTCGCGGACAGGGTGTCAGCAACGAGTCGTTACTGGGGGACCGCAATCGCGAGCAAGCGCACTCTCATCAAACAAGCAAATGTCGCTGATTTCAAAAGCGTCGCAGCCTTGCTTCTGCCCGAAGGGCGTAGGAGTCCGGCTTGCCGACGATGGGGCGCGAAGCGGCCCTAAATCCGGCCATCTGCGCTAAACGTTACCCACCGCATGCACAGCTTTGCTGCCGGTTCCCGGCAGATCGCCGACAAGTCAGGCTCCTACGGCCTCCGGCCCGAAACAACAACGCCGTATACCTCCCAGTTTGCCGCAGCGCGACTCTGGACGACGAGCCCACTCCTACAAAATTGCGCCAAATCAGCTCTCTCAGGAAGCAATCAGCTGACGCAGCACATAGTGCAGAATCCCGCCCGCCTTGAAGTACTCCACTTCATTGAGGGTGTCGATTCGGCACAACACATCAACGTCTTCCGACTGACCGTCTTCACGCGTGATGTGCAGTTTCAGCGTCATGCTCGGTTGCAGCGTCGCGCCGGTCAGGCCGGTGATGTTCAGGGTTTCCTTGCCCGTCAGCTCCAGAGTTTTGCGCGTTTTGCCATCCTTGAACTGCAACGGCAGCACACCCATGCCCACCAGATTTGAGCGGTGGATTCGCTCGAAGCTTTCAGCGATCACCGCCTTTACCCCCAGCAAATTGGTGCCTTTGGCCGCCCAGTCGCGACTCGACCCGGTGCCATATTCCTGACCGGCAATTACCACCAGCGGCGTGCCTTCCTGTTGATAGCGCATGGCCGCGTCGTAAATCGGCAGTTTTTCATCGGTCGGTACATGCAAGGTAAAACCGCCTTCTTCATTACCCAGCATCTCGTTGCGAATGCGGATGTTGGCGAAGGTGCCGCGCATCATCACTTCGTGGTTGCCCCGGCGCGAGCCGTAGGAGTTGAAGTCCTTGGGCTCGACGCCCTTGCTGCGCAGGTAACGTCCGGCCGGGCTGTCCGCCTTGATATTGCCAGCGGGGGAGATGTGGTCCGTAGTAACCGAGTCGCCCAGAATCGCCAGCACGCGCGCGTTGCTGACATCGGCGATGACCGGCAAAGGCCCCGACACGTCATCGAAGAAAGGCGGATGCTGAATGTAGGTCGAATCCTCCTGCCAAACGTATGTCGCGGCCTGTGGCACTTCAATGGCTTGCCATTGTTCATCACCGGCAAAGACTTCGGCGTATTCCTTGTGGAACATGGCGGTGTCGACCTTTTGCACAGCCTCCGCAATTTCCTGGCTGCTGGGCCATATGTCGCGCAGGTACACCGGCTGACCATCTTTGCCTTCACCCAGGGGTTCGCTGCTCAGATCAGTGCGCACTGTGCCCGCCAACGCATACGCCACCACCAGCGGAGGCGAGGCGAGCCAGTTTGTTTTCACCAGCGGGTGCACGCGGCCTTCGAAGTTGCGGTTGCCCGACAATACGGAGGCGACAGTCAGGTCCGATTGCTGAATGGCTTTTTCGATGGGATCACGCAGCGGACCGGAGTTGCCGATGCAGGTGGTGCAGCCGTAGCCGACCAGATCAAAGCCCAAGGCGTCGAGGTATTGGGTCAACCCCGCCGCGTTGTAGTAGTCGGTGACCACTTTGGAGCCCGGTGCCAGTGAGCTTTTCACCCAGGGTTTGCGCTGCAGGCCTTTTTCCACCGCTTTTTTAGCCAGCAAACCGGCTGCCATCATCACGCTGGGGTTGGAGGTGTTGGTGCAGGAAGTGATCGCGGCAATCACCACCGCGCCATTGCGCAGGCGATATTTCGCGCCTTCATACTCATAATCCGCTTCGCCCACTTGGGCGGCGTTACCGACCGCGACACCGCCGCCGCCTTCGCTTTCCAGGCGACCCTCTTCATGCTTGCTGGGCTTGAGTTGCAAGCCAAGGAAGTCATCGAACGCTTGGCCGACATCGGGTAGCGCGACACGGTCCTGAGGACGTTTTGGCCCGGCGAGGCTGGCGACAACTGTGCTCATGTCCAGCTCCAGCGCATCGGTGAACACCGGTTCCTGGCCCGGCAGCCGCCACAGGCCCTGCGCCTTGCAATAGGCTTCGACCAAGGCCACGGTTTCAGCAGGACGGCCCGACAGTCGCAAGTAATCCAGGGTCACGTCGTCCACCGGGAAGAAGCCACATGTAGCGCCGTATTCCGGAGCCATGTTGCCGATAGTGGCGCGGTCAGCCAGTGGTAACTGCGCCAGCCCGTCGCCATAGAATTCGACGAATTTGCCCACCACGCCTTTCTTGCGCAGCATCTGGGTGACGGTCAGCACCAGGTCGGTCGCGGTGATGCCTTCGTTGAGTTTGCCGAGCAATTTGAAGCCGATGACTTCCGGGATCAGCATCGACACCGGCTGGCCGAGCATCGCCGCTTCCGCTTCGATCCCGCCGACGCCCCAGCCCAATACGCCAAGGCCGTTGATCATGGTGGTGTGGGAATCGGTACCGACCAGTGTGTCCGGGAAGGCATACGTGCGGCCATCTTCTTCTTTGGTCCACACCGTGCGGCCCAGGTATTCGAGGTTCACCTGATGGCAAATCCCCGTACCTGGCGGCACCACGCTGAAGTTGTCGAAGGCGCTCTGGCCCCAACGCAAGAAGGCGTAGCGCTCGCCGTTACGCTGCATTTCGATGTCGACGTTTTCGCCAAAGGCGTTGGCATCGCCGAACTTGTCGACCATCACCGAGTGGTCGATCACCAAATCCACCGGTGAAAGCGGATTGATGCGCTGCGGATCACCGCCAGCCTTCGCCACGGCGGCGCGCATGGCGGCCAGATCGACAACCGCAGGCACACCGGTGAAGTCCTGCATGAGCACGCGAGCAGGGCGGTACTGAATTTCTCGATCGGATTTGCGTTCGGTCAGCCACGCCGCGATGGACTTGAGGTCATCGGCCGTGACGGTCTTGTTGTCTTCCCAGCGCAGCAGGTTTTCCAGCAGCACCTTGAGTGACATCGGCAATTTGTCCAGATCGCCCAAGGATTTAGCGGCGTCGGGCAAGCTGTAGTAGTGGTAGGTCTTATTGTTGACTTCTAAGGTCTTGAGGCTTTTCAGGCTATCGAGGGAGGGCATGAAGTAACTCCTTGACGAGTCCGCACGGCACGGACCTGGGGGAATCGGGCAAACCAAAACACAGGTGGATCTTTATGCACGAACGCTCTGGTTGGCGGCTTATGTAGTACTGGACCTGCGAGCCGCGCCAGTGGTTCCTGATTGGGCTATCATGCGCCGCTTTTGTGTCGCTGAGGTTTATCCTCAAGTATAGGTACCGCCACGCGCCGCTCTGGCTCGTGCAGAGGAGCTTCAATGAACACCCTGTTTATGCATTGCCGTCCCGGTTTTGAAAGCGAAGTCTGTTCTGAAATCAGCGAGCACGCCGCGCATCTGGACGTCTCCGGGTACGCCAAGGCCAAGACCAGCGCGGCCTTTGCCGAGTTTGTCTGCACCGAAGAAGACGGCGCCGAGCGCCTGATGAACAGCGTGCGCTTCACCGACCTGATTTTCCCTCGGCAGTGGGCGCGGGGCGTATTCCTGGATCTGCCGGAAACCGACCGCATCAGCGTGATCCTCGCGCACATGGCGGACTTCGCCACCTGCGGCAGCCTGTGGCTCGAAGTAGTCGACACCAACGACGGCAAGGAGCTTTCGACCTTTTGCCGCAAGTTCGAAGCGCCGCTGCGCAAGGCCTTGATGCAAGCGGGCAAACTGGTGGACAACCCCAAACTGCCGCGCCTGCTGCTGACGTTCAAAAGTGGCCGCGAAGTGTTTCTCGGCCTGGCCGATGCCGATAATTCGGCGATGTGGCCCATGGGCATTCCCCGGCTGAAATTCCCACGGGAAGCGCCGAGCCGTTCGACGCTTAAACTGGAAGAGGCCTGGCATCACTTCATCCCCCGTGATCAGTGGGATGAGCGGTTGTCGGGCGAAATGACCGGTGTTGATCTGGGCGCGGCGCCCGGCGGCTGGACCTATCAACTGGTGCGTCGCGGTATGTTGGTCACCGCCATCGACAACGGCCCGATGGCCGAAAGCCTGATGGACACCGGTCTGGTGCAGCATTTGATGGCCGACGGTTTCACCTACAAGCCGCGTCAGCCGGTGGACTGGATGGTCTGCGATATCGTCGAGAAGCCCGCGCGCAATGCCGCATTGCTGGAAACCTGGCTGGGCGAAGGTCTATGCCGGGAAGCGGTGGTGAATCTGAAGCTGCCGATGAAACAGCGTTACGCCGAAGTACGACGCTTGTTGGACCGTATCAAAGAAGGTTTCAAGGCACGAGGCATCAAAGTGGCCATCGGCTGCAAGCAGCTGTACCACGACCGCGAAGAAGTGACGTGCCATCTGCGGCGGCTGGATATGAAGCGTAAGGCGTGAAGTGTTGCTTTTGTAGGCGCTGACGAGCCGTGCGAAGCTGCGATGCGGTACACCTGACACACCGAATCGCAGCCTCGCGGAGCTCGTCAGCTCCTACAGGTGTTAGTTGATATGGGCGAACTCACTCGCAGGTTCTGACAGTGCAAAAAGACAACCCCCCACGGCCACCGGTTCTACAGCACGTCAGCCTGAACGTGCGACGGTTGCGGCGTGCTGCAGGTCTCAGTCAGACGATGCTGGCGCAGAAATCGGGCGTCAGCCGACGGATGCTGGTGGCAATCGAGGCGGGTGAGACCAACGTCAGCCTCGCGACGCTGGACCGCGTCGCCGAAGGGCTGAGCGTGGCGTTCAGTGATTTGATTCAGGCGCCGGATGAGCGTGATTTCAGTCGCATCAACCAAGTCGCGTGGGTCGGCGAATCATCTGGCAGCGAAGCGGTGTTATTGGCCAAGGCCAGCGCCCGGCGCGAAGTCGAACTGTGGGAGTTCAGCCTGGCGCCCGGTGATTCTTACGTTTCCGATGCCGATCCTGATGGGTGGAGCGAGCAGGTGTTCGTCATCGAAGGTTGCCTGACCGTGACCCTTGCCGACCAAATCCGGCAGGTCGCGGCGGGAGAGTTTTTCATGTTTCCCAGCAACCAGCCGCACACCTTCAGCAACGAAGGGGACGTTGCGCTGCGGTTTGTCAGGAATGTGGTGATTTAGCCGCCGTGTTGCGGACAATCCCCTGACCTGTAGGAGCGAATTTATCCGCGAGGAATGCGTCAGGCGAAAAATCAATGTCAGGCATGTCGGCGCTCGCGAATAAATTCGCTCCTACAGAGGTGTGCGGTTGTTTATCCAGCAGCACCAAATCAACACTTTGCTGAATCTGCCCGCCCGACACCCGTTCGAATACTGCGCAATGCAGCGAATATTCCGGCACGGCCCGTGCACAGTCGTCACATCTGCATCTTCGTACCGAAGTGGCCGTACTAACGTCTTGTTTGAAACCCGACCTACGCTCACCCTACTCAAACAGCCGCGCCACTTTCCAGAAAGCACCCAAGGCGATAATCAATGACTGCTGAAAACCATCGACCCGCCGCTGACATCCTGATCGTCGGCGGTGGCCTGAGCGGCACGATGCTGGCCGTGCAACTGCTGCGCCTGCCCGGCCAGCGCCGCATCCTCATCATCGAGTCTCGCCGCGAACTCGGGCGCGGCGAAGCCTACAGCGCCACCGAACTGGGCCACACGCTCAATGGCAATGCCGCACGCATGGGCGTCGATCCCGACAATGCAGATGACCTGACCCAATGGCTGACCGACTTTATCGCCGCAGGGGGCTGGCCTGAGTCCGACGAACAGCACGTCCCGATCCCTGAGCTGTTTCCCCCGCGTGGCATTTTTGGTTTGTACGTGCAGCAGCGTCTGGCTGAGGCTCAGGTGGCGGGCGAAGTAAATGGCTCGACAGTGGAACACGTGTGCGGTGAGGTCGTGGATCTGGTGACAGACGATCGGGGTGTGTCGATCACCTTGGCCGATGGCAAGCTGTTACGCGGCGCCAAGGCGGTGCTGGCCACTGGCATGTTCGCGGCCGCCCGCACGCCGCAGCGTGACTCCAACGAACTCAACGCTGCCGCCGTCGACCCTTGGGATGTCAACGCTATGCGCCAACTCGACCCTCAGGGGCGAGTGCTGATAATCGGCTCCGGCCTGACCATGGTCGACGCAGTGGTTTCGCTTGAAGAGGCCGGGCATCGCGGGCCGATTGACGTGTTTTCCCGCCACGGCCTGTTGCCCCATGTGCGCAGGCAGCCGCCCGCGTGGCCGGACTTTCTGGGTGAGGACCACAGCCTGCGTAGCACCCGGCAACTGGTGCGTGCCTTGCGAGCACAATGCGCGCAGGCCGTCGCTCAAGGCATCGACTGGCAGGCGCCGCTGGACACGGTGCGGGTGCATATTCCCAGGCTGTGGAGTCAGGCGACTGACCTGCAGCGTCGACAGTTCGTACGGCACGTGCGGCCATGGTGGGAGAGTCATCACCACCGTTCGCCGCCGCCCAGCGGCAAGCTGCTGGCGCGATTGGTTGAAGAGGGGAGATTGACGATTCATGCCGCTTCGTTACTGGGCGTCGAGCCTGCCGAGCCCGCTCAGGTGCGCATTCGTGTGCGCCGCCGTGGTGATTCCGAGCCGACCCTGATCGACGGCGCTGCGTTGATCAACTCCACCGGCATTCAATATGACTGGCGCCGCGTCGACCGGGCATTGCCTCGGCAGTTGTTGGCGCGAGGGCTGATACAGCCCGGTCCGTTGGCGCTGGGGATTGCCGCAGACCCAAGCGGTGCGGTTATAGATGCGAACGGCGTGGTGTCCCAGCGGTTGTTCGCCATGGGCCCACCCCTGCGTGGCATGTGGTGGGAAAGCACGGCCGTCACCGATGTGGCGTTGCAGGCCAAGTTGTTGGCGGGCACGTTGGTCAGCGTCTAACCTCAGTCCTGGTCGAGTAAGCGCGGGCCGGCGCCGTCCTCGCCCAACGCGTCGCCATTATTGCGCAGCGGGCAGGCGTCCATCGACAGGCAGCCGCAGCCGATGCAGCCCGAGAGTTGATCGCGCAGGGCGGTCAAGCGGTCGATCCGTTCATCCAGATCGGCCTTCCAGCTTAGGGAAAGCCGATTCCAGTCTTCCATGGCAGGCGTTCGGTCTTGAGGCAGCGTTTCAAAGGCGGTCTGAATGCTCGCCAAAGGGATGCCCAGCTTTTGTGCGGTCTTGATCAAGGCCACACGGCGCAGCACGTCGCGCTTGTAACGCCGTTGATTGCCACTGTTGCGCTGGCTGCTGATCAGGCCTCGGGCTTCATAGAATCGCAGCGCGGTGATTGCGACGCCACTGCGCGCGGCCACTTGGCCGACGGTCAGTTCTCGCAGGATGTTGGGTGAATCGGCCTTGCCCATGGGTGATCTCGTCCGTTCAAGATTGACGCTTGACCTCTAGTTAGGTGGAGGTTTTACCCTGCGCAGCACCTGATCGCAACTGAGTGCGTTATTGATGATGCAACGCAAGAAACGTAGTTCGCGACATTGCGCAAGACAGCATTCTGTTGCGCGGTTCTTTTGCCCGCTTCCTTTGCCCGAGAAGGCCATCAGTGGAGAACGTTCATGACGTCGCCAGACCGTAATCGTCCTTTCAGTCAGTTCGTCGAGTTTGTGGTGGATGCACGTCATCAGCCTGGCCTGGTCAGTGCGTTGATTGACCGAACCGAGCGCTTCACTCGGACCTATCCCGGCTTTATCAGCGCCAGTGTGCAGGTCAGCGAAGATCAGCAGCGGGTCCTCAGCCACGTACTGTGGGATTCAAAGGAGGACTGCGAGCGGGCGTTTGAGAATGCCGAGCAGGGGGAGCAGGATTTCTGGACCTTGATCCGCCAGCACCGGGCCACGGCGCTGACGTTCAATGCGTATCAGATGATGAGCCAGACGGTTGGGCGTCGGTAGCTTGCAATTCTGTGTCGGGCAATCCACGTCCTCAAGTCTGCATCGACCTCTTCGCGGACAGGTCCGCTCCCACAGGTTTTGAGTCAGGTCGAAAGCCCGCATCCCCTCAGATCCATTGTGGGAGCGAACCTGTTCGCGAAAGCGGTGCTTGAGGCGATAAAGATGTAGCGACTGGTCCCGGTGCCCGGCAGATCGCCTGCAAGCAAGGCTCCTACGGCCTGCGGCCAGAATCCAGAGGAATCGTGACTCTCACAGTCCTCAAACCGACAACTGCACCATGCGGTCGCCCTGCAACTGCTCGCCGGGCCTGCGTTTGTTGACGGCCAGTTCACCGATCTTGATCAGGCGTGCGCGGGTAACGTTGCGACTCAGGCCCAGCAGGCCCGCCGTGTGCACCTGGTTGTAATGGCTGAAACGGTAGGCAGCGCGCAGCAAGGCGTCCTCGACTTTTTCATGAAGGGCGCCAGCCTGTTCTTCGAACAGTCTTTGAAACGCGCGCTCCAGCAAGGCCTGGGTTGAATCATCGACCTGCGCGGCTTCGTCCTGACGCTCGATACGAAGGTTGGACAGGCGCAGATCGTCACGCTGAATCACGCCGTCGCGGCAGATCAACAGCGTGTGGTGAATGACGTTTTCCAGCTCGCGAATGTTGCCAGGCCAACTGTACGTCTTGAGCTTGTGTTCGGCTTCCGGGCTGATGCGGATCGGGCCGTAACCCATGCGCTGGCTGTAGACACCAATAAAGTGCCGGGTCAGCGGCATGATGTCACCCGGGCGCTCACGCAGCGTATGCAGCTCCAAATTGACCACGTTCAGCCGGTAAAACAGGTCTTCGCGAAAATGTCCGGCGTTGATTGCGCGCTCCAGTTGCACGTTGGTGGCGGCCAGCACCCGAACATCGATAGGCGTGCTTTTGCGTGATCCAAGCCGCACCACTTCGCGCTCTTGCAACACGCGCAGCAGCTTGACCTGAATCGCCATGGGCAGATCGCCGATCTCGTCGAGAAACAGCGTGCCGCCATTGGCCTCTTCGAACCAGCCGGCCTTGGCTGTCAGCGCGCCTGTAAACGCACCTTTCTCATGACCGAACAGTTCGGCTTCCACCAAAGACTCGGAAAACGCGCCGCAGTTGACCGCCACGAACGGGCGATGACGACGGGCGCTGAGGTTGTGAATATGGCGCGCGATCAACTCTTTGCCGGTCCCGGTTTCGCCGATGATCAGCACGCTGGCTTCGCTGGGCGCAACCTGCTGCACATGGGCCAGCAGCGCTTGTGATTTCGGGTCTTCGAACACCTGCGCGGTGGCGCGAATCGAAGTCGCCAGCGCGGGCGAGGGCGGTAAAGTCAGTAGCTGCATGGGAGATCACTTTTGAACTGAAGATTGTGGGCGTCACCACCAGTGGGAGCGGACCTGTCCGCGAATGCAGTATTTCAGGCGCTAATGTCGCGTCGAATGTACTGGCCTCTTCGCGGACAGGTCCGCTCCCACAGGGCTGGTCGGCTCCGGGTTTACTTCTGCGGCGGCAAATCGTTGGCGATCATTTCGCCGAATGGGCCGGTCAGGTTGGTAAGGCCACCGCCTGCCAGGCTGCGATACGGCTCGGGCAGCAGCGGGAACACCAGTTCAGCGAAGCGATAGGCTTCTTCCAGGTGCGGATAGCCCGAGAAAATAAAGCTCTCGATGCCCAGGTCTGCGTATTCCTTGATCCGCGCGGCGACCTCTTCGGGATTGCCCACCAGCGCCGTGCCCGCACCGCCACGTACCAGACCGACGCCGGCCCATAGGTTTGGCGCGATTTCCAGGTTGTCGCGGCGCCCGTCGTGCAGCGCGGCCATACGACGCTGGCCTTCGGAATCGAAACGGGCAAAAGATTTTTGAGCAGCGGCGATGGTTTCGTCGCTGATGTGCTCGATCAGTGTGCTTGCGGCTTTCCAGGCTTCTTCGCTAGTTTCACGCACGATCACATGCAGACGAATCCCGAACTTCACTGTGCGACCATTGCGTGCTGCGCGCTCGCGGATGTCCGCCAGCTTTTCTGCCACAGCGGCAGGTGGCTCGCCCCAAGTCAGGTAGACATCAACCTGCTCGGCAGCCAGTTCGTGAGCAGCCTCGGAAGAGCCGCCGAAATACAGCGGCGGGTAGGGCTTCTGGATCGGCGGATACAGCGCCTTGGCGTTTTGCACGCGCAAGTGCTTGCCTTCGAAATCCACGGCCTCGCCTTGCAGCACGCGACGCCAGATTTTCAGGAATTCATCGGTGACTTCGTAGCGTTCTGCGTGATCGAGGAAGCTGCCATCGCCACGGTTTTCGTCAGGATCGCCCCCGGTCACGACGTTGATCAGCAAGCGCCCGCCCGACAAGCGATCCAGCGTGGCTGCCATGCGCGCCGACACGGTCGGAGAAATAATCCCCGGACGGATCGCCACCAGATAACGCAGGCGCTCGGTCAGCGGCACCAACGCCGAAGCGATCACCCAGGAGTCTTCGCACGAACGTCCGGTCGGAATCAACACGCCGTGGTAACCGAGGCTGTCGGCAGCCTGGGCCACTTGTTTCAGGTAATTCAACGTAACCGGGCGCGCGCCCTTGGTGGTACCCAGAAAGTGGCCGTCGCCGTGTGTCGGTAGAAACCAGAAAACATCCATGAGACATCCTTCGAGCAGAATCGGTGGCTGTGTATAAGTGCGCTATTTATAGAGGCTGAGATTTATTCCGTAAAAGAACTGAATTCCATATTTTTAGATCGTTTGGAGATATGTCATTGTTTCTGTAGGAGCCAACTTGTTGGCGAGGCGATAAATGAGGCATATAAGGTGCGGCTTCTCGCGAATAAATTCGCTCTTACAGGGTTCTGAACATCTGCATGACCTCAAAAAAAGAAGTAGCGCCGCTGCCCGAAGACCTGCGGGTGTTCCTGACGGTGATCCGCAAGGCCGGTTTTGCCGCCGCTGCCGAAGAGTTGGGGCTGTCGCCGGCTTACGTCAGCAAGCGTATTCAAATCCTCGAAAGCACCCTCGCCACGCGCCTGTTGCACCGCACCAGCCGGCGGGTTGCGCTGACCGAAGACGGCGAACGGGTGCAGCGTTGGGCGGTGCGGATTCTTGAGGATTTCCAGTTGCTGCACGACGAGTTGTCGGACGCCCATTCGGCGCCGCGAGGTCGTCTGCACATCTGCAGCTCGTTCGGCTTCGGCCGCAATCATGTGGCGCCGGCAATCTCGCAACTGGCCGAACAACACCCCGATCTGGAAATCCGCCTGGACCTGTTCGACCGGGTGGTGGACATCGTCAGCGAAGGCTTCGATCTGGAGATCCGCGTTGGCGACGACATTCCCGGCCAGCACATCGGCCGACAGCTGGTGAGCAACCGTCGGGTGCTGTGCGCGGCGCCTTCCTACCTTGAACGGCGCGGTGTCCCGCAAGAGCTGACGGATCTGGAGCAGCACGATTGCCTGGTGATCAAGGAACGCGACAACGCGTTCGGCATCTGGCATGTCGAGCGGGACGGCATTCGGGAAAGCGTGCGGGTCAGCGGGGCGTTGTCGTCCAACAGCGGCGAGATCGTTCTGCAATGGGGGCTAGATGGGCGCGGGGTGTTGCAGCGCTCATTGTGGGACGTGAAGCCGTTTCTGGATCAGGGCCTGCTGGTGCAAGTGCTGCCGGACTACACCGAAAGCGCCAACGTCTGGGCGGTATACCCGACGCGTCTGGCCAACTCCGGGAAATTGCGCGTGTGCGTCGAGTTTTTGCAGACCCATTTTCAGGGGTTGTCGTTGTAACGCCGGCCGCCTTACTGGGCTTCTGGCCGCAGGCCCTAGGAGTCCAGCTTGCTGACGATCTGCCGGGCACCGGCAGCAAATCGATTCATCTCGGCGTGTCATGCGAATGGAGGTCGATAATTCTACGACCGGTTCCCGGCCGATCGCTGGCAAGCCAAGCTCCTACGCCTTCGGCAGAAGCAGATTCCCTTTGCGGCATCACCCCAACCACGGATTCTGCGCCAGGTGCCGCTGCTCGAACGCGCGGATCTGCTCGCTGCGCTGCAAGGTGCTGCCAATCGCATCCAGCCCCAGCAACAGGGCGTCTTTGCGCAGTTCGTCGATCTGAAACGGGATTACGCTGCCATCCAGCAGGCGAATCTGTTGCTGCTGCAAATCCACATCGATCTGCGCGGTCTCGGCCTGACTGACCACCCGCCCCAGTTCCTGAATCTGCGCTTCGTCCAGCGTGATGACCAACACGCCATTGCGCTGACAATTGTCGTAGAAAATCCCGGCGAAACTGCTGCCGATTAAAGCGCGAATGCCCATTTGCTTGAGCCCCCACACGGCATGTTCGCGGCTGGAACCGCAGCCGAAATTCGGCCCGACCACCATGAACGTCGACCCCTGCCAGCCGGGCTGGTTGAGGATGAAGTCCGGGTTGGGCTCGGCGTTGGGTAAAAAGCGCAGGTCGAAAAACAGCCCGCGATCAAGCCCGGCGCGATCGATGCCCTTGAGAAACTGCTTGGGCATGATCACGTCGGTGTCGATGTTGGCTGCGAGCATCGGTGCGGCTTTGCCGCTGACGTGGGTAAAAGGCTGCATGTCAGAGACTCCCTTGCAGGTGGCGAACGTCGGTCAATCGGCCAGTGATGGCGGCTGCGGCGACCATCGCCGGGCTCATCAAATGGGTGCGCGCCCCAGCGCCCTGGCGGCCCTCGAAATTACGGTTGGTGCTGGACGCACAACGGTCGCCGGGGGCAAGCACGTCGTCATTCATTGCCAGGCACATGGAGCAGCCCGACTGCCGCCATTCGAATCCGGCGTCGCGGAAAATCGTCGCCAGCCCTTCGGCTTCGGCCTGATCTCGCACGGCAGTGGAGCCGGGGACGATCATTGCCCGCACATGCGCGGCGACATGTTTGCCATCCACCACTTTGGCGGCATCGCGCAAATCCTCGATCCGCGCGTTGGTGCACGAGCCGATAAATGCGTGGCTGATGACGATGTCGCTGAGCGGCATGCCGGCTTGCAGGCCCATGTAAGTCAGGGCGCGGCGCATGTCCTGACGCAGGATCGGGTCGGCGATGGCATCCGGGTCAGGCACGCTGGCGCCAATCGCGGCAGCCTGATCCGGGCTGGTGCCCCAAGTGACCATCGGTTGCAGATCGTGCGCTTCGAGTTGGACCTCTCGGTCGAACACAGCGCCTGGGTCGCTGTGTAACTGCCGCCAACTGGCGACGGCGCGTTCCCATAATTGGCCTTTCGGCGCGCGGGGTTTGTCCTTTAGGTAAGCAAACACTTTTTCGTCCGGTGCCATGAACGCACCCCGAGCGCCGGCTTCAACGGCCATGTTGCAGATGGTCATGCGCGCTTCCACGCTCAACGCGGCAATGGTGGAACCGGTGAATTCAATCGCGTAACCGGTGGCGCCCGAGGCACCGATTTTGCCGATCAGCGCCATGATCACGTCTTTGGAGGTGAGGCCCGTAGTCAGCTCGCCCTCCACTGTGACGCGCATGCTCTTCAGGCGTTTGTAGACCAGCGTCTGCGAGGCCAGCAGGTGTTCGATTTCCGAGGTGCCTATGCCAAAGCCGAAAGCGCCCAGGGCGCCGTAAGTGGTGGTGTGGCTGTCGCCGGCGGCGATCACCATGCCCGGCAGAATGAAGCCTTGCTCAGGCGCGATAACGTGCTCGATGCCCTGGCGCTTGTCGAGGACATCGAACAGCTCAATGCCGAATTTCTCGCAGTTGTCCGCCAGATACGAGACCTGCAACGCGCCGCCTGCATCGGCCATGGCGGCAACCCGTTGCGGCGCGGTGGGGTTGACGTGATCGACAACGGCCAGCGCCGTTTCCGGTCGCCAGACATCGCGGCCCGCTTCACGCAAGCCGCTGAAGGCTTGCGGGCTGGTGTATTCGTTAATCACCTGGCGATCGATGTAGAGCAAGACGTGGCCTTGATCGTCGAGCGTGCACACGGTGTGCGAATCGATGTGCTTGTCGTAGAGGGTTCTTGTTCGAGTCATGGTGGCGCTCACGGTAAAGAGGTCACAGCCATTCAGGCGGCAGTGAACATCTTAAGCGCGCGCGTGTTGCCATCAATGGCAGGAAGGTGAGGGCAGGGGACATGGATCGTGTTTGATGGGATTGGCGCCAATCTTCTGTAGGAGCGAACTTGTTCGCGAGACGTTGCACCTCGATACCCAGGTCAATCGTCTCGCCAACAAGTTGGCTCCTACAGAAAAGGCGGATCCCACGCGCAAAAACGGGCGCCTGAGCGCCCGTTTTTTCAATATGCCGCCCTTCAGAACATCTTGGTAAACAACCAGTACAAACTGCCCGACAACACAATCGCTGCCGGCAAGGTCAGGACCCACGCCAGTGCCAGATTGCGCAGGGTGCGCATCTGCAGGCCGGAACCGTTGGCAGTCATGCTGCCCGCCACGCCGGACGACAACACGTGGGTGGTCGACACCGGCAAGCCGTACATGTCCGCCGCGCCAATCGTGAGCATCGCCACCAGTTCAGCCGACGCGCCCTGAGCGTAAGTCATGTGGGTCTTGCCGATCTTCTCGCCGACGGTGATGACGATGCGCTTCCAGCCGACCATCGTTCCCAGGCCCAGCGCGATGGCGACCGCTATCTTCACCCACAACGGGATGAACCGCGTGGCGCTGTCGATCTGTTGCTTGAACTGCGTCACCTTGGCTTGGGTGTCGGCGTCGAAGTTGCCGATCTTGTCCTTGTCCATCAGGCGAATGGTTTCGGACGTCAGGTACATGTCGTTACGCACGTTGGCCACGGCTTCGGCTGGAACCTTAGAGAGCGAGCCATAGCTGCCGACCTGAATGCCGATCTTGCCGGTCATCACGGCCAGTGCCGGGACCAGATCCGGGGTGGCTTTCTTGTCCCGCACATACTCGGACAACGTCAGGCGTGGGTCCGCTGGCGCTGGCTGAGCCGAGTTGCGACTCAACGCTTGTTGGGTGACTTCGGCCACAGCTGCGAACTGCAATGACTGATCCGCTGGCATTGTGCGGTTCAGCGCGTAGGCCATCGGCAGGGTGCCCACCAGAATCAACATGATCAGGCCCATGCCTTTCTGGCCATCGTTTGAACCGTGGGCGAACGACACGCCGGTGCAGGTCAGGATCAACAGGCCGCGAATCCAGATCGGCGGTGGCGCGTTGCCTTCCGGCGCCTTGTACAGGGCGCGGTTCTTGATGAAAAGGCGCATCGCCAACAGTAACAGCGCGGCGCAGACAAAGCCCACCAGCGGTGACAACAGCAGCGAGTAACCGACTTTAGTGGCCTGCGCCCAGTCCACGCCGCTGGTGCCGTCGCGGCCGTGCATCAGCGCGTTGGCGACACCGACGCCGATGATCGAGCCGATCAGCGTGTGGGACGACGAAGCCGGCAAGCCCAGCGCCCAAGTGCCGAGGTTCCAGATGATCGCAGCAATCAGCAGGGCGAAGATCATCGCAAACCCAGCCGACGAGCCGACCTGCAGGATCAACTCCACTGGCAGCAGGGCGATGATGCCGAAGGCTACCGCGCCGCTTGAGAACAACACCCCCAGAAAGTTGAACATCCCCGACCAGGCCACGGCGAAGTTCGGCGGCAGGGAGTGGGTGTAGATCACCGTCGCCACTGCGTTGGCGGTGTCGTGGAAACCGTTGACGAACTCAAAGCCCAAGGCGATCAACAACGCCACGCCGAGCAACAGGAAGGGGGTCCAGGTCAGAATGACCACGCCCATGTCGTCGACGTCCTGTTTCAAGCTATAAGCGGTGAACAGCAGCCCCATGCCCAGAACGGCAAAGAAAATCACCATCGTCAGTACGCCGGGCTTGCGCCCGAATTGAGAACTCAGCCCGGAGCCGCCAGCGGCAGAGCCCGAAGCCAGTGATGGGGTCGCCATGATGCACAATCCTGTTGTGATGGAATGGTGACCATGATCATTTCAAAATGTGACAAGAATGCGACGTGGGTCACGAAAGCCCGTGTTTGTTGGGTTTTTTGGACAAATGGCTCCCGATTCTGCCCGAATTGACGCAATTTCCGTGGGAGCGGACCTGTCCGCGAAGGGGCCATTACATCCGGCAAATCTTCATCGGTCGACCCATTGCATTCGCGGACAGGTCCGCTCCCACGGGTCCGGCGGCGTGTGCGTTCAGTAATCGCCACGTTTCCTGAACGCCCAGCGTCCGGCAACAAACGTAAACGTCGCGACCAACGCCACCAGCACCCAAAAGCCATGGGGATCGCTGGCCAATGGAATGCCGCCCACGTTCATGCCGAAAAAGCCGGCGACGATGTTGATCGGCAGCGCCAGCACCGTTACTACGGTCAGGGTAAACAGCGTGCGGCTGCTTTGCTCGTTCAGGTTGGCGGCGATTTCTTCCTGCAGCAGCTTGATGCGCTCGCCCAGGGCCGTGAGGTCGCTGATCACCAGTGCCGACTCCTCGGTGGCCTGGCGCAGCTCCTGCAGATCCTCCTCCAGCAACCAGCTTGGCGGTTTGTGCAGCAGGCGCATCAGCGAACCGGGCTCCAGCGCCAGCAGGCGTTGCAGGCGCACCAACACCCGACGCATGGCGCCCAGTTCCGAGCGGTTATTGCTCAGGCGCTGGGACAGCAACTGGTCTTCGATCTTGTCGACGCTGATGCTGGTCTTACGCATGAACTGCGACAGCACCTCGCTTTGATCACGTAGCAAGTGTGCAAGCAATTCCAGCGGCGAGCGAAACAGCTCGCCGTGCTTGACCGACGATCGCAATTTGTCCACCGAGCGCAACGGATGGTGGCGCGCGGTGATCATCACGCCGCTGCGCAGGCACACCCATAAGGTGGCGATGTCGGTGGAAACGCGGTTGAAGTCGAATACCACATCGTTGACTACCGCCAAGAGGGCTGAGTCGACGTGTTCGATACGGGTCGAGCGCGAGCCTTCGTGCAGGGCTTCGAAGAACTCGTCGGGCAGTTCAAGGTTGGTTTTGAGCCAGCGTTCGCAACCGGCGTGGGCGAGGTTCAGGTGTAGCCAGACGAACTCGTCCGAAGGGGCGTCGCGGTGCAGGCATTCCAGCGCAAGCGTTGAAGCAATTTCTCGCCCCGGCTCATCGGGCCGGAAGCGGAACGCATAAAGCAGTCCGAACAGGTCGGAGTCCTGATGATGGGCAATGCTTGGGTTCATGGAGGCTCGCTGGCGGGGAGGGGTGCCGATCCGGGGCAGGATCGAAATCGGCATCATCGCAAGCGGTTTTGACAGTTATGTGACGGTTTGTTTCTAAATAGCGGGGGAGGTCGAACGGTGCCCTGTGGGAGCCAACTTGTTGGCGAGACACCCACGGCGGTGTGTCAGGTGCAATGTCTCGCGAACAAGTTCGCTCCTACAAAATCGGGTTACACCATCGACAACCGCTGCTTGCGATGGGGCGCTGGCCACGCCCGGTCTATCAGCAGCTCATCATCAATGCTCAGCTCGATCTGCGCAGCGGCGATATTCAGGGCAATGTGCTCGGGACTTACCGCCTTGGGAATCGCAATAACTCCATCCTGACGCAGCACCCACGCCAAACTGATCTGGGCGGGCGTTGCATCGTGGCGTTCGGCGACTTCCAACAGGGCAGGGTTACGCAGCAGATGCCCGGCCTGACCAATCGGGCAGTAGGCCATGAGTGGCATGTCGACGTTTTGCATCCACGGCAACAGGTCGTACTCGATGCCGCGCTCTTCGGGGTTGTACAGCACTTGATTGGTGGCGCAGGCCGCAGCGTTCAGTTCGAGCATGTCCGACACGTCGAAATTGGACACACCCCAACGGCCAATCTTGCCCGCTTCACGCAGTCGCTCGAAGGCTTCGACGGTTTCTTCCAGCGGGTATTGGCCGGGCCAGTGCAGCAAATAGAGATCGATGAAATCGGTCTTCATGCGCTTGAGGCTGCGCTCGCAGGCTTCGGGGATGCCTTTACGGCTGGCGTTGTGCGGGTAGACCTTGCTCACCAGCACCACCTTGTCGCGCTGACCGGCGATGGCTTGGCCGACGACCTCTTCAGCGCCGCCTTCGCCATACATCTCGGCGGTGTCGATCAGCGTCATGCCACGCTCGATGCCCAGTTTCAGCGCCGACACTTCGGCCTCGCGCTGCTGCCGGTCCTCGCCCATGTGCCAGGTGCCCTGGCCAATGACGGGGACGGTTTTATCTGCCAGTTCGAGGGTGCGCATGGTGGCTCCTGCAAAATGAGGGGTGATGAGAAGTCTGGCAGCGGATGGGCGTGGGGGTTCAATTGGATGGGGGCAGCTGCAGGTTGCAAGCTTCAAGCGGCGAGTAAAAGCCCAAGGCGGGTCGCAGATCCAATGTGGGAGCGGACCTGTCCGCGAAGGGGCCAGTACATCCGGCGAATCTTCATCGGTTGACCCATTGCATTCGCGGACAGGTCCGCTCCCACAGGTATAGGTCCGGCGCTATTTCTTGGCTTGCGCAGGCGCCACCGCACCACTTCCTTCCCAACCCCCGCCCAGTGCCAGGAACAGGTCGATCTGCCCCATCGCCACTTGGGTGTTGGCCGCAGCCAGTTGGGCGCGCACGTCGGTGTAGGTGCGGGTCGCTTGCAGGTCGGCGAGGAACGATTCGCGGCCGGCCTGGAAGAAACGATGGGTCTGGTCCGCCGCCTGTTGCGCGGACTGCTCGGTGTCTGCCAGCGCATCTCGTCGCTCCAGCAGCGCGGTGTACTGCGACAGACCGGTCTGGGCCTCGCGGATCGCGTTCAGCACCACGCCGTCGAAACGCGCGAGCGCTGCCTGACTCGACGCCTCGGCAATGTGAATCCGCGCGCGGGCGCCGTTGGAGGGAATGGTCCAGTTGATCACCCCGCCAAAGCCCCAGCGATTGGTGGAAGGATCGCCCAGCTCATCGAGAACACCGACCGTGCCCACCGTCGCGCCGATGCTGATGTCCGGGTACAGCTCACCTGTGGCCACCCCAATCCCCGCCACCGACATTGCCAGACGACGTTCCGCCTGACGCACGTCCGGACGACGCTTGAGCAGCGCCGCGCCATCGCCCACCGGCATCACTTGCGCGATGTGCGGCAGTTCGGCGCATTCGGCCACGCCCTTTGGCAAGTGATTCAATGGTCTGGCCAGCAGCATCGACAGGCGATACAGCCCGGACTGCCGCGCTGCCTGATAGCGCGGCAAATCGGCGCGCAGGGATCTGAATTGCGTCTGCGAGCGCGTGACCTGGGTTTCATCGCCACGCCCGGCGTCGCGCAGGCGCTGTGTCAGGGACAGGCTTTGCTGTTGCAGATTGACCGACTCCAGCGCGATGTCGTGCTCTTCATTGGCGGCGCACACCTGGGTGTAGGCGCGAACCACGTCGGCAACCAGGGTGATGCGCGCAGTATCAGCCGCAGCCTGGGCCGCATCGGTATTGGCCTGGGCCGCTTCGATGCCGCGCTGCAACACGCCGAACAGGTCAAATTGGTAGGAAGTCGTCAGGCCGACATCACCGACATTGGACACTGGCACTTTTTCCGGCAGCAAAAATGCCTGTCCGGATTCCTGCAAGCGCTGTGCGCCCGCTTTGGCCGAATTGGTGAAACCGCCAGCGGCGTCGGCTTCGGCAGACTGGTAGCGGGCGCGCTGCAAGTTGGCCGCAGCCACGCGCAGGTCAGTGCTGGACACCAGCGCCTGGCGCACCAGTTCGTTGAGTTTCGGGTCCTGATACAGCTTCCACCAGTCCTCGGGCACAGGGGCCGACACCACATTCGACGACTCACCGGCCAGCTCGCCCTGCAGGTCCGGGCGATTGACCGCTGCGTCCTTGGGCAACTCGTAATCGGGCCCGACCACGGTGCACGCCGACAGCAACAAGCCCAGTCCGACCGTCAGCAGGCGAGCGCTGTGTTTCATTGCGCGGCTCCTGTCTTGGTGGCGGCTTTGTCGTCGGCCTTGCGCAAGTCGGCGTCGTCGAGGATCGACACCGTCGCCGTGCGCCCGGCGATCATGCGGAAGTCCGCCGGCACTTCGTCAAAGGCAATACGCACCGGAATTCGTTGCGCCAGACGCACCCAGCTGAATGCGGGGTTGACGTTAGGCAGCAGGTTGGAGCCGCTGCTGCGGTCGCGGTCTTCGATGCCGGCCACGATGCTCACTACATGACCACGCAGACGGGCGTTATCGCCGATGACGCGGATATCGACCGCAGAACCGATGTGAATGCCGTCGAGTTTGGTTTCTTCGAAGTAGCCGTCGATGTGGAACGAATTGCCGTCCACCACCGACAGCACCGCGCGTCCTGCCGTCACGAATTCACGATCACGGGGCGCGCGGTCGTTGAGGTAGCCGTCCACCGGGCTGCGAATCACGGAGCGATCAAGGTTCAGCTGCGCGGCATCCACCATCACCTGCGCTTCATTGAGGGCCGACAGCGCGCGGGCTTCCTTGGACTGGCTCTCTTCCAGTTGCTCGCGGGCCACCAGATTGCCCAAGCCACGGTTACGTCTGTTCTCGCGCTGGGCCTGCTCCCAGGTCTCTTTGCGCTCGGCCATGGTCGCCTGGGCCTGACGCAACGCCAGGCGGAAACGATCCTGGTCGATGGTGAACAGCACATCGCCTTTGCGCACTACCTGGTTGTCGGTGACCGAGACTTTCTGGATCAGCCCGGACACGTCGGGCGCGATCTGGATCACGTCGGCGCGAATATGCCCGTCGCGGGTCCACGGCGCGTACATGTAATACATCACCATGCGCCAGACGACGATCGCGGCGAACAGCACAACCAGCAGGGTCAGGACCACGCGGCCCAAAGTCAGTAAGGGTTTTTTCATTTCATCAAATATCGACTAAGAGTATCCACGGCACCCAGCAGCAGGGCGTATAGACCAACGTTGAACAATGCCCGGTGCCAGACCAGGCGATAGAAGTGGGTCCGTGACAACACGGCGTGCACCACCAGAAAAATCAGGTACGCAATGCCCATCAGGGCCAGGAACGTGGGGACGAAAATCCCGCTGACGTCCAGATCACCAATCATAGAGGTGCTCCGTCGATGCCATACGGCGGTTGTTCTTCCTGCTCTGCGACCACATCGACAATCTCCACGCCGGGCAACAGCGCCAGACGCAGACCGCTCAGCGCATGCAGCAACTGCAACCGCGCCTGATCGTCGCCCATGGCGTCAAAGGCCAAGGCGCGGCGGGCGCGGTCCATGGTCATGAGCAGACCTTTGGGCGCTGGCAAGCGTTCATGCGACTTGAGGCAGGCGTTGAAATAGCCGCCGACCTCGGTGGTGACCTGCCGCAACAACTGACGCGGCACCGCTGGCACACGCGGCATGTAGGCCAGCAAGTCGAGCATGTTCAGCGCCACCCGCAGTTCACGAACTGCGATCCCGGTGTCCTGCGCGGTGATGGTCAGGCGCGGCAGTTGCTGCATCAGCCGGTCGAGCATGGTCACGCCCATGCGCCGGTGTTCGGCAAGACTGGCTTGCTCACTCAGGGACACAATGTCGCGCCAGCTGAAGCGGGTCAGGCGTTTGGCCGCAAGCTCGGTGCCGAACGGCCGTACGATCAGCGTCCAGACGAAGGCAAACGCCAGGCCTGCGGGACCAGCCAGATTGGAATTGACGAAGTTCAGGAAATCCGCGTCGTAAGCGCTTTGAATGCTGATAAACGAAGACGTATTGACGATGGTCAAAAGCGTGCCGAGGTAGAACTTCGGCTGCACCGTCAGCGTGCCGACGCAGATGAACGGCACCGCGAAGGCCAGCACCAGCATCGGGAAGTCATGCAGGTTGGGCAGCACCACGAACAGGTACAGGCTGGCGAACACCACCGACAGCATGGTCCAGAAAAAGAACCGGTAAATCTGCGGGGCCGGATCGTCCATCGCCGCGAAGAAACTGCACGACACCGCCGCCAGCGCCACGGCACTGGCGCCATCCTGCCAGCCCAGCAAGATCCACAGCACCGAAGCGACGATGATCGCGCTGACTGATGTGGCGACCGAGTAGAGCATCATTCCTTTGTCGAGAAACGGCGACAGCCGACCCAGACGCCAATGGCGGTAAACGGCTCTCCAGGAGCTGTGATCGTCGGTGACGATGGCGTGTTGCAGGCTTCGACAGTCCTGCCACAAATCAATGAATTCGGTCAGGCGGAACAGTGCGTTGGACAGCAACAACTGACGCCGATCATCCAATTGTGCGGGCGTGGGTTGCAGGCGCTCAAGCTCGCTGTGCAGCACTTTCCAATACTTGATTGGCGCGCCTTGTGACGTTTGCTCCAGCCAATCGCGGGTCTCGATCAGCAGCGGCGCCAGATCGGCCACCAGTTCAGGAGTGCGTCGCTCAAGGGCCCACAACGCATCATCCAGCGCGTCGATGACCGGCAACAGGTGAATCATCCGGCCGCGCAGCTCTTTGGCGTTACGCACCCGCTGTTTGTGAGCGCCCTCGTGGGGCAACTGGCCGATCATCAGCTCCAGGCTGTTGAAAGTGCCGACCATCGCCGTGCGCAGAGTGCCCACCGCTTCCGGGGTAGAGGAGCGCGACAGAAACAGGTCGCTGTAGGTCGCGGCGTCGTTGAACCATTTGCCCAGGGAATCCACCAGCACCGGCGCCAGACGTCGGGGCCAGAACATGCTGCCGACCACGGCGGCGCAGATGATCCCGAGGAAGATTTCTTCAGTGCGTGACACCGCAATGTCGAACACCGCCTGCGGGTTGTCCACCACTGGAAACGAGATCAGCGGCATGGTGTAGCCGGCCAGCATCAGCGCGTAACTGTTGGCGGTGCGCAGGTGCAGTGAAAGAAACAACAGGGTGCCGGTCCACAAGGCAATGACCACCGCCAGCAGAAAGGGCGTCTGCACGAACATCGGCACCAGGATCACCGAAGCGGCAGCCCCCAGAAACGTCCCGGCTGCGCGGTACAGCGCCTTGGAACTGGTGGGCGCGACGAAGGGACTGGAGACGATGTAAACCGTGGCCATCGCCCAGTAGGGGCGGGGCAATTCCATGATCAGCGCAATGTACAACGCCAACATCGACGCGGCGAAGGTACGCACGCCGTAGAACCAGTCACGGGCCGGTGGAACGCCTTTGAAAAAGTCGCTGCTGAAAAAGCCCGGCCGGTCGGCGGACTTGTTGGCGATGGTGCTCAAGATGGCGTCACCGCAGCGTTAGGTGTGGCGTCTGCAAACGCTTTGATCACGCGCAACGCTGCTTCGAGATCGGCGGGGTCGAGGTGGCTGAAGACTTCGCGGCGCAGGCGAATCAGCTCGTCCTCGATCGATTGGGCCAGCGCGCGGCCGTCATCCGTCAGGCTCAGGGATTTAGCGCGGCGGTCGGTGGGATCTTCGGTGCGGCACACCAGATTCGCGGCGCCCAGTTGGTCGAGCAAGCGCACCAGCGACGGGCTCTCAAGACCGCACGCCTGTGCCACCGTCACCTGACGAACGCCGTCGCCCAATCGCGCGATCATCAGCAAAGGGCCGGCGCATGCTTCGGAGACGCCATAGCTGCTGATAGTCGTATGGCAAACGCGGCGCCATTGACGCGACGCTGCGACGACGCCGCCGGTGATGTGCATCTGCAATGAATCGAGAGTCATAAAAAAGTGCCACTGAGTGCGTTTGAAGACAGGGTTTGGTAGGCAGTGAATGATTAGGCTAAGTATTATTAGGATGCTAACTATTAATATCCTGTAACAAAGTCCTTCCGTCAAATGAAAAGTCGCCGAACGGTCGTGTGACGCGTCGTCGCAGAGTAGGTCCGAGTTGTTGTGCAGAGGCCTACCGTCGTCCAACCGCCGGGCCGTCGTGCAACCAAACAAGAGTTAAGGGAGGGAGCTTGCTCGCGATTGGCTACTTGGCATCAAAAAGGGTGGCAGGCGTTCCGGCCCCTTCGCGAGCAAGCTCCCTCCCACTCACTCTGGGTAGCCAGTCCGAAGTTTGATGTGGAATTTTTAACCCGTCAGAGTCAATTAAGCGCGAACCCTGCCGATACCAAAGGCGATACGAACGGTCGCAAAGCCCCGTTCCAGACACATCCCTTTGCTGGTGCGCATGCCGCACCCATGAGCGCAACATGATCGATCTCGCCACCTGGAACCTCTCCATCCCTGTGGGCTCGCCGGCCACGACTATCAGTACGCCCAAGCTGGTGGCGGGTTATCAGGACGAATATTTCAGGTCTGGAAACACTTTGTTTTTCTGGGCGCCGGTGACGGGTTCGAAAACCGACAATGCCGTTTACCCACGCACTGAGTTGCGCGAAACCTACGCCAGTGGCGCGGTCTACAACTGGACCTATGCCCAGGCAGACAACGTATTGCGGGCGTCGCTGGAGGTGGATCAAGTGCCCTCGACCGGCAAGATCGTGATCGGGCAAATACACTGCTATGGCAGCACCGAGCCGCTGATCAAGCTCGAGTACCAGTACAAGGAGAAGCTGGGCAACGGCAACCTCGTCGCCAAGTTTCGCCTGACGCCGACGTCAGAGCCGCAGGTCATTCAGATTGCTACCGGTGTGCTGCTCAATGCGCGCTTCACGTACAGCCTTCATCTGACGCCAGCGGGCAACCTGACCGTGAACGCCGCCGACATGCAGTGGACCGCCAAGCTGGACAGCACCTGGAATGGCAAATTGTTGTATTTCAAGGCGGGGGTCTATACCCAGGACAACACCGGGTACGCGACAGAGGGCGGGGCGGCAACATTTTACAAACTAGAGATCGCCCATACCAAGGGCTAAAGATGCATGCACCTGTAGGAGCGAATTCATTCGCGAGGCGGTTTACCTGAGCCGCATCGAAATCGCCTCGCCAACAAGTTGTCTCCTACAGAACGGTGCAGTGCTCAGGTTTGGGGAAACACCAATGCAAAACAGATCCGCCCAGGCATAGGCTGTTTCACGCTGACCGTCCCGCCGTGCAACTGCATGATCGCTGCGACAATCGCCAGCCCCAGTCCGTTGGAATCCGAACTTTGATGGCGGGACGCATCGCCGCGGTAAAAGCGGTCGAACAGCTTGCCCAGCGCCGCGTCGGTCAGCACCGGGCCCTGGTTTTCTACCTCAATTCGGCACGTGCCCTCTGCGGCAACCACGCGCATGAGGATCTCGCTGCCTTCATCGGCATAGCGAATCCCGTTGGCGACCAGGTTGCTCAGGGCCCGGCGTAACAACAGAGGGTCTGCGTTGAGCGTGGCGTCGCCCGAGGTGCGCAGCGTCAGTTGTCGCTCTTCAGCCAGACCTTCGAAGTACTCGGCGATGCGCTGCAATTCATCGTTCATGCACAGCGGCTGACGCTCCGGCACGGCTTGCGCTTCATCGGCGCGAGCGAGAAACAGAATGCTTTCGACCATGCGCGAGATACGCTCTAGCTCCTCAAGATTGGAGGCCAATAAAGCCTGGTATTCATCCTCGCTGCGGGTCTGGCGCAGGGCGACCTGGCAATGGCCCATTAACGAGCCCACTGGCGTGCGAATCTCGTGGGCCAAATCGGCGGAAAACTGCATCAGCCGCTGATACCCGTTGGCCAGGCGATCGAGCATCGCGTTATAGGCGTCACTCAACTGCTGCAACTCCACCGGCGTGTCGTCGCTGTTCATCCGGCTGTCCAGACGCGCGGGCGTGATATTCGACGCGTGCGCGGCCATCTGGCGCAAGGGCAGCAAACCGCGACGCAGCAGGATGTAACCGAGCAGTGCAGTGATCAGAAACGCCAGTGCCACAGCCAGGTAAATACGCTGGCGAAACTCACCGAGCATGGCCTGTTCCTTGACCATGATGTGCGCGGCGGTGAGGTGTACATCGCGACCGTCAGAAATCGTCTGCACGCTGGCTGCGCGCAGCGGGATGCCCGACGGCGACATGCCGCTGCGCAGATCATTCACGCTCAACGGCACGCCTTGCTCCACCAGCGGCAGGTTCGGCAACTGTGCGTGCAACGGGTTGACCGTGATGATCGGAGGTTGGCCCGGCTCGGCGATGATGAAAATGTCGTCTTCGCTGTCGAGCATGTTTTCGAAAATCTGCGGGCTGCTTTGAAGCTTGTCCAGGGTCACGTCGTAATGCAGCAACTTGCGAAAGTGATCCAGGCGCGCCAGCACCGCGTGGTCGCTGCGTTGCAGGACTGAGGCCTTCATCGACTCGTACAGATACAACCCGGCGCCGGCCACGGTGAGCATGGCCACCAGCGAAAACGCCAGGGTCGAGCGCAGGGTCAGGGAAGGTTGGCGTCGGGTCCGCATGGCCGCACCTCGCACACATAACCGATGCCGCGCACGGTGTGGATCAATTTGACGGGGTAGGGCAGGTCGACCTTGCTGCGCAGGCGCTTGACCGCGACGTCGACCACGTTGGTGTCGCTGTCAAAATTCATGTCCCAGACTTCCGAGGCGATCTGCGCCCGGGACAACACATCGCCTTCACGGCGCAAAAACAGATGCAACAGCGCGAACTCCTTGTTGGTCAAGACGATGACCTGTTGCTGGCGGGTGACCCGGCGACGCAGCAGGTCCAGCTCCAGATCGGCGATGTGAAAATGATCGGCTTCGCGCACCACGCCACGGCGCAGGATCGTGCGAATGCGCAGCAGCAGTTCAGTGAAGGAAAACGGCTTGACCAGGTAATCGTCGGCGCCCAGTTCCAGCCCGCGAATGCGGTCTTGCAGCTGATCGCGAGCGGTGAGAAACAGCACCGGGACGTCCTGTCGCGCGCGCAACACTTCGATGATCTGGAAGCCGTCGATGCCGGGCAGCATCACGTCCAGCACGATCAGGTCGTAGCGGGTTTCCAGCGCCATGTGCAGGCCGTCGGCGCCATGCTGGGTCCAGTCGACTTTATAGCCGGATTCGCCGAGGCCCTTTTTCAGGTACTCGCCGGTTTTGGTGTCGTCTTCGATCAGCAGAATGTGCATCGTCGGGAGTGCTCGGTTCACGCTGTGATGAGCGTAATCGGTGGGCGGCCGGATTGCCGCAGGCCGCGTTGGACTTGGAGTTTAACCAACCGCACTTGCTACGTCGGTTACATTTTTGTCATTGATCGCGCGGCGTGCGGTGAATGACAAAAATGTAATCGGGCGGTCATTGTGCGGTCCCGGTTGGGGGTGGAGGATGGCTGCACATTAACCCGCAAGGAATCGTCACTGTGATTACGAACAAGAAGATGAAGACTGCACTGTCCACCACGTTCGGCGTGCTCATGCTCAGCGCCGCGGTCATGGCCGCAGCGGCCGACATGCCAGTGGTCAAGCCACTGCGCGGTACGGTCGACAGCGTTGATAACAACACCCTGACCTTCACCACCCGGTCCGGCGCCCACCAGACTATCGGCCTGACTGACAAGACCGGCATCCGCCTGGTGTCCAAGACCGATATCGATTCGATCAAAGCCGACAGCTTCATCGGTTCGGCCGCCACTCCTCAGGCTGACGGTTCTTTGAAAGCGCTGGAAGTGACTGTGTTTGAGCCAAGCCTGAAAGGCAGCGGCGAAGGTCACTACGGCTGGCAGAACGCGGACGGCAGCACCGGCACCATGACCAATGGCACCGTGGGCAAACTGGCCAATACCAATGGCCGCACCCTGACCGTGGGCTATAAAGGCGGCGAGAAACAATTGGTTGTGCCGACCGACGTGCCAATTGCTTACGTAGAAGCTGGAAAGCCTGAGCAACTGGTCAAGGGCGCCAAGGTTGTGGTGTTCCCGGCCGATGACGGCAAGACCGCACGCGGTGTGGCTGTCGGCAAAGACGGCTTCCAGCCGCCGATGTAAGGTATTGCGGTGCCTCTGATGCACCGCGTGACGCCCTTCGCGGACAGGTCCGCTCCCACAGAATCGCCGCTATCCTCGTGGGAGCGGACCTGTCCGCGAAGACGTCAGTCCAGGCACCGCTGCACTCCGGGAAGTGCCATTGCCAGAGAATTCTGTGATGAGCCTTAAAAAATGAAAACAAAACGCATCCATCCCTGGCCCGTCCGCCTCACCCATTGGCTCAACGCCTTTGGCATGACCTGCATGTTCATGAGCGGCTGGGCGATCTACAACGCCTCACCTCTTTTTGCCTTTCGTTTCCCGCCCTCATTTACCGTCGGCGGCTGGCTGGGCGGTGCACTGGCCTGGCACTTCGCGGTGATGTGGCTGTTGTTTTTCAACGGTTTGATTTACGTGCTCTACGGCCTGTTCAGTCGGCATTTCAAGCGCGATCTATTGCCCATCACGGCCCAAGCAGTGAAGCAGGATTTGGGCGATGCGCTGCGTTTCAAACTGGTGCATCAGAAGGGCGTCTACAACGCGGTTCAACGGCTGATGTATTGGCTGGTGCTGGCGGCGGGGGTGCTGATCGTGGTCTCGGGGCTGGCGATCTGGAAACCCATTCAACTGCAGGAACTGGTAGCGCTGCTGGGGGGTTACGACATCGCGCGTTATGTGCATTTTGGCGCTATGGCGGCGATTGGTGCATTCACTGTGGTGCATCTGGCGCTGGTGCTGCTGGTGCCCAAAACCCTATTGCCGATGATTACTGGCGGCGTGCGGCCGATTGAAAGCGGGAAACTCAACCATGATTGAGCCAAAAAAACGCGCCATCCAGCGGATCAAGCTGGAGCCTGCGCAGCAGATTCAGCTGGAGAGTATTCAGCGCCGCAACTTCCTGCGCGGCGGTTTGACCGTGGGCGCGATGGCGATGCTGACAGGCTGCAACCTGCAGGACGGCGATCAGGTGGACAAGGTGCTCTGGGCCATGTCGCGCTGGAATGACCGGGTTCAGGCCTGGCTGTTCAGCGGGCAAAAGCTGGCGCCGACCTTCACCAAGGCGCAGATGACCAACCCGTTTCCGTTCAACGCGTTTTATGCCGAAGACGATGTGCCGGAAGTGGACTTGTCGGATTACGCGCTGGAAGTCTCCGGACTGGTCCGCGACAAAGCGCCGTGGACACTGGACGGGTTGCGCAAACTGCCCCAGCGTACCGACATCACGCGGCTGATCTGTGTCGAGGGCTGGAGCGCCATCGGTCAGTGGGGCGGGGTGCCGCTGCGCACGTTCCTGGAGCACATCGGTGCCGACACCACGGCGAGGTTCGTCGGTTTCAAATGCGCTGATCGCTACTATTCCAGCCTCGACATGCCCACCGCGCTGCACCCGCAAACCCTGCTGGCGCTGGATTACGGCGAAGTGGCCTTGCCGCCGGAGTATGGTTATCCGCTGCGGGTTCGGGTGCCGACCAAGCTGGGCTTCAAGAACCCCAAGCACATCGTCGAGATCTTCGTCAGCAACGACTATCCGGGCGGGTATTGGGAGGATCAGGGGTATAACTGGTTTAGCGGGATATGAGTAAGTAATGCTTGCGCTGACGCGCCTGGATTGTGTGTATATCCGTTATTTTTTGGTGCTGCTGATATCGGCTTCGCCGGTGCGGATCCCCCGGTCCCTTGTAGGAGCTGACGAGCACCGCGAGGCTGCGATGCGGTTTAGCTGACACGCTTCAGATGGTGTGTATATCCGTTGTTTTTGGTGCTGCCTATATCGGCTGCACTGCTGCGGGTGACGCGGTCCCCTGTAGGAGCAATCGGAGGTTACGAGGGGCGCGATGCGGTGGGTCGGGTGTACCGGGATTGGGTGAATATCCATTATCTCGGTTGCTGCTTATATCGGTTCCGCCCTTACGGCGTGTCACTTTGTCTTGGCAAAGTAACCAAACCGTTTCGCTCCCGTGTCCGGCCCTCCTTCGTCGGGTTCCCTCGCTCCGGCATTGCTCCGGGGACACGCCGCCATCGGCCATCCATGGCCGGGGGCGGCTAGCGCGGCATCCATGCCGCGCTGTCCCCTACGCAACGCCTGCGCTCGGCCTTCCAAAGTCGCACTTTGTGGCGCTCACAAAATCTCGGCATGAATGAAGACCGATCGCTCCCACGCTCCGCGTGGTAGCGCCTCTCATGACGCTCCGCGTCATTGGACGCAGAGCGTCCGCGGCTGCATTCCCACGCGGAGCGTGAGGAACGATCTGATTCCTTATTCGCTTTTGATCTTCATCCACGCCAGCCCAGACACCACAAAACGCGACTTGGGTGCAGGCCGAACGCAGGTGGCGCGGAGTGGGCAGCGCGGCATGGATGCCGCGTTAGCCGCCCCCGGCCATGGATGGCCGATGGCGGCGTGCCCACGGAGCGTCGCCGGAGTGAGGGAACCCGACGAAGTCGGGCCAAACCGGGAGGAAGACCTTTTGGTTACTTTTGGGGCGCCTTTGCCAAAAGTGACCCGCCGTCAGGGCGGAACCGATACAAGCAACACCGCAAATAACGGATATACACCCAATCCCGGTACACCCAACACACCGCATCGCAGCCTCCCGCTGGTCGTCAGCTCCTACAGGGGACCGCGTAAATCGCAGTAAAAGCGGAACCAATCCCGGTACACCAGACTCACCGCATCGCGAATAAATTCGCTCCTACAGGTCATCATGCGCAGCCAGCACCCACAAAAAAGCCCGCCTGCCGATCACTCGGCAGGCGGGCTTTTCGCTGCAGCAGGGCTTAGTTCAAACCAAGCTTGCCACGCATTTGCGACAGGTCTTCAGCCAGGGTGTTGACCGGGCCGACCAGCGCTTTGCGGTCGTTTTCTTTCACTTTGTCGTAGGTCTCGTAGCCGCCATCCTTGGTTTTGTACTTGGCCAGGATCTTGTCCACGGTGGCGAAGTTCTTGTCGACCTTGGCTACGAACGCCTTGTCAGACTTCTCAAGCTGCGGCTTGAACAGGTCAACGATCTTCTTGGAGCCATCAACGTTGCCCTGGAAGTCATACAGGTCGGTGTGGCTGTAACGGTCTTCTTCACCGGACAGTTTGGTCGCGGCCACTTCTTCCATCAGCGCAGCAGCACCGCCCACGACTTTCTCTGGCGGAAAGGTCATGTCCGCGATACGCGCCTGCAGGTCTTTCACGTCGGCCATCAGTTTGTCCGCGAAAACAGCCTGGTCCTTGGTGGTGTTCTGCGAGAACAGTGCGTATTCCAGGCGGTGGAAACCGGTGAAGTCGTCGGCTTTTACGCCGTTTTCATGGTCGTCTTCACGTGAGTCGATCGACGCGTCGAGGTCGCTGAACAGCTCAGCGATCGGCTCGATGGCCTCGTAAGACATACGGGTGGTCGGGAACAGCTTCTTAGCGGTCGCCACGTCGCCTTTCTTCACCGCATCGGTGAACTTCTGCGTGTCGGCAGCCAGCTTATCGACGTTCTCGGTGACGTAGATCTTGTAGTCCGAAACCGGGGTCACCAGGTCCAGCGGGGCGGTGGCGGCAAACGCTGACAACGAGGTCTGCAACACACCAACGCTGAGCATCAATGCAATAGACGACTTTTTCATAAAAAACGCTTCCTGTGAGGTAAGTGGTATCAGGCAGTTGTTGTTTTAGGAGCAGACGCAGCCAGCAGGGAACGACCGATGAAGTCCTGATCATTAACCACGCCCGGCAAAGTAAAGAAGTAACCGCCACCGATCGGCTTGAGGTATTCCTCCAGCGGCTCGCCATTGAGGCGGGTCTGGACGGTGATGAAGCCTTTTTCGAGATCCGACTGGTAGCAGATGAACAGCAAACCCATGTCCAGCTGACCGTTCTTGTTCACGCCGTTGGAATAGTTGAACGGGCGACGCAGGATCAGGTTGCGCTGGCTTTCGGCCGTGCGCGGGTTGGCCAGGCGGATGTGCGCGTCGAGCTTGGTGACTTTGCCTTCCGGGTCTTTTTGGTAGTCCGGGACGTCGGTCTCGGCCTTGCCGTCCATCGGCGCGCCCGTGGTTTTGACCCGGCCGAAGATCGCTTCCTGCTCTTGCAGCGGGGTACGGTCCCAGCGCTCGACGAAGTTACGGATGATGCGCACCGCTTGATAGCTGCCGTTGGCGGCCCACTCAGGTTCGTCGCTGCCCGGTTGCACCCAGACCAGCGTGTTCATGGCTTTCTGGTCGTTGGAATCGGGGTTGGCCGAGCCGTCGCGAAAGCCCAGAAAGTTACGTGCGCTCTCGGCGGGCTGACCCGGCTTGAGTGGCGCCTGGGCCGGCACCGTGCCTTCCTGCTTCCAGCGCACGAATAGCAGGTCCGGCAGGTTTTTCACGATGTCGCGCAGGGCGTGAATGTTGCTGTCCGGCGCGTTTGAGCAGAACTGAATGCTCAAGTCGCCGTGGCAGCAATCGGCTTCTAGCGCGTCATTGGGGAAACCAACCATGCGTTGCAGGCGCTTGGGCTTGACCGCTTCCAGGCCGAAACGCTCGTCGAACAGCGACTCGCCCACCGAGACGGTGATGGTCAGGTTATCCGGCGTCACCACCGGGCCCAGAATGCCGGAATCCAGCGGTGGCAGTTTCGGGTCCACCTGAGGCACGGCGCCGCCCGTCATCAGAAAAGCGATGCGTTCGTTAAGGGTGCGAAACAGCCGCTCAAGGTCTTCACGGTCTTGGGCCAGCACATCGAACGAGACCATCATGCCGGCGACCGGGCGCGGATTGACGATGCCGGTCTGGTGCAGGCCGAAGTAGCTGTTGTGGTCTTGGGTCTTTTCGCTTTTCGGGGCTTCGGTGACTTGCGCAGGCGAGGCCGCTGCCAGCACGTTGCTGCTCAGGCTGCTGCCGGCGATGGCTGCACCCGCAGCGCCCAGGCCCATGAGGACTCGGCGGCGTTGAGCGGAAATCGGGGCGTTGGATGCGTCAGAATCTTTCATGTGCGTTAAGTCTTCGCTCTGGATTTTCAGGGCCAGGCGGGCGCATCACGCACCCGCCAGTGCACGCCTACAGGCCTGAGAGGCCGAGGGCCGGATCGATTCCATCGAGTGCGTCGGCCAGTGCCTTGGCCTTGTCTGCAATTTGCTTTCTTGTGTCGGCGCCGACCTGGTCATACGGCGTGTAGCCGTCGTCGGTCTTGAGCATCAGCAATTGGTCGTCCAGCGCAGTGGCCGCGGTGTCGATCTTTTTGAGCAGTTCGCCGGACGTCTTGGCCAGCAAGGGGCGCAGCAAATCGATGACTTTGCGGGTGCCAGCCAGATTCGCCGCGAAACCGCTGACGTCGACATGGCTGTAGCGTTCTTCTTCACCGGTGCTACGTACATCGGCCAGGCTGCGCAGGTTGCGCACGACCATGCTCGCCAGTTGCTCCGGCGCGATGCTGTTGGCCAGCAGCGCTTGCTTGAGGCTGGTGATGTCGGTTTGCAGGCGCTCGACCACAGGCGTCAGGCCTTCGACCGAGTGCTGCTGGAACAGGCCGAACTCGATGCGGTGGAAACCGCTGAAGCCTGGGTCCTGCTCGCGTTTTTCGTAGTAATCGGCGCGGGCGTTGACCGCGTTGTCCAGTTCGGACAGACGCTGAGCTGCAGGTGCAATGCGCTGGTAGGCCGCACGGGCCGGGGCGTACGCTTTTTGCGCAGCGCTCAGATCGCCACTGGCGATGGCTTGTTGCAAATCGCCAACGGCGCGCAGCAGGGCGCTGCTCTGGGTGCTGAGGTACACGCGGTATTCAGACAGCGGACCGATGAACGCGACCATCGAAGGACGGGCCTTGGCGGCGGCGTCGGATTCGGCAGTCGGCGTGACGTGCAGGGTGCCCCGCGGGTTGCTCAGCAGCCCGCAGGTGATTTCATAGTCGCCCGGTTGCAGGTTGGCGTTGATGATCTGATTGAGGCCTGGGACGATGTTTTCACGCTCCTCGACAACCAGCACGCCGTCGAGAATCTCCCACTCCACCGCGCGCTCCGAAGCGTTGACGATGCGGAACGCATTCTTGCCAGCGGGTACGGTGATCGCATTCGGCTCGCAATTTTTCGCGTGGATCGTCACTACGGTTTCATTGCCGCTGTTGGCTATGCGTTTTTTCTGCGCGGCCTGGGACGCGTAATAAAACACGCCACCTGCGGCGATCGCCAGGATCACGGAGCCGGCGACGGCCAATTGCAGGGCGCGCGAAGGTTTGGCTTTCTGTGGAGGAAGGCCGGTGGGACTGGAGGTCATGGTTGCCCTTACTTGTTCGGAACTGAAGAAGATCGGCCGTGTTCATGTGCCGGACGGGTGGGCAGACTCACCACCCGTGCCTGAGGCTTGAAGAACAGCACCAATGCGAAGATCAGGTAGGCCAGATAGGCCGTCAGCACGCTGACGGTCGGCGCATCCTGATAGCCAAACATGCCGGCCAGCACCGAGCCCGTCGGGCCGTCCATCGGCAAGGTAGCGCTGATATCGAAGACCACGTCCTGGAAGTGATTCCACACGCCAGCCTCATGCAGCGAACGCACCGAGTTGGAGAGAATGCCCGCCGCGACGACAAGAATGAAAAGCCCGGTATAGCGGAAGAACAGGCTCAGGTTCAGGCGCATGCTGCCTTTATAGATAGCGACGCCCACGCACACGGCGATGATCAGGCCGAACAGGGCGCCCAGCGGACCTGACGCGCCATCGCTCTGCTGGAAGATCGCAAGCAGGAAGAATACGGTTTCAAGGCTTTCCCGAGCCACGGCGAAGAACACCATGCCGATCAGGGCGTAGGTCTGGTTTTTCGACCCGCCGAGGGCGGCGTCCAGGGATTGGTGCAAATCATGTTTGACCGAGCGCGCCACTTTGCGCATCCAGACCACCATGGAACTGAGGATCACCACCGCGAGCAGACCGACCAGGCCTTCGAACAATTCTTGCTGCTTTTGCGGGAATTCGGCGCTGACCATTTCCAGGCCGCCACCGACGAACAAGGCCAGGGCGACGGCGAGGAAAACACCGATCCAGACAGCGGGCATCCATTCGCCACGGCCGGTCTGTTTCAGGTAGCTGGCGATGATGCCAACGATGAGCGCGGCTTCAATCCCTTCGCGCAGCATGATCAAAAAAGGAACGAGCATGATTCACCGGGTAAAGACTGTTAGGGTGTGCGGCGTGAACGCGTGATGTAGTCATTCGCATTCAGCCAGTGCGTAACATAATGATACTCATTATTGAATGCGCATACTTGTTTTTTTGCATAATCCCGGATTTGTGCATGTGTTCAGGTGGCGTTCAGCCACTTCGCTGCCTGAACCACTGTAGGAGCGCGCTTGCCCCTACAGTTGTGGATCAACCTCATTACCTGTAGTCGCGAACTTGTTCGCGAGAGCGCCGTGCGTAGTACCTGTCGGGGCGTCTCGCGAATAAATTCGCTCCTACAGGGGCAGCGCTGCTTTCATCATCTGAACGAACTGCTCAGCCGCAGGACTCAACCCTTGCCCCGCCCGGGTAATCAACCCGATCTCGCGATTCACTCCTGGATGGTCCACCCGCACCTGCACCAGATCGCCTCGGCCTTCGTCAGCCGATTCTGGCAGCAGTGTCGTTCCCAGTCCTTGTCGAACCAGCGCCAGTACCGTCGACATGTAGTTGGCTTCCAGCCCCGGCGTCAGCGACAGACCCTCCTGAGCAAACAACGCTTGCACTCGCTCACGCACGCTGCTGTCGCGTCCGGTGAGGATGATCGGCTCATCCGCCAGCGCCGACAGCGTGACCGAGCTGCGTTTTGCCAGCGCATGCCCCATCGGCACGAACAACGTCAGACGGTCCACGAGTACCACCTCGAAATCCAGGCCATGGCTCATTCGCGCCCGCACACCCAGTCCGAAATCCACTTCACCCTCGCGCACCAGCGCATCGATTTTTTGCGCCACCACGTCGCGCAGCCGCACCTCGACCCCTGGATGCTGCTGCCGAAAAGCCTTGAGCATCGGCGGCAGCGCGCTTGAACACAGGGAGGGCAGGGCGGCGATAGTCACCACACCGCGCCGTAACGCCGCCAGATCCCGCGAGCCGGTGACGATGTTTTCAAGATCCAGCAGCAGTTTTTCCATGGGCCCGCGATTGTTCTGCCCGGCGGCGGTAAGGCTGACCTGGCGCGGGCTGCGTTCCAGCAGCGCCACGCCGAGCCATTCTTCCAATTGCTGGATTTGCACGGTGAGCGCCGAAGGCGAGAGGTTCAGCGCGACCGCGGCCTTGGCGAAACTGCCGCTGTCGGCCACGGCAAGGAAGGCGCGGATGTGCTGGATCGAGTTTTTCATCAGATTCTCGGTGATTTTGTTTTTCCGAACGGACGTCGCTAAACATTTCAATTTACAAAGCTTACGCCGCTTTCCACTATCGATGAAAACAACAACAGCTCATCCCGCCGCTTGCGGCCAAGGATGACGAACAGGATCCCGCCCTATGCTTGCCACGCTTGGTGTCATCACGATTCTCTGTTTGCTCGCAGCCGTCATGAGCAAACGTCTCTCGCCTCTGGTTGCCCTCATCGCCTTGCCGATCATCGCGGCGCTGCTCGGTGGCTTCGGTCTGCAAACCAGCGCCTTCATTATTACCGGCATCAAAAACGTCGCCCCGGTGGTCGGCATGTTCGTGTTCGCCATTCTGTTTTTCGGCGTGATGACCGACGCCGGCATGCTCGACCCGATCATCGACCGCATCCTGCGCACGGTGGGCACGCGCCCTACACGCATCGTGGTCGGCACCGCCCTGCTGGCGCTGTTGGTGCACCTGGACGGTTCGGGCGCAGTGACGTTTCTGGTGACCATCCCGGCGATGCTGCCGTTGTACACGCGGCTGGGCATTGATCGACGAATTCTTGCTTGCGTGGCTGCCATGGCCGCCGGGGTGAATTTTCTGCCCTGGACCGGCCCGGTATTGCGCTCATCGGCCGCGCTGCATGTGCCGGTGGCCGAGCTGTTTCAGCCGTTGATTCCTATTCAGATCGTCGGCCTGGCGTTCGTCTTCATCAGCGCCTGGTGCCTGGGCCGTCGTGAAGAAAAACGCCTGGGGCTGGGCGCGGGATCGAATGTGGACGTGGTGCCGCATCGGGTGCTCAGCGAAGCCGAAGAAGTGCTGCGCCGTCCGCGGCTGTTCTGGCTCAACCTGCTGCTGACCATCGTGGTGATGGCGGTGATGATTGCCGGTTGGGTCGATCCGGTGGTGATGTTCATGGTCGGCACGGTGCTGGCGCTGTGCATCAATTACCCGAACGTCGACGCACAACGGGCCCGCATCGATGCCCACGCGAAAACCGCGCTGACCATGGCCAGCATTCTTTTGGCCGCCGGGGTGTTTACCGGCATCATGCAGGGCACCGGGATGCTCAAGGCCATGGCTGAAGTCGCGGTGGCGCAGATCCCTGCCGGGCACGGCAAGTTGATTCCGATGGTGGTGGGTTTCCTGTCGATGCCGCTGAGCCTGTTGTTCGACCCGGATTCGTTCTATTTCGGGGTGATGCCGGTGATCGCTGAAGTCGGCCGCTCGCTGGGCGTCGACCCGCTGCAAGTGGCGCAGGCCTCACTGCTCGGCGTGCACACCACCGGTTTCCCGGTCAGCCCGCTGACCCCTGCGACTTTTCTGCTGGTGGGCCTGTGCAAGATCGAACTGGCCGATCACCAGCGCTTCACCATCCCGTTCTTGTTTGGCGCTTCGGTGCTGATGACCTGCACCGCGTTGTTGCTGGGAGTGTTCTGATGAAAACCTTACGTATTGGCTCCGGCGCCGGTTATTCCGGCGATCGCATCGAGCCGGCCGTTGAGTTGGCCGAGAAAGGCGACCTGGATTATCTGGTGTTCGAATGCCTGGCCGAACGCACCATTGCGCTGGCGCAACAGGCGCGACTGTCTGACCCGCATGCCGGTTACGACCCTTTATTGAGCGAGCGCATGCATCGCGTGCTGCCCTTCGTCGGGCGCGGTCAAGAAGCCGGGCAACGCCGACTGCGGATCATCACCAACATGGGCGCCGCCAACCCGCTGGCGGCCGCGCAGGAAGTCCGGCGCATTGCAGCCGATCTGGGTTTGCCGGGCCTGAAAGTCGCGGCTGTCACCGGGGATGACGTGTTGGAGGCGCTGCGCAGCAATCCGGCTCAGCCCTTGGATAACGGCGCCACGCCGCAATCACTGGGCGAGCGGTTGATATCGGCCAATGCGTACCTCGGCGCCGAGGGCATTATCCAAGCGCTGGCTGCCGATGCCGACGTGGTAATTACCGGGCGTGTGGCCGATCCGTCGCTGTTTCTCGCGCCGCAGATGTTCGAATTTGGCTGGGCGGCCGACGATTGGTCGCGATTGGGACGCGGAACGCTGATTGGTCATTTGCTCGAATGCGCGGGGCAGATCACAGGCGGTTACTTCGCCGATCCAGGCTACAAGGATGTGCCGGATCTGGCGCGGCTGGGCTTTCCCCTGGCCGAGATCGACGCCCAGGGCCATGCAGTCATCAGCAAAGTGGCAGGCTCGGGCGGGCGAATCGACACGGCCACCTGCACCGAACAGATGATTTACGAAGTGCACGATCCCAAGGCCTATCTCACTCCGGACGTGACGGCGGACTTTTCCGGTGTGTCGTTCAGCGTGATTGCGCCTAATGAAGTGCGAGCGCAAGGCGCTGACGGTCGGGCCCGGCCCGAGACGTTGAAGGTTTCGGTGGGGTATCTGGACGGCTGGATTGGCGAAGGGCAGATTTCCTACGGCGGACCGGGTGCGCTAACTCGTGCTCGATTGGCGCGGGACGTGGTGCTGGAGCGTTTGAAGCTGATGGGCGTGGTGGTCGATGACGTGCGCGCCGAGTTGATCGGCGTCGATGCGCTGCATGGCCAGGAGCTGGGCGCGCGGGCGTCGGGTGAGCCGTGGGAAGTGCGCTTGCGGGTCGCGGCGCGCTGTGTCGATAAAGCTGAAGCAGTGCGCGTCGGCAATGAAGTCGAAACGCTGTATACCAACGGCCCGTATGGCGGGGGCGGGGCGACCAAGGCCGTGCGCCAAGTGGTTGCGGTGGCCTCGATGCTGTTGCCCCGCACTGCGGTGAGGCCACAGGTCCATCTGGAGAATGCATCATGACAACCGTGAAACTGCGCGAACTGGCCCATTCCCGTACGGGCGACAAGGGCGATACGTCGAACATCTCGGTGATTGCCTTCAGGCCCGAAGATTATCCGCGTGTGCTCAAAGCCCTGACGGTGGAGCGCGTCACTGCGCATTTTTCCCAGTTGCTGGATGCCAGTGCGGCACCGGTGAGGCGATACGAGTTGCCCAATGTGCACGCGCTGAATTTCGTGTTGCCGGGCATTCTCAAGGGCGGCGTGACCCGATCCCTGGCCCTCGATGCTCACGGCAAAGCCCTGGGTGCGGCGCTGCTGGATATCGATATCGAGGCCTGATTCATGATCGAATCGGGGTCCCCTGTAGGAGCTGACGAGCCCGTGCGAGGCTGCGATTCGCTCTGTCTGACCCACCGCAATCGCAGCCTCGCGCGGGCTCGGTAGATCTGTAGGAGCGACCTTGTTCGCGAGGGGGGCGCCCTGACAGACCGTAGCGTCTGGCTCGCCAACCAGTTGTCTCCTACACAAGCGCGGGCAGCTCCTGCTGAGAGCAGCGCTATCGAAATTATTTTCAAAAAACAGGTGAGGTAAACCCCTCCCGCTTACGTGTAGTGAGAATCAGACTCGTTTAATCGCGACGTCCTCACTCTTCGACAGCTCAGGTTTACCCCGTCATGACAGCTCAATCCGGTGTTCGCAGGCCTCTGTTTCATGCTCGTCCCGCTTCATTGCTCGGTGTGTGTTCGGCGACGGCGTTGTTGTGTTCGCTGGGGCTGACGTCGATTGCCCAGGCGCAAGAGCTGCAACTGGACGCGGTCAACATCGATGCCGCCTCGCAATCCGCGCAAGCCAGCGACGTCGAACAAAGCAAAAACAGCTATCAGGCCCGCCGTGCCTCTGTGGCCACGCGCACCAATACGCCATTGGTGGAAACGCCGGCGACGGTCAACGTAGTGACCAACCGGGTGCTCGAAGACCGCCAGCCCAGCAGTCTTGACGAGGCGATCAATGCCGTCAGCGGCGTGAAACAGGGCAACACGCTGGGCGGCACCCAGGACGCGATTCAAAAGCGCGGTTTCGGCACCAACCGCGACAACTCGATCATGCGCGACGGCATGCAATCGGTGCAGGCGCGCAACTTCACCCCCACCACCGAGCGCATCGAAGTACTCAAGGGGCCGGCGTCGATGCTCTACGGCGTGCAGGACCCGGGCGGGGTGATCAACGTCGTGACCAAAAAACCGCAGCTGACCGACGCGCGTTCCATCTCCGCCTTCGGCAGCAGCTTCGGTGGCGGCGGGGAGCAGATCGATCTGACCGGTCCGTTGGGCAGCAGCGGTCTGGCGTATCGCTTTATCGCCGACAAGCAGAACTACGATTACTGGCGCAGTTTCGGCAGCATCGATCAATCGGTGATCGCGCCGTCGCTGGCCTGGTATGGCGACGACACCACCGTCTCGGTGGCTTACGAGCACATGGAATATTCGGTGCCATTCGACCGTGGCACGCAGATCAATCCCAAGACCGGCAAGGTCCTGGACATCCCGCGCAACCGGCGTCTGGACGAGCCGTTCAACGTCACCACCGGGCGCTCCGATTCCCTGGACCTGCGCATGGAGCACCGCCTCAACGACATGTGGACCTTGCGCACCGGTTACGGCTACAGCCGCAATTACTACAACGACTACCAGTCGCGTTACATCTCGGCCAACTACAACACCGGTGCCGTCACGCGACGGGGCGATGCCACCCGCGATGCCGTGCAGGTCGCCCACACCGCAACGGTCAACGCACTGGGCGACCTTTACTGGGGTGACATCCGCCACGAGTTGTTGATCGGCGCTGACTATATGCAAAACGAACGCGACCTCGGCGACCTGTATCGCAGCACCAACAAGGCCGATTTCAATTACAACACCCCGGTGTATGGCGTGACCCCGCGCCCGAGCACGGTCAGCGCCGCGAACAGCGACCAGAGCGATCATCTGCGCACCCACGCATTCTTCGTTCAGGACTCGATCCATCTGAGCGACAAGTGGATTTTCCAGGCCGGCCTGCGTTACGACGCGTTCGACGAGATCACCGGCAAGGGCCGCCCGTTCGTGGTCGGTGCCGACGTCAAGGACAGCAAAGTGGTGCCGCGTCTAGGGCTGGTCTACATGATCCAGCCGGACTGGTCGGTGTACGGCAGCTACACCGAGTCATTCCGCCCCAACACCTCGATTGCCGCCCCCATTGGCGACCTGCCCCCGGAGGAGGGCAAGGCCTACGAGATCGGCACCAAATTCCAGAATGACTACCTGACCGCCACGGTCGCGCTGTTCAACATCAACAAGAAGAACGTGCAGACCAGCGAACAGTGCGGCACCGAGACCTGCACGCGGGTGTCGGGCGAGGTGCAGTCGCGCGGGCTGGAAGCGGATATCACCGGGCAGATCAACGAGAACTGGAGCATCACCGGCAGCTACGCTTACACCGACACCGAAGTGCTGGAAGACCCGATCCTCAAGGGCCAGCCGCTCGATGGCGTGTCCAAGCACACTGCGGCGGTCTACCTGACTCGTGATTTTGGCCACGTCGGCATCGGCAACCTGCGGGCTGGTGCCGGCGCGCGTTACGCCAGTCGCTGGGGCGTGAACGACGGCACGGGTGTCGAGTACTACCTGCCGTCGTCGAAGGTGGCCGATGCGTTTGTCGCTTACAAAATGAAGCTCGACGAGCGCGACCTGACTTTGCAGCTGAACCTGAAAAACATGTTCGACAAGCGTTACTACACCTCGGCCAGCGGCCTGGGGTCGCCCGCGATCGTGATCGGCGAGCCTCGGCAGCTGATTGCTCGCGCGAAACTTGAGTTTTGACGGTCACTCAATCCTGTGGGAGCGGACCTGTCCGCGAAGAGGCCGGTAAATCCGTTGTGGATCTGGCGGCCGAACGAATGTCTTCGCGGACAGGTCCGCTCCCACGGGCATCGGGGTTATGCGGTTATGTGGCGATGGGGTTGAAGCGAGACGATGTTGGCCTGAATGTCTGGCTCTAAACCATCCGTTTGACGGTATTGTCCTTGCGCACAAAGTGATGCCAGACCGCTGCAATGACATGCAGGCCAATGACGTAATAAAAGATCGTGCCCAACAACACGTGATAGTGCTCAAGGCTTTCGGCCGTGCCCTTGGCAATCTCAAAAGGCGAGGGGATGGCCAATTGGGTCAGCGGGATGGGCAGCGCGCCGCGTTCCAGCAGCACAGTGAACAGCCCCATCAACGGCTGGGCGAACAGGAACGCGTACAGCGCGTAATGTGAAACGGTTGCGGCCAGACGCAACGCGCCTTCCAGCGGCGGGGTAATGCCCGGCGGGGTGTGACGGTGGCGTTCGGCAATCCGGAAAAACGCCAGCAACAATACCGCTATGCCCACCCAGAAATGGCTTTGCACCACCAGCGTGCGCAGGTCCGTGCCCTTTGCGAATTGGCTGCGGCTCAGGATCAAGATGTAGGCCAGTACGATCAGGGCGGCCATTGCCCAATGCAGCCAGCGTGCCCGGTAACTGTAGCGTTCTGTGGTGGAAGGTGTCGTCACGGTTCGATCCTCTCTTTTTTTGATGTGAACTGACAGGCGTTCGGTAAACGTCAGGATCAGTGCGACCAGAGATTAACCCAATTCCCGCACGCGATTGAACCCGGAATTCAAAAACCAGAATTTCAGAAATTTAAACTTGAAAGCATGGCAATTGATAAATAACTGCGGCCAATAAAAATTGTTTGATCCCAATAAAGTTAGAGCGCTACTACGGCTGTGGTCCAACGTTATTGCCAAATGAACTAATCCGTTTGAGGGGCACAATAAGCGCTCAATTAAAATTTATTTTTTTAGACTCAGTACTTTATTTTTTAGAATAATTCGTGATAAAAAAACCAATGAAACGGATTTGACAGGTATTGCCTCTGCATCCATCTTTACCTTCTGCAAGAAAGCTCTACCGCTACTGGCCTCCCTAGATCGCCGTTTCTTTGGCGCATTTCCAGCCGGCGCCAAACATTTTTTCATAAGGACCATGAATGATGGAACTCCCGGACTTCGTTCGCCTGTTGAAATCCCAAAACCCAGACTCGGAAGTATGGTGGGATGCTTCACCAACAACATATGCAGCCTTCAGAGAGTTGGTATTACGTCGTTATCCACAACTCACTTCACATATAGAACAATTACTCTCGGCGTTCTGGCTTGATACCAAAAGCGGAATAAGCGGGGCCACCACCAATCCAAGACTGGTGGCGCAGGCATTATTGGAAGATGCCGATATAACCCATGACTGGATTGAGGCCCTGGCACCCGATTCTTCAACGGCGAACAGAGCACGTCAGGTATACGACCGACTGATCGTCGAAGGCGCCCATTTGCTTCGGCCACTGTGGGCGTTGTCGGGCGGTCGACTTGGCTGGTTGTCGGCGCAGGTGGACACCACGCAGTTGCACAGCACCGAGCTGTTGGTCGCTCGAGGGCTGGAGCTGGCGCGGTTGTCACCCAATGTGATGGTCAAGATGCCTGGCAGCCTGAGTGGCTACAACGCCATCGAACAACTGGTGGCCAAAGGTTGCTCGATCAATAACACCCTGTGCTTCACCGCTTCGCAGTTGAGCGCAGGTCTTGCGGCGATTCATCGCGGCAGGCTACTGGCCGGGCAAAACCATGTCGATGTCAGCAGCGCACAGTACGTCATCACCTTCATGATCGGCAGGTTCGGCGATGAACCCCAGTTCGAGCAGCAGGCCCGTCAGTGCGGCATCACACTGACCCAGACCGACAAGCGCTGGGCTGAGCTGGCGATTTATCAGGCGCTTCAGGTGGTGCTGCAGCATTGGCAGACCCCGGCACGACTGCTGCTTTGCAGCCTGCGCGTGGACACCAATGAACACGGCGAAGCATTCGCCTGGCATCTAGAGCGCACCGGCGCCGATACCACCGTTTACACCCTGACGCCGGCAATCATCGATTTTCTCTTGCAGCGCCAGGCCAGCGGTAAACCGGTGTTGCCGGCGTCCAGGCGGTGGAGCATTCCTGATGAGGTCATGAACAAGCTGCTGCGCATCCCTTACTTCACCGATGCGTACTTTGAAAACGGTCTCGACGTCGCAGCGTTCGAGCATCACCCGGCGTTCATCACCGCGCGCAATGAAGCGTGCACCGCCCACGGCCAATTGCAGGCGTTTGTCGAAGGTTTCGCCCGGCAAGCGCTCAACGCCACGCCGATGCCCAGCGGCTGGCGCCATACCTCCCAGACTGGAGCTCAACCATGAACCGCATGATCGCGTTGTGGGCGCACCCCCGTTCGCGCTCCACCGCACTTGAGCGGGTATTTATCGAGCGTCAGGACTTTGAGGTATTCCATGAGCCCTTCGCCCACGTGGCGTTCGATGAATATTCGGCGATCCCGTCCGACGACCTTGATTGCGGCCTGCCGACCACCTATGACGGGGTCAAGGCGTTGTTGCGCAATACCCGCGAGCGCCGTCACGTATTCCATAAAGACATGTGCTACCACTGCCTCGACGAGTTGAAAGTCGACGACGAGTTTCTGTTGGAGCAGCAGCACGTCTTCATCATCCGCGAGCCCGGTCGCGCCATTCTTTCGCACCACGCGATCTTCGCGCAGATGCCGGTGAAGTCAGTCGGGCATCAGGCGCTGTATGAGATTTTCTGCCGCGTGACCCGTCTCACTGGCAAAACGCCCTATGTGATCAACGCCGATGAGCTGGCGCGCAGGCCCGAATACACCGTGCGCAAACTGTGCGATTACCTGCAACTGGCGTTCTTGCCCGGCTCCATGAACTGGCAAGCCTGCTGCCCGCCGCAATGGTTGCCATGGCGCAGTTGGCATCACGACGTTGCGCTCAGTACGGGAATCTCATTGGCCCACACCTCTGACTTCGATGAAACCCAATTGCAGATTCACCCACGGCTGGTTGAGTACTACGAGGTTCACCGGCCGTTTTACGAACGTATGAACCAATTTGCGCAGCAGGGGCAAGCATGAAAAAAGTGGTGATTACCGGCGCGGCAAATGGCATCGGCAGGGCCACGGTGCTTGCGTGTGTGGAAGCGGGGTACTACGTGATCGCCGCCGACAAGGACAAGGAGGGCTTGATGGCGCTGCAGCAAGTACTGGCCAGTGAAGCGCTGGAAGTGCATGTCGCCGACTTTTCCCGGCACGCAGTTTTCAAATCCTTCATCCCCGATTTGTGCAGCAAGTACGGACACGAGTCGCTCTACGCCTTGATCAACAACGCAGGCCTCTACCACGGCAAGAGCGTGTACGACTACTCCGATGAGGAGATCGACGAGATCTGGGCGCTCAATCTTCAATCGCTCGTTTACCTGTCCAAGGACTTCGCCAGGGCCGCCGCCCACACCGATGCCTCGCGTTGCATCATCAATATCGCCTCGGTGGCGGGTGAGGTGGGCAGCTTCGATGCGTTGTATGGCGCCACCAAGGCCGGGGTGATCGGGCTGACCAAGGCCAATGCCTGGAATTTTGCACCGCAGGTTCGGGTGAATGCTGTTTCCCCCGCGCTGATCCTCGACACGTCTATTCACGACCGCATCCCCGAACATCGACGAAAGGAGTACCAGCGCCAAGAAATCCTCAAAGACCCTATTTACCCTGCGGGAGTCGCCGACGTGATCATGTTTTTGTTATCCGATCAGAGCCGGCACATGACCGGAAAAGTTATTTCGGTCGATAACGGCGCCTACCCGCGGTAAGCCCTCATCCTTTTGCGTGTTTTTTTCAGGGAGATTGATATGCATCGCAAAAAATTGCTCATCGTCGGAGGCGGCAACCTCTGTCTGCAAATTTTGCAAATCCTTGCGCCCCGCAATGGATTTCATTTCCACGTTGCCAGTCGCGATTTTGAAGGCGCAACGAGGCTCTGCAATCTCGTGCGGCTGGGTGCGCTGCAATTAGACGCTAACGTTTCAATCCAGCCATGCCACATGGACCTGACCGAGGCGAACATCGAGCGCAACGCCGCGACACTGGCATCGATCAAGCCGGACATCATCGTCAACTGCGCCTCGTTGCAGTCCTGGCGGATCATCACGCAATTACCAAAACCAGGCTTTGAGGCTCTGGACAAAGCGCAACTGGGGCCATGGCTGCCCATGCATCTGGCCCCGGCCTACGCGCTGATGCGAGCCGTCCGACAGTCGGGGGTACGGGCCTTGACAGTCAATGTGGCGTTTCCGGATGCGGTGAATGCAGTGTTGGACAAAGTCGGGCTGGCACCGGACGTGGGCGCGGGCAATATCGCCAATCTGGTGCCAGCGACCCGCAGCGCTATTGCGCTACTGGCTGGATGCGAGCCGGATAAAGTGCGGGTCAAACTGATCGGGCAACATTATTTCAGCCATTACGTGCCACGGGCAGGTTTGCCGGACGAGGCCAATTTCCATCTGTGTTACTGGGTGGACGGCGTGGAGTGGACCGGTGAGTTCAGCGCCCGCAATATTTTTGACCGTGTGGCCACCGCTTTCCGACGTCTGGGGGGCGTCGACGGTCAGTTCCTCACCGCGGCCTCGGCGGTCAACGTCATCGATAATTTGTACGGGCTGCAAGAGATCGAAACCCATGCGCCCGGCCCCCATGGACTGCCGGGTGGCTACCCCGTACGGGTCGGCATGGGCAGGGTGCTGCTTTCGTTGCCCTATGGCATTGGCAGGGCAGAGGCGATCAGCGCCAATCAGTTGGGTCAGCGACAGGACGGCATCGAGCTGATTCGGGCTGACGGCCGAGTGTCCTTTGGCCAGGAACAAATGAACGTCATGGAGTCGCTGCTGGGCTTTTTCATGCCACAGATGCAGGTCGCCGACGCAGCCTCGTGGGCAGACGAGCTAGGCAGCAAATACAAAACCTTCGCTCAAAGCGCGGGCAAACAGGGAGTTTCCACTCATGCCACATCATCGGCCAAGCAATCAGTCCGATTTGCCCCACAGCGTTGATCAGGATTACGCGCGGCAGTACTCACAGGATTTCGTCAGCCGCTGGGATGAGCTGATCGACTGGGACAAGCGCGCCATTGGGGAGGCCGGCTTCTTTACTGACCTGTTGCTCGGCGTCGGTGCTTGTTCGGTACTGGACGTGTCCACGGGCAGCGGATTTCACGCCGTGCAGCTGAAAAAGGCAGGGTTCAAGGTCCGTGCCAGCGATGGCAGCCAGACCATGGTGGATCGGGCGACAGTGAATTTTGCCCGCCACGGCGTGGATATTCCGATTGCCTGCTGCGACTGGATGGACCTTGATCCTGCTCAGCTAGGCATATTCGATGCCGTGCTGTGTCTGGGCAGCTCGCTGTGTCATGTGTTCGACGAGGGCGAGCGGGTGGCGGTGCTGCAACGCTTCCACCAATTGCTACGGCCTGGAGGTTTGCTGGTCGTGGACCAGCGCAATTTTCAGGCGATTCTGGCGGGTCACTTCAAATCGTCCGGGCGCTATTACTACTGCGGGCAGACTGCGCAGGTGACGCTGAGCGAGGTCAATGATCATCTGTGTGAGTTCGTTTACACCTTTAGCGACGAGGCCGTCTTTCGGTTGCGCGTCGCCCCTGTCAGGCCTCAACACCTGCGCAGTGAGATTTTGGCTGCCGGCTTTAAGGGCGTGTACCCGTTCGGTGATTTCAAGTCGCTGTACGACCCGATGCGCGCCGACTTCATCATTCACGTTGCGCATTGCTGAACTACCCAAGCGTCACCACCAAGGAAGGTCACCATGAACATTCAAACCGGCGTCGACGGCAGTCGGCAAATCTATCCGTATTCGTTCACAAGGCACAACGCGCATCAGAGTGCTTCCCCGCCTCAGGTGCTGTGGTTCACCGGGCTCTCGGCAGCAGGTAAATCGACCATCGCCAACAGCCTGAACGCCGTGTTGATTGCACGGGGTCTTAAAACCGCGATTCTGGACGGCGATTCTCTGCGCACTGGACTGTGTCGGGATCTGGGCTTCAGCGAGCAGGATCGCGATGAAAATGTACGGCGCGTCGCCGAGGTTGCCGCGTTGATGATTGACGCCGGATTGACCGTGCTGGTGGCGTTGATTTCGCCCACCCGTGAAGCACGGCACTACGCGCGCTCGATCATCGGCACTGACCGGTTCGTCGAAGTGTTTGTAGACGTGCCATTGGATGTCGCCGAAGCCCGCGATCCCAAAGGCTTGTATCGCCGGGCCAGAAGCGGTGAGCTCAAAGGTTTTACTGGAATAGATTCACCGTATGAACCCCCGGTGTACCCGGAATTGCATGTGCGCAGCGATCAGATCAGTGTCGCAGGCGCCGTTGGACAGATTGATGCCTGGCTGCGTCGCACTCGAGCGGGTTAGCGCCCGGGTTTGCCGCGCCCTGTAGCGGATGTGACGCAGCAGTGGGAACTGTGGGAGGGAGCTTGGTGGCGATGAGCTCAGCACATCCGCTGGATATCTCGCGTCTCTTTGATTAATCGCGAGCAAGCTTGCTCCCACCAAGCTCGCGCCCAACTGACCGATAGCCCTGACATTTCCGAGTTCTCTGCCATGCTTGGTGATCGTGTTGATATCGGAGGTGGGGCATGTCAGTCAGCCAATCCAAGATAAATGCCATCCGCTTGGTTGGGGGGTTGTCGGTACTGGATTTTCTCAACACCTGCGATGGCCGGCGTCCGGGCACGGCGCTGGAGGCCGTGGTCGATAAGTTGTCGAGCCTGGAAGACATCATTCACTGGTACCTGCATGCCGGGTTGATCTCGGCGGATGAGCATCAGCGCTTTTGCGACCTGGTGCAGCAATCTGCGTGGCAGGTGACGGCCTTCAGGGAATTGATCAGTTTTCGTGAGGCGCTTTATCAGTTGCTGTTGCCGGTCGCGTTAGGCAAGACCGTCGATGAGCGCGCGCTTGAAGCGCTCAACGAGCAGTTGGCGCGGACCGCCTGCGAACGTGTGTTGATGTCCTCGCCGTTTGGAACGATGTGGTGCTGGCGTGCTTGTGATTCGCTGCAGGCTATGACCGCCAGCCTGATCGGCCGGGTCGCGGTGCAGGCTGCCGCGCTGTTGACGGGACCTGACCTCGCCAGGCTCAAGGCCTGCGGTACGCCGAACTGCGATTGGCTGTTTATTGACCTCTCAAAAAATGGTCGCCGCCGCTGGTGCCAGATGAACATCTGCGGCAGCCGGGAAAAAGCCCGGCGTTGGGGGGCTTAGTGTGGCAGCTTTTGAGAAACGGGCCCTGCGAACTGTCGTACCGATAGATGGCGGACAAATACGCTGAACGCCTGATGCCTCACTGATTCAAACGTATAAGGTGCCCAACCTGGTGCCCATACGAGGTGAATCATGAAAAACAATCTGAGCGAACAACTGATTTCACAAAATCCTCTGTCGCAAAACCCCGGCCCGGACTACGGCGAAGATGTGGCAACTCCGGGGTTTCCCGAAGAGGGCGTCCCCGGCATCGGCCCTGATGAGGTCCCGCCCGGCGGCCTCGATCCGGCAGATCCGGAAACCCTGCCCAGCGACGCCGACGTTAAAGACGACGACGCGCATCAGATTTAAGGTCCGATTAGCGTCCCATCGTCGGCAAGCCGGACTCCTACGCCCTTCGGGCAGAAGCGGAGTTGTCGCGATCTGATGGGTCGTTGGAGGTTTGCTCGCAATGCTTTTGATTCTGGCCGCAGGCCGTGGGAGCCTGACTTGTCGGCGATCTGCCGGGAACCGGCAGCAGGACCTGTGCACGCGGTATGTCTGACATGCCGAAGACTCTGGTCTGGGTCCGCCTCGCGTCCCATCGTCGGCAAGCCGGACACCTACGCCCTTCAGGCAGAAGCGCAGTTGTGGCAATGCTTGCGCCGTTGTCTGCAACTGCGTAATAAACCCATGGAACCAGCGTCGTCGTCAGGCTTCATATGACCTGAACCGTTCTGTTGACCGGACGCACGAGACTTCTTCCATGAGTGATATCCGCATTGGCATTTCTGGCTGGCGCTACGTGCCTTGGCGCGGGGATTTTTACCCCGAAGGCCTTACACAAAAGAACGAGCTGAAATTCGCCTCGCGTGCGGTCAACAGCATCGAGATCAACGGCTCGTTTTATTCATTGCAGTCCCCGGACCTTTACGCGCGCTGGTATGCCGATACCCCTGAGGACTTTATGTTCAGCCTCAAGGGGCCGCGCTTCATCACCCACGTCAAGCGCCTGAATGAGGTCGAAGAGCCCATCGCCAACTTCTTTGCATCCGGCATTTTCCAGCTCAAAGAAAAGATGGGCCCGATCCTCTGGCAGTTTCCGCCAAGCTTCCGGTTCGATCCCGAGAAGTTTGAACACTTCCTTTCGCTCTTGCCGCACACCGGCAAAGCGGCAAAGGCCTGCGCAAAGGGCGCTGGCGAGCGCATGCACAAGCCTGGCTATCTGGACATTCCGGCCAAGGGCCGTGTGCGTCACGCGGTAGAGATTCGTCACGAAAGCTTCCGCTCCCCTGAATTCATCGCGCTGCTGCGTAAATACAACGTGGCACTGGTAGTGGCGGACACAGCGGGCAAATGGCCTTACCTGGAGGACCTCACCAGCGACTTCGTTTACCTGCGGCTGCATGGCGAAAAAAAGCTCTACGCCAGCGGCTACACCGCGCCTGCCCTCAAACGCTGGGGTGATCGCATTGACGCCTGGTGTCACGGCAAGCAACCGGCCGATGCACACGTGGTGGTCGCCAAAGCTCCGCGGGCGCGCAAATCGCGCGACGTATTTTGCTACTTCGACAACGACATAAAGGTCCGCGCGCCCTACGACGCCCGCTCATTGCTTGAGCGTTTTGATCTCGCCAAAGGGTTGCAAGTGGCGCCCGGCGACCTGCAAGGAGCCCAGTTTTGACCAGCGCTTTAACCCCCCAACACACCACCGGCCCTCGCGAATCAGCCACCACGCAGGTGACGCTCAACGTGCTGACCATGAACATGCACATGGGCTTCGGCTTCTTCAATCGGCGCTTCATCCTGCCGGAGTTGCGCGACGCGGTTCGGCACGTTTCAGCCGACGTCGTGTTCCTGCAGGAAGTCCATGGCGAACAGCAAAATCACGCGCAGAAGGTCAAGGACTGGCCGACCACCTCGCAATACGAGTTTCTCGCCGACAGCATGTGGACCGACTTCGCCTACGGGCGCAATGCGGTCTACCCCCATGGTCATCACGGCAACGCGCTGTTGTCGAAATACCCCATCCTGCGGCACGAAAACCTCGACATCTCCATCCTCGGCACCGAGGAGCGAGGCCTTTTGCACTGCGTGCTCGATGTGCCGCATTTTGGTGAGGTGCACGCGATCTGCGTGCATCTGGGCCTCAAGGAAATACACCGCCAACAACAACTCAAACTGTTAGCCGAACTGCTGGCGCGGTTGCCTCAGGATGCACCGGTCATTGTCGCCGGGGATTTCAACGATTGGCGGCAAAAGGCCGATGCTGCGCTGGCAGGTACCGGCTTGCAGGAAGTGTTCGTCGGTGCTTTCGGCGCGCCGGCAAAAAGTTTCCCGGCACGTTTTCCGCTGTTGCGTCTGGACCGGATTTACGTACGCAACGCCCGCGTTCGCGCCCCCAGAGTGCTGTCCAATCGGCCCTGGTCCCATCTTTCCGATCATGCGCCGCTTTCGGTGGAGGTCACGTTATGAGCGCTAAAAATACCCCGGTCGGGACGTGGCACGACGGCAACTCGGTTGAGTTGCTGATCAACGGAGAAGACTTCTTCACGGCTGTGTTCGACGCCATCGGCGCGGCAAAAAAAGAAGTGCTGATCGAGACCTTCATCATTTTCGAAGATCGTGTCGGTGAAGCGTTGCAACAGGTGCTGATCGACGCGGCCAACCGCGGTGTGCGGGTGGTGATGACTGTTGACGATTACGGCACCAGCGATCTCAGTTCCAGGTTCATCACGCAAATGACCGACGTGGGCGTACAGATTCAGCTGTTCGACCCACGCCCCAAGTTCATGGGCATGCGCACCAACCTGTTCCGTCGCCTGCACCGCAAGGTCGTAGTGATCGATGCCGAAACCGCGTTCATCGGCGGCATCAACTACAGCGTCGATCACATGAGCGACACCGGCATTACGGCCAAACAGGATTACGCGGTGAAAGTGCGCGGGCCGATCGTCGCCGAGATCTACCGCTCCACATCGGGCATGCTCGGGCCGGTGGCCCGCAAAACCTGGTCGCCGCTCAAGGTCGTCACCCGTCAGGCTGGCAGCGCCAGAATGCTGCTGGCCGAACGCGATAACCGCGAGCACACCACCGACATCGAAGAGCAGTACCTCAAAGCGATGCGCACCGCGACACAGCGCATCACCATTGCCAATGCGTATTTCTTCCCCAGTTATCGATTTTTGCGCGAGCTGCGCAGCGCCTCGCGACGTGGGGTCAAGGTCACGTTGATTCTTCAGGGCCAGCCCGACATGCCGTTTGTGCGCATGTGTTCGCGGCTGACCTACACCTGGTTGCTGCGCGAGGGCGTAGTCATTCATGAATACACACAGCGCGCGCTGCACGGCAAGGTCGCACTGATAGACCAGGAATGGTCCACCGTGGGCTCCAGCAATCTGGACCCGTTAAGCCTGGCGCTGAACCTTGAAGCCAACTTGTTCATCCGCGATCAGCGTCTCAATCAGCAATTGCATGAGCATTTGAAGGACCTGGCCGCCGCCCACAGCAAGCAGGTCAACCTCAAGGGGCTGGCGAAAGGGCAGTGGTGGCGCGCACCGATGATCTTCTTGAGTTTCCACTTCTTGCGCCACTTTCCAGCCATTGCCGGGCTGTTTCCGGTGCATGGCCTGCGCCTCAAACCTGTCCGCACCCCGGAAGTGATTCCGGAAGCGGCAGAACTCAAACGTGAACTGCCAGATCAGGAGAAGTCGGTATGAGCGCGGTGTCCGAAACGTCCAATGGCCAGCCGCAAAATCCGGCTCAGGAAAAGCCCGCCGGCAAGCACGCCACGCTGCTGAAATGGGCAAAGATCGTCTTCACGCTGTTCTTCTTCATCGCTGTGCCGGTGATGTTGTTTTTGCTGGTCAAGAATCTGGACTGGAACGAGGTCAAGCAGGCGCTGCAGTCCTACAAGGCCAGCACCCTGGCGCTGGGGTTTTTGATCGCCGCGGGGAGTTACCTGACCTATTGCGGCTTCGATATCCTCGCGCGGCGCTACACCGAGCACAAACTGTCGGTGAAGCAGATCATTCCGGTGACCTTCGTGTGCTACGCGTTCAACCTCAACCTGAGTTCATGGGTCGGCGGCATCGCGTTGCGCTACCGGTTGTATTCGCGGCTTGGACTGGACGTACCAACCATCACGCGGATCCTCAGCCTGAGCCTGATTACCAACTGGTTGGGCTACATGCTGCTCGCCGGGATCGTGTTTTCGGCGCGCTTCATCGATATGCCGGACGGCTGGAAGATTGGCGACACGACCCTGCAATTGATTGGCTTCGCACTGCTGGCGGTGTGTTTGACGTACTTTGCCGCGTGCCGATTCTCGAAGAAGCGCACCTGGAAGTTTCGCAAGCAGGAGCTGGTGCTGCCCTCGCTGAACCAAGCGCTGCGTCAGGCCTTGCTCGGTGCGTTGAACTGGGGATTGATGGCGCTGCTGATTTACGTGCTGCTGCCGGAAAAGGCGTTTTATCCCGCCGTGCTCGGAATCTTGCTGATCAGCAGTATCGCCGGCGTCATCGCCCATATCCCGGCCGGTTTGGGCGTACTGGAAACTGTGTTCATCGCCCTGATGCAGCATCAGTTCTCCAAAGGGCAGTTACTGGCGGCGTTGATCGGCTATCGGGTGATCTACTTCCTGGTGCCGCTGCTGCTGGCGCTGGTGGTGTATGCGGTGCTGGAGAAAAGGGCGAAGACCATGCGGCGTAATAATGAGGCGCAGGAAGGGCGCGAAACAAACGCCTGAGTGCGGGCTTGTCGGGATCCTGTAGGAGCGAACTTGTTCGCGAAGCTTTGCGTCGGGTGTATTCGGTTGGCCGCCTCGCCAACAAGTTGGCTCCTACAGAACGCTTAGTCTTTTTGCGCAAACATGCGCACTGCATCCACCGCATTATTAGTCCCGTCACTGATCTGCACGATGGCCGAGCCTGCCTGATCGGCCAGGTCCACACCTTTGGCTGCGTTGGTGCGGGTATTGTCCATGCTGGTGATGGCTTGTTGGGTCTCGCTTTGGATCACTTGAATCATCTGCGCGATCTCCTCGGTGGAGCGGCTGGTGCGCCCCGCCAGTTGCCGCACTTCGTCTGCTACCACGGCAAATCCTCGTCCCTGATCACCTGCGCGCGCGGCCTCGATCGCCGCATTGAGTGCCAACAGATTGGTCTGGTCGGCGATGCTGCGAATCGTGTTGACGATGGCGGTAATCTGCTCGGAGCGTTCACCGAGCTGACCAATGATGCGTGAGGAATCCTCGATATTGCGCGAGATCTGGCGCATCTCGCTGGCGGCCTGCTGGATCACCTGCGTGCCTTGCTCGGCGACTTTCTGGGTTTGCACCGAGATGTGGTAGGCCTGGGAAGCGCTGCGCGAATCCTGCTCGTGCCGTTCGATGCGCGCGGTGATGTCGGAGGCGAACTTGACCACTTTGCACAGCACCCCGCTGGCGTCGTACACCGGGTTGTAACTCGCTTCCACCCATAGCGTTTGCCCGTTGCGACCGACCCGCTTGAACTGGCCGCTGAAAAATTCGCCTTTGTTCAGCCGCCGCCAGAAATCCTGATATTCGGCACTGGCAATCACGTCCGCCGGGCACAGCAGTTTGTGATTCTTGCCGAGCAACTCCTGGCGGTTATAGCCCATCAGCCGCAGCAAATTGTCGTTGGCCGCGATGATGTTGCCCGCCAGATCGAACTCAATGACCGCCATGGCCCGGTCGATGGCCGCCAGCTTGCTCTTGGTTTCATTTTCCGCCTGGACTTTATCGGTGACGTCCATGGCGTACTTGATGATCTTGATCACCTTGCCGTCCAAGTCCTTGATCGGGTTGTAGCTTGCTTCCAGCCACACGGTGCGGCCGTCGCCCGCAACCCGCTGGAAGGTCGAGGAAACGAATTCGCCGTTGCTCAACCGAGCCCAGAGTCTGGCGTACTCGCTGCTGCGCGCGAAATCCGGTGTGCAGAACATCTTGTGTTCCTTGCCCACCACTTGCTCGCTGCGGTAGCGCATCGTGCTTAAAAAGTTGTCGTTGGCCGACAGCACGAAGCCATTGAGGTCGAACTCGATGCTGGCCATGGAACGATTGATGGCGTCGAGCAGGCTGGTCTGGTGCGACAGGGTGAGTTGCAGGTCTTGTACAAGTTTCTTCTTGGATGAGTCAAAGAACATGGCGGCGGCTCAAGACGTGTAGATGCAGAGGGTTCCTGTCCATGGCCCGGCGAGCGCGGGCTGGCACTCTGCTGCTATTCCTTCGCAGTGAGTTGATCATACGTGGATGCCACTAAAAAGCCATACAAATAGTTGTACAGCTCGTCGGTTCTGTATAAGGCTGTCACCGATCTGTAGCAGCGAACTTGTTCGCGAGACCCCAGCGGCGCCGAGAGGTCCGCTTCGCCAACAAGTTGGCTCCTACAGGCTTCCACTAATCATCAAACCCCACCTGCTCGGACATTTCGTCGACTTTCAATTCCAGCCGATACGCCACGGCGATAAACAGCGCCTGGCACAGGCATAAGGTGGCGCTTAGGGAGCGGAAGGCGAATGAGCTGCCTTCGTTGACCAGCAGCACCGAGTCGGCGCGCTTAGCCAGGGGCGAAAGGTTGCTGTCCGTAATGATCAGCGTCTTGGCCTGATGATGCTGAGCGATGCGCAGACAGTGCTGGGTTTCTTTGCCGTAGGGCGTGAAGCTGATGGCGATAACCAGATCGTTGGCGCGCACGCTGCGCATTTGTTCGCGATAGCTGCCGCCCAGCCCTGAGATCAAGTGAATGCGCTTGTTGGTGTGTTGCAGGTTGTAAACCAGATAATCGGCCACCGCGAACGAGCGTCGCACCCCGACCACGTAGATGTTGTCGGCGTTGACCACCAGATCCACGGCCTTGTCGAACGCCTCGTCGTCCAGTTCCACGGCCAGACGCTCCAGTCCGGACAGGGTGGCGTTTACGCATTCGCGGGCCAGGTCGCCCCCGCTGGCTTTCTGCGACTTGTTGGCGATCATGCTGCGGATGCGTTGCTGGTAATTTTGCACCGGTGTGGCTTTGTGGGTGTAAGCCTCGCGGAACAGCGCCTGCATCTCGCTGAACCCGCTGAAACCAAAGCGCTGGGAGAAACGCACGATGGCCGAAGGGTGCACTTCGCATTCACGGGCGATGTCGCTGATGCGATCGACCATGATCCGGTCGCTCTGCTGGCTCATGTAGCTGGCAATGCGCTTGAGCTGGCGTGGCAGGCTTTCATACTCGGTGGTGATCAGCGTGAGCAGCGCTTGCGCAGACTCCGGCGGGCTGGCCAGCACGGCATCGGGGGCGACGGTCTCGACGCTGGTGTCAGGCAAAGACGGCTGATCGGTGCTGGACATACGCTTGAGTTCCTTTGGGTTGTTCTTATGTGCGCACGCCGCGCAAGTTCTCAGTAGGAGCGAATTCATTCGCGAGGCGCAGGGCCTGACATTCCGCATCGAGCCCTCGCCAACAAGTTGGCTCCTACAGCTTACCGCGCATGATCCTGGATGGCACTAAATGGAAAAAATATTCCACATTAAAAAAATTCAGAATAATTGTTGATCAGTGTTTCTAGGCGATCTAGTCTGCATCCACCAAGAGCGTTTCATGCACCCGTGCATGACGCAGGCTGATAAAAATAACAGGAGCCACTATGGGCCAGACTCGTTTTGCTGCCGGGCGTGAATTGGATGTGATTTGCCTGGGGCGCCTGGGCGTCGATCTGTACGCGCAGCAGGTAGGCGCGCGCCTTGAGGACGTCAGCAGTTTTGCCAAGTACCTGGGCGGTTCTTCCGCCAACATCGCATTCGGCACTGCGCGGCTGGGCTTGAAGTCGGCCATGCTGAGCCGCGTTGGCGACGATCATATGGGCCGTTTCCTCATTGAATCCCTGGCCGGCGAAGGCTGCGATGTCAGCGGCATCAAGGTCGATCCGGAACGCCTGACCGCCATGGTGCTGCTTGGCATCAAAGACCGCGAAACCTTCCCGCTGGTGTTCTACCGCGAAAACTGCGCCGACATGGCCCTGAGCAGCGACGACATCGACGAAGCCCAAATTGCGTCCAGCAAAGCGCTGCTGATCACCGGCACGCATTTCTCCACCGATCAGGTGTTCAAGGCCAGCAGCCAAGCCCTGGATTACGCTGAAAAACACAACGTCAGACGCGTGCTGGACATCGATTACCGCCCGGTTCTTTGGGGGCTGGCGAGCAAAGCCGATGGCGCCACGCGTTTTGTGGCCGACCAGAAGGTCAGCCAGCACGTGCAACGCATCCTGCCGCGTTTCGACCTGATCGTCGGCACCGAAGAAGAATTCCTGATTGCCGGCGGCGACACCGATTTGCTCACAGCCCTGCGCACCGTGCGAGAACTGACGGCGGCGACCTTGGTGGTCAAGCTCGGCCCCCAGGGCTGCACGGTGATCCACGGCGCGATTCCAACCCGCCTCGAAGACGGCTCGATCTACCCCGGCGTGCGCGTCGAGGTGCTGAACGTGCTGGGGGCGGGCGATGCGTTCATGTCCGGCTTCCTCAAAGGCTGGCTCAACGACGAATCCGACGAGCGCTGCTGCCAGTTGGCCAACGCCTGCGGCGGCCTGGTTGTATCGCGTCACGCCTGCGCGCCGGCCATGCCGACCTTGGCCGAACTCAATTACCTGCTCAGCAGCCCGGTGCCGATTACGCGCCCCGATCAGGACCCGATCCTGCAGCGCCTGCATCAGGTCAGCGTGCCGCGCAAACAGTGGCGTCAGCTGTTCATCTTCGCGTTCGATCATCGTGGTCAGTTGGTGGAGCTGGCGCAGAAGGCCGGGCGTGACCTCAACAGCATCGGCCAGCTCAAGCAGTTGTTCATTCGGGCGGTGGAGCGGGTTGAGGCCGATTTGATCAAGCGCGGCATTCCGGCCGACGTCGGGCTGTTGGCCGATCAGCGTTTCGCTCAGGGCTCCCTCAACGCTGCCACCGGGCGCGGCTGGTGGGTCGCGCGTCCGGTGGAAGTACAAGGCTCGCGTCCGCTGGCGTTCGAGCATGGTCGCTCGGTCGGCAGCAACCTGCTGACTTGGCCCAAGGAACAGATCATCAAGTGTCTGGTGCAATACCACCCCGATGACGAACCGCTGCTGCGTCTGGAGCAGGAAGCGCAAATCAAGGGCCTGTATGAAGCGTCTCAGGCCAGCGGTCATGAATTGCTGCTGGAAATCATCCCGCCCAAGGATCATCCCTCGACCTATCCCGACATCATGCTGCGTTCGCTAAAACGCCTGTACAACCTCGGCATTTACCCTGCGTGGTGGAAAATCGAAGCGCAGACGGCCCAGGTCTGGGAGCAACTCGACGCGCTGATTCAAGAGCGCGACCCGTACTGCCGCGGCGTCGTATTGTTGGGGCTCAACGCACCGGCGCAGGATCTGGCCGACGGCTTCAAACAGGCCAGCAAAAGCACGACGTGCCGTGGTTTTGCCGTGGGGCGCACGATCTTCGATGAGCCCAGCCGAGCGTGGTTTGAAGGCGAGATCGACGACGCTGGCCTGATTGCCCGGGTGCAGGCCAATTTCTGTTTCCTGATTGAATCCTGGCGTGACGCTCGGGCCTGATCGCTCAGCTGACTTTTGCCAGCCACAAAAACAAAAAAGGTGCAGAACATGCCCGTTTCCTCAATCCGCATTGGCATCAACCCGATCTCCTGGAGCAATGACGACTTGCCCGCCCTCGGCGGAGAAACGCCGCTGAGCACCGCCCTCAGCGAAGGCAAGCAGATCGGCTACGAAGGTTTCGAGCTCAACGGCAAATTCCCCAAGGACGCCAAGGGTGTAGGCGACGTGTTGCGCCCCTACGACCTGGCGCTGGTCTCGGGTTGGTATTCCAGCCGTCTGGCCAGCCGCTCGGTGGCTGAGGAAATTGAATCCATCGCCAGTCACGTTGAGCTGCTTAAACAGAACGGCGCGAGCGTGCTGGTCTACGGCGAAGTGGCCGATTCGATTCAGGGCCAGCGCATTCGTCTGGTGGAACGCCCGCGTTTTCACAGCGAGCGCGCCTGGCAGGACTACGCTGACAAACTCACTGAACTGGCTCGCTTCACGTTGTCCCAAGGCGTGCGTCTGGCCTATCACCACCATATGGGCGCTTACGTTGAATCCCCCGAAGACATCGACCAACTGATGACGCGCACTGGCGCGGAAGTGGGGCTGTTGTTCGATTCGGGGCATTGCTACATGGGTGGCGGCGATCCATTGCAGGTGCTGCGCATGCACATCGACCGGGTCTGTCACGTGCACTTCAAGGACGTGCGTAAACCGGTGGTGCAACTGGCCCGAAACAACTTGTGGAGCTTCCCCGATTGCATCATCAACGGCACTTTCACGGTGCCCGGCGACGGCGACATTGATTTCGCCGCGCTGCTCGATGTATTGATTCAGGCCAATTACAGCGGCTGGTTGGTGGTGGAGGCTGAGCAAGACCCCGCCGTCGCGCCGAGCTACATTTATGCTGAAAAGGGCTACCAGACGCTGCGCAACCTGCTGGCCGCCGCCCAAGAACAAAATCCCGCCCAAAGGAGTGTGTGAGCATGAACCTGTTGGTCAAGAGCAAGCCCGAGGGCCGCGACGTGGTGGCCCTCGCTGAAGGCGTTCTGGAATACGTCGGTTTTTCGGCCCATCGCCTGACCGTTGGCGAGCGTTTGCCGGTCAGCGCCGGGGATAAAGAGCTGTGCCTGGTACTGCTCAGCGGACGAATAAACGTCAGCGGCGAGTCGCCGGAGCAGGGCGCGTTCAACTGGGACAACATCGGCGACCGACAATCGGTGTTCGAAGACAAATCCCCCTTCGCCGTATATCTGCCGCCCGGCAGTCAGGCGCAAGTCACGGCCTTGAGCGCGGTGCAAATAGCGGTCTGCGCAGCGCCCGGCGACACCAGCAAGGACTTGCCTGCGCGGCTGATCAAGCCCGAGACCATGAAACGCAGCGTACGCGGCAAAGGCGCCAATACGCGCTATGTGTGCGACATCCTGCCGGACACGGAACCGGCCAACGCGCTGTTGGTGGTGGAGGTCCGCACACCGTCCGGGCATTCGTCCAGCTACCCGCCGCACAAGCACGACACCGACGATCTGCCGCACCAGAGCTTTCTCGAAGAAACCTATTACCACCAGATCAACCCCGCGCAGGGCTACGTGTTCCAGCGCGTGTACACCGACGATCGCAGCATTGATCAAGCCATGGCCGTGGAGAACAATGATCTGGTGACGGTGCCCAAGGGCTACCATCCGGTGAGCGTGCCCTATGGTTACGAGTCCTATTATCTGAACGTGATGGCCGGGCCTAAACGCGCCTGGCATTTCCACAACGATCCCGAGCACAGTTGGCTGCTCGATCTTTAGGCTCTCATGAACGGTGGTTGCGCTTCGGTGATGCTGCGTTAAAAACAGACCTTCGCTCTCCGGCCTTTCATGAAGACCCTACAACTTTTTTTAAGGAGCAGATCATGAGCAACACCCCGGTTATCGGTCATTACATCAACGGCCAGATTCAGGACAGCGGCGAGCGCTTCAGCGACGTGTTCAATCCGGCCACCGGCGAGGTCCAAGGGCGCGTGGCACTGGCCAGCGTTCAGACCGTCGATGAGGCAGTGGCTGCCGCGCAGGCAGCGTTCCCGGCGTGGGCCGATCAGTCGTCGCTGCGTCGAGCGCGGGTGATGTTCAAGTTCAAGGAACTGCTGGATCAGCATCACGACGAGCTGGCGGCGATCATCTGTCGCGAGCACGGCAAAGTGTTCTCCGACGCCAAGGGCGAAGTGGTGCGTGGCATTGAAATCGTAGAATTTGCCTGTGGCGCGCCGACCCTGCTCAAGACCGATTTCAGCGACAATATCGGCGGCGGCATCGACAACTGGAACCTGCGTCAGCCGCTGGGCGTATGTGCGGGTGTCACGCCGTTCAACTTCCCGGTGATGGTGCCGCTGTGGATGATCCCCATGGCGCTGGTCACTGGTAACTGCTTCATCCTCAAGCCCTCTGAGCGTGATCCTTCCGCCAGCCTTTTAATGGCCCGCCTGCTGAAAGAAGCCGGTCTGCCGGACGGGGTGTTCAGCGTGGTGCAGGGCGACAAGGTGGCGGTGGATGCGCTGTTGCAGCACAAGGGTATCGAAGCGATTTCGTTTGTCGGCTCGACGCCGATTGCCGAATACATCCATCAGCAGGGTACGGCTGCCGGCAAACGCGTTCAGGCGTTGGGCGGGGCGAAAAACCACATGATCGTCATGCCCGATGCCGATCTGGATCAGGCGGCTGACGCGCTGATCGGCGCCGCTTATGGCTCGGCGGGCGAACGCTGCATGGCGATTTCGATTGCCGTGGTGGTGGGCGATGTCGGGCAGAAGCTGATCGACAAACTGCTGCCGCGCATCGACGCGCTGAAAGTCGGCAACGGCATGAACGCCGATTCGGACATGGGCCCGCTGGTGACGGCGGTGCACAAGGCCAAGGTCGAGGGTTATATCGATCAGGGCGTGAAGGAAGGCGCGAAACTGATCGTCGACGGGCGCAATTTCTCGGTGCCGGGGGCAGAGAAGGGCTTCTTCGTCGGCGCGACGCTGTTCGACGACGTGACGCCTGAGATGAGCATCTATAAAGAAGAGATTTTCGGTCCGGTGCTGGGGATCGTCCACGTGGCGGATTTTGCGGCGGCAGTGGAGCTGATCAACGCCCACGAGTTCGGCAACGGCGTGTCGTGCTTCACCAGCGACGGCGGCATTGCTCGGGCGTTTGCGCGCAACATCAAGGTGGGGATGGTGGGGATCAACGTGCCGATTCCGGTGCCGATGGCCTGGCACTCGTTCGGGGGCTGGAAACGCTCGTTATTCGGCGATCACCATGCCTACGGCGAAGAAGGCTTGCGCTTCTACAGCCGCTACAAAAGCGTGATGCAGCGCTGGCCGGACAGCATCGTCAAAGGCGCGGAATTCAGCATGCCGACCGCGAAATAACCGGAACGGCGTTTTGTAGGAGCCAACTTGTTGGCGAGATATACAACGCGGTCTGCCTGATGCCCCGCCTCGCGAACAAGTTCGCTCCTACAGACACCGCAGCGTCCAATGACTGTTTCTGTAGGGGCCAACTTGTTGGCGAGGCGATTTACCAGTCGGCCCACAAAGCTGCCTCGCGAACACGTTCGCTCCTGCAGAGTTGCTTCCTCACCTCCAATAACAACAAGGTGCGAGCATGACCACGACACGTTTGACCATGGCTCAGGCCCTGGTGAAGTTTCTTGATAACCAGTACGTCGAAGTCGACGGCGTGCAGAGCAAATTTGTTGCCGGCGTCTTTACCATCTTCGGCCACGGCAACGTACTGGGGCTGGGTCAGGCGCTGGAGCAGGACAGCGGCGACCTGATCGTGCATCAGGGCCGCAACGAGCAGGGCATGTGTCACGCCGCCATCGGTTTCGCCAAGCAACACCTGCGGCGCAAGATCTACGCCTGTAGTTCCTCGGTCGGCCCCGGCGCCGCCAACATGATCACCGCCGCTGCCACGGCCTCGGCCAATCGCATTCCGCTGTTGCTGCTGCCGGGTGATGTCTACGCCAGTCGCCAGCCTGACCCGGTGTTGCAGCAGATCGAGCAGTTCCACGACTTGAGCATCAGCACCAACGACGCCTTTAAAGCCGTGAGCAAATACTGGGACCGCATCAATCGCCCTGAGCAGTTGATGAGCGCCGCGCTGAACGCCATGCGCGTGCTGACCGATCCGGCCGATACCGGCGCCGTGACCCTCGCGCTGCCGCAAGACGTGCAGGCCGAGGCCTACGATTACCCCGACAGTTTTCTGCAAAAACGCGTGCACCGCATCGATCGTCGCCCACCGAGTCAGGCCATGCTCGACGACGCCTTGACGCTGCTCAAAGGCAAGCGCAAACCGTTGCTGATCTGTGGCGGTGGCGTGCGCTATTCAGGGGCCAATGAAGCGTTGCAGGCATTCGCCGAGCGCTTCGACATTCCGTTCGCCGAAACCCAGGCCGGCAAAAGTGCCATCGTTTCCGCTCACCCGCTGAACATGGGCGGCATCGGCGAAACAGGGAGTCTGGCCGCCAATACACTGGCCAAGGAAGCTGACCTGATCATTGGCGTCGGCACCCGCTACAGCGACTTCACCACCGCCTCGAAATGGCTGTTCCAGAACCCCGACGTGCAGTTTCTCAATCTCAATGTCGGCGCTTTCGATGTGCAGAAAATGGACGGCGTGCAATTGCTGGCCGATGCAAAAGTCGCGCTGCAATTGCTGAGCGATGCGCTGGAAAAAAATGATTACCGCGCGGCGTGGGGCGATCAGCCTAGAGAAGCCAAAGCGGCACTGGAGGCTGAGGTCGACCGGATATATGCGATCGAATACCAGACCCAGGATTTTGCCCCGGAAATCAACGACCACATGGACCCGGCCGTGCTGCGCGAATTCATCGAACTGACTGGCTCCTGCCTGACCCAAAGCCGGGTGCTCGGTGTGCTCAACCAGCGCTTGCCGACGGACGCAGTGATCGTCGCCGCAGCCGGCAGTTTGCCGGGGGATTTGCAGCGGGCCTGGCGCAGCACCGGGGTCGATACTTATCACGTTGAATACGCCTATTCGTGCATGGGGTATGAGGTGAATGCAGCGTTGGGCGTCAAGCTGGCCGCGCCTGAACGTGAGGTGTTTGCGCTGGTGGGCGACGGCTCATACATGATGCTGCACTCGGAGCTGGCGACTTCGATTCAGGAGCGGCGCAAGATCAACGTCGTGCTGCTGGACAACATGACGTTCGGTTGCATCAACAACCTGCAGATGGGCAACGGCATGGACAGCTTCGGCACCGAGTTCCGCTTCCGTAATCCTGAGACCGGGCTGCTGGATGGCGACTTCGTGCCGGTGGATTTTGCCATGAGTGCAGCGGCCTATGGCTGCAAGACCTATAAAGTGAGCAATGAGGCCGAGCTGGAAACGGCGTTGATCGATGCACAAAAGCAGACTGTTTCTACGCTGATCGACATCAAGGTCCTCCCCAAAACCATGATCCACGGCTACCTGTCGTGGTGGCGGGTGGGTGTGGCCGAGGTCTCGACCAAGGGCGCGACGGCTGAGGTTTATCAGCGGTCACAGACTGAGCTGGCCAAGGCGCGTCAGTATTGATACGAACCTGTTGGAGCGATCGGGCGGAGATCCGACTTGCCCGCGAAGTTAGCACCGCGGTTAGCCTGATGCCCCGCGTCCTCAGCTTCGCGGGCAAGCCTCGCTCCAACAGGGCTGCGGCGTGACGCGACAATTGTGGGAGCGGACAGGTCCGCTCCCACGGGATTGCGGCCTGGCGCAATTAATCGGGGCGAGATTAGACCCCAATTGAATGAACAAGGAGAGACAGATGAAAATCGGATTGGTCGGCTACGGCAAAGGCGGGCGGTATTTCCATGCGCCGCTGATCGCCAGTTTGCCCGGCGCGACGTTTGCTGGCGTGGTTACGCGTTCGCCGGAACGGCGCCAGGAGCTGTCCCGGGATTACCCCAAAGTCCCCGCGTTCGACACACTGGCCGACATGGTCGCCGCCGGTATCCAGGCAGTGGTGATTTCCACGCCCCTGGCGTCTCGTGAAGCATTGATCCTGCAAGCTATCGAACTCGGTGTGCCGGTGGTCAGCGACAAACCGTTCGCCCACGATGCCAAACAGGCGCAAGCGCTGGTGGACGCTGGCGCACGACAAAATGTCCCGCTCGGCGTTTACCAGAACCGGCGTTGGGATTCGGACTTTCTGACCGTGCGCAAACTCATCGACCAGGGCGCGCTGGGCAGCATCACCCGCTTCGAGTCCAGGGTCGAGCGCTACTCGCCCAACTCGGTGGGCAAACCCAGCGGCGGCGGAATGTTGCGTGATCTGGGCAGCCATCTCGTCGATCAGGCGCTACTGTTGTTCGGGCCGGTGAAGCGGGTGTATGCCGAGCTAGAGTTCGCTGCCCCCGATCAACCGGTCGATCACGGGTTCTTCGTTTCGCTGACCCACGAAAACGGCGTGATCTCGCACCTCTGGGGCAATTGCCTGCAGAACGCCCAAGGCCCCAGATTCCGCATTAATGGCTCGCTCGGTTGCTATAGCGTCGACGGTCTGGACGGGCAGGAAGACGCCGCGCTTGCCGGTCTCTCACCCAAATCCGAAGGCGAGCGTTGGGGCGTTGAGGAACATCGCCGCTGGGGCTGGTTCGAGCAGGGCGACCACCGCGAGCGCATACCGTCCGAGCGCGGCTGCTGGACCGAGTTCTACCGGTTGTTTCAGGAGGCAATCGAAAATGGCGGCCCGCTGCCGGTGGATGCGCGAGAAGCGGTCAAGTCTGCGGTGATACTGGATGCGGCACGTACGAGCGCAATGGAAGGGCGGGTGATCGAGTTGTGAATCGCCTGTCTGTGGGAGCGAATTTATTCGCGAGAGATGCAGCAGGCGCGGCAGATGAGTGGGGCGCGCCAACGCTTCGCGAATGAATTCGCTCCTACAGGGTATCGGTTTTCTTGAATAGAAATTAATTCTAAAAGCTGTTGAAATGGAAATTATTTTCCAATAGAGTCATTTCCAGGTTGCCGACTATCGACGTCCAGACCTGATGTCGGAGCCTTCCAACGCCAGGCCAGACGGACGACACAAAAACAAGAAAGCCAAAAAAACAGGTACCGTCGATGAACATGTTCAGATATGCCAATAGCCTCAAACCCTCCATTGCCGTCTTCCTTGATAGAGCCCTCGAAACCGTCGCCCGCGTGCTGTGTGTCCAAAGCCACGGCGTGATGGTATGCGGCCCTTACGGTGCCTCGGTCGCGCATTTCTCCAATCCGCACTTTTCCAAACCGCTGCCTTCGAGCCACGAAAGCACGCTCTGAAAACCACGTTTTGAACAATCAGCAGTCGCTACCCAATTCACTACAACAACAAGAATTTGGAGACAGACCGTTCATGAATATCAAGCTTCGTTTCACCTCCCTGGCCTTGGCACTGATGCTGAGCAGCGGCGCGACCCTGGCCGCTGATCTGAAAATTGGCGTGGCCATGTCGCAATTCGACGACACCTACCTGACTTACATGCGCGAAGACATGGGCAAGAAAGCCAAGGACATGGGCGGCGTTGACCTGCAATTCGTCGATGGCCGTAACGATGTGAACAAGCAGCTCGATCAGGTGCAGGAATTGATCGGCAAGAAAGTCGACGCCCTGATCGTCAATCCTGTAGACACCGCTGCCACCGGACGCATTACCAAGCTTGCTACCGCTGCCGGGATTCCATTGGTTTACGTCAACCGCCGCCCTGATGATCCGAAGTTGCCAGCGGGCGTCGCCTCGGTGACTTCCGACGACAAGGAAGCAGGCCGCCTGCAAATGGAATACCTGGCCAAGAAGATGGAGGGCAAAGGCACCATCGTGATTTTGCTGGGTGAGCTGTCCAACAACTCGACCCGCGACCGCACCGAAGGCGTGAAGGAAATTCTGAAAAAATACCCCGACATCAAAATTGCCGAAGAGCAGGAAGGTGCCTGGGGACGGCAAAAAGGCATGGACATCACCAACAACTGGCTGACCCAGGGGCGCGACTTCAGCGCGGTGGTTTCCAACAATGACGAGATGGCCATCGGTGCATCGATGGCGCTGAAACAGGCCGGTAAGAAACAGGGCGACGTATTGGTTGCTGGCGTCGACGGTACGCCCGACGGCTTGAATGCGGTGAAGAAGGGCGATCTGACGGTTTCGGTGTTTCAGGACGCCAAAGGTCAGGGTGAGGGCTCCATCGACGCTGCCGTGAAGATGGCCAAGAAGGAGGCCTTGCCTGAGCAGGCTATCGTGATCCCCTTCAAGTTGATCACGCCTGAAAACGTCAGCACCTTCAAATAACAACCGACGTTACGGGGGCGAGCGCTCATGGCTTCGTCCCCGGCCGCTGTCGACACAGGAGCCCGTGATCATGTTTGCTTCAGCTACTGATTCCCCCACCGCCAGAGCCGACGCCGCCGCGCTGGGCGCCGAGTCGCCTTACCTGCTGGAAATCGTCAACGTCAGCAAGGGGTTTCCTGGCGTAATCGCGCTGGACAACGTGCAACTACGGGTCCGTGCGGGCAGTGTGCTGGCATTGATGGGCGAGAACGGGGCAGGCAAATCGACGCTGATGAAAATCATCGCTGGCATCTACCAGCCGGACACCGGCGAGATTCGTCTTCGCGGCAAACCGGTCACCTTCGACACGCCGTTGGCAGCCCTGCAATCGGGCATCGCCATGATCCATCAGGAACTCAACCTGATGCCGCACATGACCATCGCCGAGAACATCTGGATCGGCCGTGAACAGCTCAACGGCTTTCACATGGTCGATCACCGGGAAATGCATCGTTGCACCGCCGCGCTGCTGGAGCGCCTGCGCATCAACCTTGACCCCGAGGAATCGGTGGGCAACCTGAGCATCGCCGAGCGGCAGATGGTCGAGATCGCCAAGGCGGTGTCTTACGATTCGGACGTGCTGATCATGGACGAACCGACCTCGGCAATCACTGAAACCGAGGTCGCGCACCTGTTCTCGATCATTGCCGACCTGCGCGCTCAGGGTAAGGGCATCATCTATATCACCCACAAAATGAATGAGGTGTTCAGCATCGCCGATGAAGTGGCGGTGTTCCGTGACGGCGCCTACATCGGCCTGCAACGTGCTGACAGCATGGACGGCGACAGCCTGATTTCGATGATGGTCGGCCGCGAAGTGACGCAGCTGTTTCCCGAGCGCGAGACGCCGATCGGCAAGCGGGTGCTGTCGGTGCGCGATCTGTCGCTCAATGGCGTGTTCGACGGCGTGTCGTTCGACCTGCACGCCGGGGAGATTCTCGGCATCGCCGGGCTGATGGGCTCTGGCCGGACCAACGTCGCCGAAACCATTTTTGGCATCACCCCCAGCACCCGGGGTGACATCCAGCTGGACGGCGTGAGCGTGCGGGTCAGCGATCCGCATTTTGCGATTGAGAAGGGGTTTGCTCTGCTGACCGAAGATCGCAAGCTCACCGGTCTGTTTCCCTGCCTGTCGGTGCTGGAAAACATGGAAATGGCCGTGCTGCCGCATTACGCAGGCCGCGGATTCGTGCAGCAAAAAGCCTTGCGCGCCTTGTGCGAAGACATGTGCAAGAAGCTGCGCGTCAAGACGCCTTCGCTGGAACAGTGCATCGACACGCTGTCAGGGGGTAATCAACAGAAAGCATTGCTGGCGCGCTGGTTGATGACCAATCCCCGCATTCTGATTCTCGACGAGCCAACGCGCGGCATCGACGTCGGCGCCAAGGCCGAGATCTATCGGCTGATTGCCTTTCTCGCGAGCGAGGGCATGGCGGTCATCATGATTTCCTCGGAGCTGCCGGAAGTGCTGGGCATGAGCGACCGCGTTCTGGTCATGCATGAAGGCGAGCTGATGGGCACCCTGAACCGCGCCGAAGCGACGCAAGAGCGGGTGATGCATCTGGCGTCGGGCCATTCCGTTCACTGACATTGCTGTGCGCCTGACCTGCTCAACGGCACACACCCGAGAAGAATAAGAAGGACGCATGAAAATGAACGCGATTCTGGACAACAAACCTGCCACGGCGCCCAGCAAGCACAAGCGCCGGCTGCCAACGGAACTCAGCATCTTTCTGGTTCTGATCGGCATCGGTCTGATTTTCGAACTGTTCGGCTGGATCGTCCGCGATCAAAGCTTTCTCATGAATTCCCAGCGCCTGGTGCTGATGATCCTGCAAATGTCGATCATCGGGCTGATCGCCATCGGCGTGACGCAGGTGATCATCACCACGGGTATCGACTTGTCATCGGGCTCAGTGCTGGCGCTTTCGGCGATGGTGGCGGCGAGTCTGGCCCAGTCTTCGGAATACACCCGGGCGGTATTTCCGTCGTTGACTGATTTGCCGGTGTGGATACCGGTGATCGCGGGACTGGGCGTCGGGCTGCTGGCAGGGGCGATCAACGGCAGCATCATTGCCATTACCGGTATTCCGCCATTCATCGCGACGCTGGGCATGATGGTCTCAGCCCGTGGCCTGGCGCGCTTCTACACCTCAGGGCAACCGGTAAGCATGCTCAATGACTCCTATACCGCGATTGGCCAAGGCGCGATGCCGGTGATTATCTTTCTGGTGGTGGCGGTGATTTTCCACGTCGCCCTGCGCTATACCAAATACGGTAAATATACCTACGCCATCGGCGGCAACATGCAGGCGGCGCGCACCAGCGGGATTAACGTCAAACGGCATTTGGTGATCGTCTACAGCATCGCTGGTTTGCTGGCCGGGCTGGCTGGCGTAGTCGCCTCGGCGCGGGCGGCCACCGGGCAGGCTGGGATGGGGGTGTCCTATGAGCTGGACGCCATCGCGGCAGCGGTGATCGGCGGCACCAGCCTGGCAGGGGGCGTGGGGCGCATCACCGGGACCGTTATCGGTGCGCTGATTCTGGGGGTGATGGCCAGTGGTTTCACCTTTATCGGCGTTGATGCCTACGTGCAGGACATCATCAAAGGGCTGATTATCGTGGTGGCGGTGGTGATCGACCAATACCGCAACAAACGCAAACTCAAACGCTGAAGTTTTGGATGCGCAGCGAAAAGGGCCTTAGAGGCCCTTTTTGTTTTGCAATGGGTTTGAACCGACGCAGTGGTGTCGAGTCAGAGGCTGGCTTGTGCTATGGGTTGAGGGCTCGAAACCTCGCCCGGCCGGGATTGCGACTGCTACTTGAGCGAATCTTGTTCAATTATGTTGCCGAGCAGAGACCCCGGCCTTAGACTGCCGCCCCTCGTAAATTGAGTGCCGGGTGGCGCTTGGAGACTATGGCGCTTTACGGCTACGCTGAGCCGCTCCTTTAATTCGCCTTAATGCACGTTTTTTTTATAGAGAAATCAATGACCAAGGAAAAGTTGCTGGCGATGCCGGCCGATGATTACATGAACGCCGAGCAGCACGCTTTCTTCGTCGAGCTGTTGCAATCCATGAAAGTCGAAATCCATGCGCGGATCGAGCAGAGCCGTATCGCTATCGAGAGCCTGGATTCCCCGGCTGATCCCGCTGACGCGGCTTCTGTTGAAGAAGAACGTCACTGGTTGGTGAATGTGATCGACCGTGATCAACGCATGCTTCCGCAATTGGAAATGGCGCTGTCGCGTATTGGCGACGATTCGTTTGGCTGGTGCGAAGACAGCGGCGAGGCTATTGGCCTCAAGCGCCTGCTGATCAGTCCTACCACCAAATACTGCATCGAAGCGCAAGAACGCCACGAGCAGATCGACCGTCACCAGCGTCAGGCTTGATGTGTCTCATCTGACTGCCTTAGGGCAGTCGGATGTTCGCTGGATCTCCCGGGTCCGGTTATCAATTCGTTGTCCGCCGCAGCACTCACTCAGTTGTTGAGACCGTTTTAACAGTGGTCCAGTGCTCGCTTTTGCATACACGCTCACACTACTTGAAGTTTTACTGACCCGCCGGCCGGGTGTTGCAGTGGCTTCAAGCAATCGTCTATTCCAGTGCAGATCGTTACCTTTAATTGTCATAATTCTATGTAATGTAAGAAATCTCTCCAATGCATGTTTATGATTTCACCAATACGTGTGGGACTTGTCTGAAGTGCTGATGGTTAGCTTGACGTTTCTCTAGTAATCCGCAAGCTGTATTAAATATGACTGGATGTTATTCAGTTTCTTATTGGCTACAGTTTGTAAGGTGCACTAAGGATGAAAAGATTTCCCGTTACTAAAACGTCAGAAGTGTCAAATAACGGCCTGCTCGCAGTGACATTGCGTATCGGCGTGTTTTTCGATGGCACCGGTAATAACCGAGTCAACAGTCAGATCGGCTCCGATTGCCGTGCAATGGCTGAGACCTACAACAATGCGCATATCCTGGAATGCGGCGGTCGGCATTCGGACCCCGGCAGCAGTTACAGCAGTGCGCTGACCAATATTGCCCTGTTGGCGGATCTCTACCGGCAACAACCTATCGCCAATAATTCCGGTAGCGGGCTGAAGGCTTATCACTCGATATATGTCAGCGGCATTGGCACAACCTCAGGCGGTCGCGATTCTGTTATATCCGGACAAAGTATGGGGCGTGGCCATACTGGCGTGGTTGCGAAAGTTGCCAAAGGCGTCAAAAAAATATCAAAGGTCATGTCGGAATTTGCTGCTCATAATCCGGGCTGTGTGATTGCTGCACTTGAACTTGACCTGTTTGGGTTCAGCCGTGGTGCCGCCGCTGCACGTCATTTGGCAAATGAAGTTTTGAAACAACATAAGGGACTGCTGAACGCCGTTGTTGAACAGCGCAAATTGCCTTTGAGCCCGCAGTTCAAGTGGGCCAATGGTTGTATCAGCCTGAAGTTGATCGGGCTGTTCGATACCGTGGCAGCGATTGGGGGCGTTGCGGATATGGGCAACGTCAGTGACTCGATCAACAAAAGAGTCAATCTGTTCCTGCCGCCCGGCTGCGCTGACGAAGTTATTCATTTAGTGGCAGGGGATGAACTGCGGCGCAACTTCTCACTGAACAGTATCGCGCCTGGCTGGACCAGAGAGATTACCGTGCCCGGCGCGCATTCCGACGTCGGGGGCGGCTACGCGATGCAAGCTCAGGAAAATGTCTTGCTGACCCGCCCTCGGCGCAGCCTGGTCAGCTTGCGCACCCTCAGTGAAGACACAGACGCCTGGCGCGAGACTCAGGCCGAACTCGCTGGTATGGATGCCCTGCAGTGGCTCGACCCTCGGGATGCCGATGGCTGCATGCGCGTGACGTGCTGGGAAAGTCACAGCCAGTCGGTACGCGGCATGAAGGAGGTGTGGGCGGCCGTGAGTCTTGAACGAAGGGTATTTGGGAATCTTTGCGGAGTGTACCTGCGCTTGATGCATGCGCTGGCCACTGAACAGGGCGCGCCGTTCGGGCCAATACCCGACGCCATGCTCTCGAGTGTGCCTCCAGAATTGCGAGGTATTGCCAGCAAGTTGATCGAACAAGGCCAGGCCGGGAACATTTCGCTGACGGAGCACGAAGCGCGTGTGCTTTCGCGCGGCTACATTCACCGTTCTGCGCACTGGAAGGCGCTGGCGGGCAAGTCCGGTCAGTGGAGCGACAGTCTGTTTGTCCATGCGCCTGCGGCGGGGGGCCGGTTAAGATTTCCAAACTGCGGACAGCCAGGCTATCCGCAGTAGCTGATTAACGGCGGCGTCGGTCAGACAGTTATTTGGCTTCGTGTAGCAGCACGTTTAGCTCGTCCACCACCGGCGCCCACTCGGCATCCAGCATCAGTTCGCCCTTGAGAAACTTCTGCTGCTGGGGCGACCAGAAGTCAGCTTCGGAGACTTTTACGTCATCAGGCAACGGACCATTTTTGTCTACAAACGCATCGATGCTGGCCTGATCCGAATCCAGGCCCAGTTGTTCGAACAAGGTTTCAAGTGTCGGCGTTGTGAGTTCCATGTCATCTCCTCGTCGGGCTTGCGGCCCGCACTGGCGTATACGGTATGTTCAGCCCTGTGTTGCATGTGAGTCGGCGCCTTCACGAGAGTTCTATGCAGTTACGGTCTCCTGAGTCACAGAGCAATACGCTCAGGCACTGCGACCACGTCTCGATAAAGACCTCACAGCGTGCAAAACCGAGCTATAAAGGACGAAAGGTATATATCGCGGATAGACTGCGAGCCGGTAGAATCCGTTCGTGCCCGCGCCCGGCACTCGGGGCGCATCGTTGGATCGCTTTCCTTTTTGTTGCCTGGCGCCATGGCCGGGTGGGTTTTTTTCAGGTTGGGAGTTTGCACATTGGCAGTAAGTAATCTGGATACCCATGCTCTTTTTGTACTGGGTGATCTGCGCGCGCAGTTGGTTAAACAGTTCCAGGCCCGTTTTGTTTATGTTCTGGAGCAGTCCCCTGATGGCATTTATATGTCGGAAATCGACACGGACACCGCGTTGGTTGTCGACGACAAACCGCGCCTTGAGCTCAAGGTCGGCGATCATTTCCGCGCCGCCGTGTTGCCCAGCCGGGAAGGCGGCAAGTTCGAATTGAAGTTTCGCGAAATCAAAATGTCCGTTTACGGTCTGGGTGAATACGCCTACGTCGACACCCCAGACGGCCACGGCATTGTGTTCAAGGAGTCGCACACCATTTTCATGGTATTTGCGGCCAAAGAGCAGATTGTCACTGGTTTGAGCAAGATCTTGAAAACCGCATCGGCCAAGGCTGCCAAATGGCGCAAGGGCGAGCTGGTGTTCAAACCCAGCGAGTAAGTGATTGAATCTGTAGGAGCGAATTCATTAGCGAGGCGGCATACCCGACACTGCGCAGCGCGGCTTCTCGCCAACAAGTTGGCTCCTACAGAAAACATCGATATTTAATTCCCTTCCTGCTGCCCGTCACTCACTTCGGGCGGCACGTCGTCGCCTGCCATGCGCTTGCGGAACAACGCGGTTCTGGCCAGCAGCAGCGTTGTGACCGGCACGGTGATCGCCAGCAGGATCGGAATCAGCCACGCGTGGATGACAGGGCCGGACTTCAGGCCCGAGAAATACACGATCGAAGCCAGCGCCACGCACCAGGCGCCCAGGGTCGAAGCGAGGGCGGGAGGGTGCATGCGCTGGAAGAAATCTTTCATGCGCAGCAAACCGATTGCACCGGTCAGCGCGAAGAGACTGCTGAGGACCAGCAGGGCCGCAGTCAGCACTTGTGCCCAGAACGGCACAGCGTCCACGCCATTCATTCGATCACCTCGCCACGTAGCAGGAATTTGGCCAGCGCGAACGAGCCGACGAAGCCGAACAGCGCGATCAACAGCGCCGCTTCGAAATAGGTGTCGCTGGCATAACGAATCCCCAGCACCAGCATCGTGAGCATCGCCAGGATGTATAGATAATCCAGCGCCAGTACCCGGTCTTGCGCGGACGGCCCCTTGAACAGGCGAATCAGCGTCAGCACCATCGCCATCGCGAAGATGAACAGGCTGACCAGGATTGCATTGGCAAGCAGGGCGCTCATTGGAAGATCTCCATCAACGGGCGTTCGTAGGCCGATTTGAAGTGCGCGATGAAGGCCGCCTCATCGTCCAGATCAAACACATGCATCAGCAGTACGCTGCGGTCCAGCGCCAGCTCCGACCAGACAGTGCCCGGCACCACTGTGGTGATCATCGACAGCGCTGCCAAGCCATTGGCGTCGCGCAGGTCCAGCGGGACTTTGACGAAGGCCGAACGCGGCGGCTTGTGGCCGGCGCGCCAAACTGTCCATGCCACCGACAAGTTGGACACAATCACGTCGCGCCCCACCACAAAGAACAGCTTGAGTGCCACGCCCGGTTTGCGCATCCGCACCGGCAACGGTCGCAGTGGCGCGAACATCAGCGGCGCCAGGAAGGCCAGCAGGGCGCCGAGCAGCACATTGCCCGGGCTGACGGAAAGATTGAGCACCAGCCACAACGCCCACAATGACAGCGACAGCAGGGGCGCCGGAAACAATCGCTTCATGGCGACACCTCCGGACTCAGGCTGGCGGGGCCGGGCAAAGTTTTCGTGGCCATCACCGAAAGCACGTATTGCCTCGGATCATGCAGCGCGGCGGCAGTGTCCTGGGTGTAGTGCAGCAACGCCTGAGCCTTGAACGTCATCACCATGCACAGCCCGAGCAGGATCGCGATGGGCAGGCATTCATAGCGACGCAACAACGGCGCCGGGCGCTCGTGGGGTGTCCAGAAGCGCTGAATGCCGATGCGGGCGAACGACAGCAACGCTGCCATCCCGGAGAAAATCAGCAGCGCGATCAGTGCCCAGCTCGCAGCACCAATGGCTTCGTCTTGAGCGACATCCAGGCCCAGTGGATTGAGCAGGGCACTGATCAGCGCCAGCTTGCCGAGAAATCCCGACAGGGGCGGCAGTCCGATAATCAACAGCGCGCAGACCACGAAGCTCAAGCCAATAAACGCCATCGTCCACGGAATCACTTGGCCGACCACCGCTTTTTGTTCGTCATCCAGGTTCGTGCCCGGCACAGGGTGCAGCGCCTCCATGGCCTTGGGCAACTGGTCAGCGTCGTCCTCAAGCGGGATCTCGTTGGCCGAACGCGAGCGTTCGACCAGCTCGGCCAGCAGAAACAACGCACTCAATGCCAGGGTCGAGCTGACCATATAGAACAGCGCGCCGGCGGTCAGGCTCGGCTGGGCAAAACCGATCGCCGACAGCAGAATCCCCGCCGACACCAGAATGCTCAGGCTCGCCATACGCTCCAGACGTTGCGCGGCGATGATCGACACGGCGGCCACCAACAACGTCGCCATGCCGCCGTAGATCAGCCAGTCGTCACCGAAGAACGCCGAGGCACCCGCTTGCCCGGAGAACAGCAGCGTCCACAGACGCAACAGGGTGTAGGCGCCGACTTTGGTCATGATCGCGAACAGGGCCGCAACCGGCGCGCTAGCCGCCGAATAGGCTGGCACCAGCCAGAAGTTCAGCGGCCACATCCCGGCTTTGGCCAGGAAAGCGACGGCCAGAATGGCAGCGCCTGCGTGCAGCAGTCCCAAATCCTTGTCGGCCACCAATGGGATTTTTACCGACAGATCCGCCAGATTCAACGTGCCGGTGACGCCGTAAATCAGCGCCGCTCCGATCAGAAACAGCGAAGACGCCAGCAAGTTGATGGTGATGTAGTGCAGGCCCGCCGAGACCCGCGCGCGTCCGGAGCCGTGCAGCATCATGCCGTAAGAGGCAGCCAGCAACACCTCGAAGAACACGAACAGGTTAAACAGGTCAGCGGTCAGAAACGCGCCGTATAAACCCATCAGCTGAATCTGGAACAGCGCATGGAAGCTGGCACCGGCCCGATCCCAGCGTGCCATGGCAAACAGCAGCGCGCAGAAAGCGATGATCCCGGTGAGCACCAGCATCAGCGCTGAAAGGTGATCGACCACCAGCACAATGCCGAACGGCGCTTCCCAGTTACCCGGCAGGTACACGCCAATGGAGCCGGTGGTGCCGGATTTTTGCACCCACATCATCAGCGTGACTGAAATCGCCAGGCCCAGCGCGGTGGACGCCAGGTTGATCTGCGCCTTGAGCGGGCGGTGTTTTTCCCCCAGCCAGAGCATCAAGGCCGCGGTAAGGACAGGCAGCAGAATCGGCGCGACGATCAGTTGATTCATCCACGTCATTCGCTGGACTCCCGACCGTCCACATGGTCGTTGCCGGTCAAGCCGCGTGACGCCAGCAACACCACCAGAAACAGCGCGGTCATGGCGAAGCTGATGACGATCGCGGTCAGCACCAGCGCCTGTGGCAGCGGGTCGGTGTAATTGAGCAGGTCCTGGGGCACGCCGTTTTTGATGATCGGCTCTTTGCCGATAAACAGGCTGCCCATGCTGAAGATGAACAGGTTGACACCGTAAGACAGCAGGCACAGGCCCATGACCACTTGAAAGGTCCGTGGCCGCAGAATCAGCCAGACGCCCGAGGCCGCGAGGATTCCAATGGCAATGGCGATGACTTCTTCCATCAGACAGCTCCTTGCACGTTGATAGGTTTAGGCAGCGACGTCGGCCGATGGCTGCGCACGGACTGGTGCGCCAGCGCGGTGAGGATCAGCAGCGTCGAACCCACCACCACGGCATACACGCCGATGTCGAAGAACAGCGCGCTGGCGACATGGATATCGCCTAGCAGCGGCAGGTTCAGGTGTGCTGTGTGGGTGGTCATGAACGGATAGCCCAGCACCATCGAGCCGATCCCGGTAGCCAGTGCAAAGAACAGCCCGGTGCCCATCCAGCGCAGCGGACGCAGACTCATCTGCGCTTCGACCCACTGGGTGCCGGCGACCATGTACTGCAGGATGAACGCCACCGACATCACCAGGCCTGCGACAAAGCCGCCGCCGGGCTGGTTGTGTCCGCGCATAAACAAATACATCGAGACCATGAAGGCCACGGGCAACAGCAAACGCACTAGCACCGCCGGGACCATCATGAAACCCAGCGCCGTGTCGCTGGCGCTGCGCGGGTTGACCAGATCGGTGACCACGTCCCGCGCGAGCAAGCGTTGTTGCGCCGGCAGCGGGATGCTTTCCTTTGGTGGGCGAAAACGCCGCAGCAGGGCGAATACGGTCAGTGCTACCACCGCCAGCACGGTGATTTCGCCGAAGGTGTCGAAGCCGCGGAAATCCACCAGCATCACGTTGACCGTGTTGGTGCCGCCGCCCAGCGCCAGCGCGCGACTGAGGTAAAACTCGGATATGGCGTTGGGCGTGGGTCGCGTCAGCATGGCGTAGGACAACAACGCCATGCCGCCGCCAACGCCCAGGGCAAGGACGAAATCGCGAATCCGCCGGGCGCGGGCTCGATTGCGCGAGCGCGGGCCTTCGGCGTTTTCGTTGCGTCGCGGCAGCCAGCGCAAGCCGAGCAGAATCAGTACGGTGGTCACTACTTCGACCACCAATTGGGTGAGGGCAAGGTCCGGCGCGGAAAACCAGACGAAGGTGACGCAGGTCATCAAGCCGCAGACGCCGACCATGGTCACTGCTGCCAGACGGTGATACTTGGCTTGCCAAGCGGCGCCGATGGCGCAGGCGATGGCGATTAGCCAGAGAATCACGAACACGCCGGAGCCCGGAATCTTCGGCCGGTCACCCCAAGTCAAGCCGCTGGAATACATCGGGATGAAGCCTGCGACCAACGCGGCGAACACCATCAGAAACAGCTGCGCCTGCAAGCGGCGCGTGGTCAGCAACCGCTCGAAACGCTGCGCCAAGCGCATGAATATCACCAGCGAACGCTCGAACAGGCGCTTGCCGTTCAGGCGCGATACCAGCGGCGGCCCGTTGAAACGTTCACGCTTGAGCGGTTTGCGTAGCAGCAGATAAAGCACGATCCCTGCGCCCATGGCCACCAGACTCATGATCATGGGTGCGTTCCAGCCATGCCAGATCGCCAGGCTGTATTCGGGTAATTCTCCGCCCACCACTGGCTGCGCGGCTGCGGCCAGCAAGGGACCGACCGATTGCGCCGGAAACACCCCGACGATGAGGCAGGCCAATACCAGAAACTCAACCGGGGCGCGCATCCAGCGTGGTGGTTCGTGCGGGGTGTGCGGCAGGTCGGTGGCTTTAGGGCCGAAAAACACATCCACCGTGAAGCGTAGGGAATAGGCGACGCTGAAAGCCCCGGCGATCGTGGCGATCACCGGCAGGGCCATCTCGACCCAATCGGTGGCGCTGATGAACACCGTCTCGGCGAAGAACATCTCTTTGGACAGAAAGCCGTTGAGCAGCGGCACACCCGCCATGGAAGCGCTGGCGACCATCGCCAGCGTCGCGGTGTAAGGCATCAGCTTTATCAGCCCGCTGAGTTTGCGGATGTCTCGGGTACCGCTTTCGTGGTCGATGATCCCTGCAGCCATGAAGAGGGACGCTTTGAACGTGGCGTGGTTGAGGATGTGAAACACCGCCGCGACGGCAGCGAGAGGGCTGTTGAGCCCCAGCAACAAGGTGATCAGCCCCAAATGGCTGATGGTGGAATAGGCCAGCAGGCCTTTGAGGTCGTTCTGGAAAATGGCCGAGTAGGCGCCGATCACCAGGGTGCAAGCCCCGGCACCGCTGACGATCCAGAACCACTGCTCACTGCCGGACAACGAGGGCCAGAGTCGGGCCAGCAGAAATACCCCGGCCTTGACCATGGTTGCCGAGTGCAGATAAGCCGAGACCGGTGTCGGCGCCGCCATCGCGTGGGGGAGCCAAAAGTGGAAGGGGAATTGCGCGCTTTTGCTCAGTGCGCCAATGAGAATCAGCGTCAGCAATACCGGGTACAGCGCATGGGCGCGGATCACGTCGCCCGATGCCAGTACGCGGTCCAGGTCATAGCTGCCGACCACGTGGCCGAGCAACATCATGCCCACCAGCAACGCCAGACCGCCTGCGCCGGTGACCATCAGCGCCATATAAGCGCCGCGTCGCGCATCGGCCCGGTGGTGCCAGTAGCCGATGAGAAGGAAGGAGAAAACGCTGGTCAGTTCCCAGAAAAACACAATCTGGATCAGATTGCCGGACAGGACCAGCCCGAGCATGGCGCCCATGAACGCGAGGAAAAAGGAGAAAAAGCGCGGCACTGGATCGTTCGGTGACATGTAATAGCGGGCGTACAGCGAGACCAGGGTGCCGATGCCCAGCACCAGCATGGAAAACAGCCAGGCAAAGCCGTCCAGGCGCAGCGAAAAGTTCAGGCCCAGGCTGGGCAGCCAGAAGAACTCTTCGCGGATTACCCCGCCGTGGGCAATCTGCGGATACCACAGTGCCACCTGAACCGCGCCGATCAAGGCGATCAGGCCGGCCAGAATGGATTCACTGTTGCGGGCGTTATGCGGTAGTACCGCTGCGATACAGCTGCCAATGAACGGCAGAAGCAGTAGAACTATCAGGGACATAGGCTTCTAATCTGCGGAGAAATGTCAAGGATCATACGTGGCACATCCGGGATCACCAAATGCCAAGGTGTCGCAGAATCCTACAAAGAACAACGCCTTTCACTGTAGGAAATTTCCATGGGGGCCACTGCGCAGCCCATCGTCGGCAAACGGAACGCCGCCCGGCCGAACTCCTAGGCCCTCCGGGCAGAAGCAGCGTTGCGATAGTCTGATGGATCAACCGGCCCTGTTGGATTTTCGTTGCGTCAGGTGCAACCCAGGCGTCTGGATTTGGGGCCGCTGCGCCCTTGTCATGAGAAAGACAGTTGCTACGCCCGTTGGTCAGAAACGGGATTGCGCAAGCCTCACTCCTGCAAAGTGCGACGTTCAGTCGTTTGGCGGCCGTCATCATTTAGGCGACAATGCCCGCCAGTTTTTGGAGCCACTTATGACTGAATCCATCGAACGCCTTTCTGCCGATGCCGTCCTGGACGCCAGCGGCCTCAATTGTCCTGAGCCGGTGATGATGCTGCACCAGAAGATCCGCGACCTGCACGCAGGGGGCTTGCTCAAGGTCATCGCCACTGATCCTTCCACCCAACGCGACATACCCAAATTTTGTGTGTTCCTGGGCCACGATTTGATCGAGCAAAACGCAGCCGACGGTGTGTACCTGTACTGGATTCGCAAAAAGCAGGATTGACCGCCCCGCGACGCGTCAGAAAAATCCACAGCTAGGGGGCAGCCCGCCCACGTCCCGATTCTCTGAGCGGTCGCACTGGCCCGTCGCGGCGCCAGCGCCTACACTGCCGCGACTTCAGGGAGCCCATCATGCGCATAGTTGCTGACGAAAACATTCCACTGCTCGACGCCTTTTTCGAAGGGTTCGGCGAAATCCGCCGTTACCCTGGCCGCACCATCGACCACGCCGCCGTGGCCGAGGCAGACATCTTGTTGGTGCGCTCAGTCACCCACGTCAGCCGTGAGCTGCTTGAAGGCAGTCCGGTGCGTTTCGTCGGTACCTGCACCATTGGCACCGATCACCTTGATCTCGATTACTTCGCCCAGAGCGGCATTCAATGGTCCAGTGCACCCGGCTGCAATGCCCGTGGCGTGGTGGATTATGTGCTCGGCAGCTTGCTCACCCTGGCTGAAATCGAAGGCGTGGACCTGCGCCAGCGCACTTACGGTGTGATCGGGGCAGGGCAAGTTGGCGGGCGCCTGATCACGGTGTTGCGCGCATTGGGCTGGAACGTGCTGGTCTGCGATCCGCCGCGTCAGGCGGCGGAAGGCGGGGATTACGTCAGCCTGGAAGAGATCATCCAGCATTGCGATGTCATCAGTTTGCATACGCCGCTGACCAAATCCGGCGACCTGCCGACCTGGCACCTGTTCGATCGCGCGCGTCTTGAACAACTGAAGGAAGGCACCTGGCTGATCAATGCCGCTCGTGGGCCGGTGGTCGACAACAAAGCGTTGCGCGAAGTGTTGCTGGCTCGCGAGGACCTGCAAGCGGTGCTGGATGTCTGGGAAAAAGAGCCCCACGTTGACGTCGAACTGGCGGAGCTGTGCGTTATTGCCACGCCGCACATTGCCGGCTACAGCCTCGATGGCCGGCAGCGCGGTACCGAGCAGATTTATCAGGCGCTGTGTGCGCACTTCGGCACAACACCTGAACTACGCCTGATTGATCTGCTGCCCAAACCCTGGTTGGCGCAGGTGACGCTGGATGCAGAGACTGATCCGATGTGGGCGTTGAACATGTTGTGTCGTGGTGTGTATGACCCTCGGCGCGATGACGCTGACTTCAGGCGCAGTCTGGTGGGCAGTGCCGACAGTCAGCGACTGGCCTTCGATGCCTTGCGCAAACATTACCCGCCCCGCCGGGAGATCGAAGGTTTGCCGGTCAGCCTCAATGGTGAGTCCGAGGCGTTGCGCCAGATCGTCACCGCTGTGGGCGGCGTAGCTCTGTAGGAGCCAACTTGTTGGCGAGGCGGCCGAGGGGATGGATCTGTCTTGACGCTTGACGCCTCGCGAACACGTTCGCTCCTACAGATTTGGGCAGACAGAAAAAACCCGGCACGCGGGCCGGGTTTTAAATGAGGTGTCGCATCAATCTTGTTTTTCAGGTTTGACCCAGGCCTTCTCGCACTCCTGACACGCGACCTGCACCATTTCCTCGGTAATCAGAACTTCTCTGCCGTCCTCGTCGAGGATCGCGCCCCCGACATTCAGGTTCGGGTTGGCTTGGACCGCGGGTACGTGATTGCTGCTTTCATGCAAGCTCATGGCCTGTCTCCTCATCAGGTTTTGCGCTTTGAAACTACTTTACGTTTGATGACCGCACCTCAACGTCTGTTGGCGCTTCAAACATTAATTCAGTTCACCAGAATTGCCGGAAATCCACCATCCCGGCATTAGATCAATCGTGTCTAGCGAGCCTGCCGTGCGGTCATAACTCAACTGACTGAGTTAATTTCTTCGAGTTCAGCGCAAGCCGACGAGCGTGTCTTGCTCTACGGGGTGTAGGCTCTGCGTTCGAGTCATTTTCCAGGGCAGTCCTCGTTATGGTTTCAGTGCTTTCCGGTCGCCAGCGCCATGCCATTCGTCTTGCGCTGCGAATGATCGCGCCTTACCGCAAACAGGCGATTGGCGCGCTGGTGGCGCTGATCGTCACGGCTGGCATCACCCTGTCCATGGGCCAGGGCATTCGGTTGATGGTGGATCAGGGTTTCATGACGCGCTCGCCCACCTTGCTCAACGAAACCATTGGCCTGTTCATGTTGCTGATTCTGGCATTGGCCATCGGCACGTTCGCGCGGTTTTATTTGGTGTCTTGGATAGGCGAACGGGTAGTGGCAGACCTGCGCAAGCAGGTGTTCGATCATCTGGTTAACCTGCATCCCGGCTTCTATGAGAACAACCGCAGTTCGGAGATCCAGTCTCGGCTGACCGCAGACACCACGTTGTTGCAATCGGTGATCGGCTCGTCGCTGTCGATGTTTCTGCGCAATGCGTTAATGGTCATCGGCGGGATCATCCTGCTCTTTTTCACCAACCCCAAACTCACCAGCATCGTGGTGGTGGCGCTGCCGCTGGTGGTCGCGCCGATTCTGATCTTTGGCCGTCGCGTGCGCAGTTTGTCGCGGGAGAGCCAGGACCGGGTGGCCGATGTTGGCAGCTATGTGTCCGAGGCGCTGGGCCAGATTAAAACCGTGCAGGCCTATAACCATCAGGCGCAGGACAAGCAGCGCTTCGGCAAGACCGCCGAAGTTGCCTTCGAGACCGCGTGCAAGCGGATTCTGCAGCGCTCATGGCTGATTACACTGGTGATAGTGCTGGTGTTGGGCGCGGTGGCCGTCATGCTTTGGGTGGGCGGCATGGACGTGATCGCCGGGCGCATCTCCGGCGGCGAGCTGGCGGCGTTCGTCTTTTACAGCCTGATTGTCGGCAGTGCGTTTGGCACCCTGAGCGAAGTGATTGGGGAGCTGCAACGCGCAGCGGGTGCGGCCGAGCGTATTACCGAATTGCTGCAGGCGCGCAGTGAAATCACCGCACCGACCAGCAATCTGCTGCAATTGCCGGCGCGGATCAGCGGGCATCTGGCTCTGGAAAACATTACGTTCGCCTATCCCTCGCGGCCTGAGCGCAATGCCATTGATGGCCTGAGTCTGGTCATCGAACCTGGGGAAACGGTGGCCTTGGTCGGCCCGTCTGGCGCAGGCAAATCAACCTTGTTCGACCTGCTGCTGCGATTTTACGACCCGCAGCAGGGGCGGGTGCTGATTGAGGGGCTGCCCGCTGATCGCCTGGACCCGCTGGACTTGCGGCGCTGCTTTGCCTGGGTTTCGCAGACCCCGGCGCTTTTTTTCGGCAGCGTTGAGGACAACATCCGCTACGGCAATGCCAACGCCACCCTCGAGCAGATCGAGGCCGCAGCGAAGATCGCTCATGCCCACGAATTCATTCAGCAGTTGCCCAAGGGTTATCAGACCCATCTGGGCGACAGTGGCATGGGTTTGTCCGGCGGCCAGCGTCAGCGACTGGCGATTGCCAGAGCGTTGCTCGCCGATGCGCCGATTCTGTTACTGGACGAGGCGACCAGCGCGCTGGATGCGCAAAGTGAACACTTGATTCAGCAGGCGCTACCGACGCTGATGCAAGGCCGCACCACGCTGGTGATCGCCCATCGGTTGGCGACGGTGCAGAACGCCGATCGCATCGCAGTGATCGATCAGGGCCGTTTGATGGCGGTAGGCACGCATCAGCAATTGATCGCCAGCAATCCGCTGTATGCGCGGCTCGCGGCGCTGCAATTCAATCAGGGGGTGGAGGAGGTGGTGTAACGATTGCGCAGTTTGATTCTGCGCGGTTCCTGTAGGAGCCAACTTGTTGGCGAGACGGCCAATGCGGTGCGTCAGGCAGAACGCCTGGCGAACAAGTTCGCTCCTACAGACATGCAATGCGCTTATTGGTCTGTTTGACACACCGCATTCGCAGCTTCGCGGGCAAGCCTCGCTCCAACAACTATGTCAGTGGTACTCACACAGATATGCGGTGTCGACTTCGACTTTCAGCTGGAATTTGCTTTCGCCCGGCACTTCAAAGGATTCACCGGCGGCGAAGGTTTTCCAGTCGCTGCTTTCCGGCAGTTTGACGGTCAGCGAGCCTGAGACGACCAGCATGGTTTCAGGTTGGGCGGTGCCGAATTCGTATTCGCCCGGAGCCATGACGCCAACCGTCGCGGTTTTGCCTTCAACAGGCGTGAACGCGATGGACTTGACCGTGCCGTCGAAATATTCGTTGACCTTGAGCATGAGGGGTCTCCTTGAAAGGGCTGGAAAGGGCCCGACAGTATGCCGAACGTACAAAAGGTCGTCATCCGCTTTGATCAATGCGTCACGGTCTGGCAGGAATGATCAGCGGCAGCAGCCTTGCCGTATTGCGCGCATCGTTCAGGGCGCGATGTTGCTGACCGTTGAAGTGCATGCCCGCCAGTTGCAGTGCACCGTTCAGGCCGGGGGCCTTCTGCAACTGGCGCGCCTGGGCAAAACGCTGCTTGAGATTGAGATGGGGAAAGGTGCCCAGCGCGCTGGTCATTTGCTGTTCGCGCCACTGCACTTCGAGTTGCAGCCGGTCGTAGTCACCCCAGCTAGCCCATCCGTCCAGCTTGTTCTGGTGATGCCCCAGCCAGCGTTCGAACATCGGCCAGACCACACTGAACGGCGCGGCACTGTCGATATTGCTCTGGCTGATGTGGGTCAGTTCCTTGCAGAACGGGGTCAGCAGCGGGCGACGCTGGGGTCGCACGAAGCGCTCGAAATGGTCCACCTCGCGCCCGTCCCGATTGACCACAGTGGCGCCGATTTCGATGATTTCCATTTCTGCTACCGGCCAACCGCCTTCTTCGGTGGTCGCCTCCAGATCAATCACCAGCCAGTGCGCCATGTCGAACTCCAATTTCAAGCCAGTACGCAATGGACTGGAGCGTAGTCATATTCGGCGCGTGCCGTCCAACCGCAACGTGGTAATCGCATCTGTAGTCCATGAATGGGACTCACCGGGGTGGAGATGATTTCGCCTGAGACGGATTTTTTGTCCGGCATCCGCTAACCCACCGTACGAATGAGTAAATGCCGTACGAGTGGCTAAATAGAGGGAAAGTTAATTTGCACTTATTTGATCGTTGTCTAATTGTGTCGAAACGCCTAGCTTAGCGAGACTCGATTCGCCAGAGGTGCTTTGTCTTGAGTTCTACGCCCGTGCGGATGCCTGCTAAACCCGCTTCCATGACCCTGTTCCACACTCTGATTCTGGCGTCTGCGTCGCTCTGGGCGTGTCCGTCAGGCGCGGCTCAAGTGGTGCGCATTGGTGCAGCGCATTTTCCGCCGTATGCGATTCGGCCTGAGCGCGGGGAAAAGTCCGGCCTGCTCGCTCAAATGATCACGGCGCTCAATGCCATGCAAAGCGACTTTCAGTTCGAAATGGTGCCGACGTCGATCCCTCGCCGGTTCAGGGATTTCGAGCAGGCGCGCTTTGACATGGCGATTTTCGAAAACCCCGATTGGGGCTGGAAAGGTATTCCCCACGTTGCAGTCGACATGGGCCTGGAAGACGCGGAAGTGTTCGTCACCCACCGGATCAATGGTCGCGATCAAAGCTACTTCGATCAACTGGAGGGTAAACGTCTGGCCTTGTTCAACGGGTATCACTATGCGTTCGCGCAGTTCAACGCTGACCCCAAATACCTGAGTGATACCTACAACGCGACGCTGACGTATTCCCACGACAGCAACCTGTTGATGGTCCTGCGTGATCGGGCCGAGATCGCCTTGGTCACTCGTTCGTATTTGAGTACTTTTTTAGCGGCCAACCCTGGCGAGGGGAATGAATTGCTGGTGTCGGAACGAATCGATCAGGTTTACCGGCACTTCGCACTGCTGCGTCCGAACGCTCCGATTACCGGCGCCCAGTTCAATGCGCTGCTGCAACGGCTGCGTGACGACGGGCAAATGTTCAAGATCTTCCAGCCGTTCCGGATTGCAGTGATCCCGCAAGCCAGTCATCGGGCCATGGCGTTTGATCTGGATCGGGACTAGAGAAAGCGTGATGCAGGAGCGCGCTTGACCTCGATGTTTTCTGCCAGACATATGAATGTCGATTGGTAGATCATCATCGCGGGCAAGCGCGCTGCTACCGTTGGAAAATTATCGATTAGCGATCCCGCGCTTCCTTGGCGTCCATTTCTGCATTGCGCTCATGGACGCGCTTGAGTTGTTCGTCGGTGAGGGGCAGTTTCTTCGCCGAATCTTTCAGCATCAACAGGCCACCGACGATCGAACCGATTGCAATTACTAGAATTAACCAGGCATACCAGGGCATTTGGGCTTTCCTCTTGTGATACCAGTTGGAGCAGCGAAGCTGTCCAGTGGTTCAATTGTAGGTGCCCGACGGGCCCGCGTCGTGGCGCGGCCCCGTTTTCCTGGGTGCGAAGGCCTGCGTTTCAAAGTCCGGTGAGCATCGCGTCGGCAGGCGCGGCGGCGCGAGAGTGGGCCGTGAGGAAGAAGTAAACGAAGCCCCCCGCCATGAACGCCAGGAAGATCAAGCCGATCAGGGCGTTGAACCACGCCATGGCGATCAGGCAAACCACCGCCAGCACCAGTGCGATGCCCGGCACGATTGGGTAACCCGGTGCGCGGAAAGTACGCTCCAGCAACGGTTCGGTTTTACGCAGTTTGAACAGGCTGAGCATGCTCATGATGTACATGACGATGGCGCCGAACACCGCCATGGTGATCATGGCCGCGGTCAGGGTCATGCCGCTCAGGTTGATCAGCCCATCGCTGTAGATCGCGGCGATACCGATGATGCCGCCGGCGATGATTGCGCGGTGCGGCGTTTGAAAGCGCGACAGTTTGGCCAGTGAAGAAGGCAGATAACCGGCGCGCGCCAGGGCGAAGAACTGACGCGAGTAGCCAAGAATAATCCCGTGAAAGCTCGCCACCAGACCGAACAGGCCGATCCAGACCAGCATGTGCAACCAGCCAGAGCTTTCGCCGACCACGGTTTTCATCGCTTGTGGCAGTGGGTCGTTGATATTCGACAGGGTGCGCCAGTCGCCAACGCCACCTGCGAAGAACATCACGCCCATTGCCAGCAGTACCAGGGTGATGATGCCGCTGATGTAGGCTTTGGGGATGGTGCGCTTGGGGTCCTTGGCTTCTTCGGCGGCCATCGCTGCGCCTTCAATCGCCAGGAAGAACCAGATCGCGAACGGGATGGCTGCAAACATCCCGGAGATCGCGCCAGGGCCGAAGCTGTCTGAACCGGCCCAGCCGTTCAGGGCGAAATTACTGAAGCTGAAGGCCGGGGCAACTACGCCCATGAACACCAGCAACTCCAGCACGGCGAGCACGCAGACCACGAGTTCAAAGGTGGCGGCGAGCTTCACGCCCAGAATGTTCAGCGTCATGAACACGATGTACGCGCCGACCGCAGCATGCTTGGGGTCCAGGCCCGGGAATTGAACGTTCAAGTAAGCGCCAATGGCCAGGGCAATGGCCGGCGGAGCGAACACGAACTCGATCAGCGTCGCCAGCCCGGCGATCAATCCGCCTTTTTCACCGAAGGCTCGGCGGCTGTAGGCGAACGGTCCACCAGCATGAGGAATGGCGGTGGTCAGCTCGGTGAAACTGAAGATGAAGCAGGTGTACATCGCGGCGACCATCAGTGAGGTCACCAGGAAACCGAGTGTCCCGGCGACGCCCCAGCCGTAGCTCCAGCCGAAGTATTCGCCAGAGATGACCAGCCCGACGGCGATCCCCCACAAATGCAGCGTGCCCAGCGTGGGCTTTAGTTGCGTATTCATGCGTCTCTCCCTGGATTCATTGATTCATCGGGCATCCCGCTGCAGTGGTCATGCCAGCACGTGGCGGGTATGTCGTTATGTTTCAAAAGCCGTCGCTTGCAGAACGTTTGTTGCAGAATGTAAGCGTAGACGAGCAGGATTGGTGCGCGGGATGCTCGCCGGGAGTGCGAAAAGACACGGTATTTGTTGGAGCGAGGCTTGCCCGCGAATTCGATGTCATGAGTGATAGATCCGTGGTGCATGTACCAAAGCCTTCGCGGGCAAGCCTCGCTCCAGCAAGGTCGGGATCGCGCATTTACCGATTACCGGCCCCCGCGCGCCGACATGTTCGGCTACAATGCGCGCCGATTTCGACTTGCCAGAGAACCCGCTCATGTCCGTCTGCCAGACCCCCATCATCGTCGCCCTGGATTTCCCTACCCGTGAAGCCGCGTTGAATCTGGCCGATCAACTGGACCCCAAGCTGTGCCGGGTCAAAGTGGGCAAGGAGCTGTTTACCAGTTGCGCATCCGACATCGTCGAAACCCTGAACAGCAAGGGCTTCGAAGTGTTCCTGGACCTCAAATTTCACGACATTCCCAACACCACCGCCATGGCGGTCAAGGCGGCAGCGGAAATGGGCGTGTGGATGGTCAACGTCCACTGCTCCGGCGGCCTGCGCATGATGGCGGCCTGCCGTGACGTGCTGGATCAACGCAGTGGCCCCAAACCACTGCTGATCGGCGTGACCGTGCTGACCAGCATGGAACGCGAAGATCTGGCCGCCATCGGTCTGGATATCGAGCCTCAAGAGCAGGTTTTGCGGCTGGCTGCTTTGGCACAGAAAGCGGGAATGGACGGTTTGGTGTGCTCGGCGCTGGAGGCCCAGGCGCTGAAAAGCGCGCACCCTTCGCTGCAACTGGTGACGCCGGGGATTCGCCCGGCCGGCAGTGCGGTCGATGATCAGCGCCGCATCCTGACACCGCGTCAGGCGCTGGATGCAGGCTCCGATTATCTAGTGATCGGTCGCCCGATCAGCCAGGCGGCTGATCCGGCAAAGGCGTTGGCGGCGGTGGTGGCCGAGTTGGCGTAAGGCAGGCCACCCGGTCCTGTAGGAGCCAACTTGTTGGCGAGAAGGCGCTTCGGTATTCCTGATATGCCGTCTCGCGAATAAATTCGCTCCTACAGACTTTAAAATCCGCTGCGCTTCAAAATCGCCTCCATGCTCTCCTTCGACGGTCGCCCATAAAACTTCAACAGCTCCGAAGCCCGGTTGGTGAAGAAGCCGTCAACGCCGTGGCTGCTGATTTCCTTGAAATCCACCTCGTCATCGACCGTGTACGGATGCACAACCATCCCGCGATCGTGGGCCATTTTGTTCATCCACGGCTGCACCAGATCCATATAACTCTGATCGCCGCCGTTCTTCAGCGCCGACGCTGGGCCCGTGCCCACCGCACCGTGCTCTTTGGCCCAGTCCATCCACGCAGCAAATTCCTCTTTTGATTTCACCTGTTGGCCTGCGTAAAACGTCGCTTTGTCCTTGGCGCCCGAGGTTTTGAACGTCGCATCGGAACTGGCCTGAATCGAGCCGTCACCCAACCACAGCAGCAAGACTTTCGGCACGTTCGGCATGCTTTTCTGCAGTAATTCCAGGCTTGGTTTCTCGAATGTCTGCAGCACCACGCGGCCCGGTATGTGGGCGGTGTTGACGTAGCCTTTCTCGGCAGCCGGACGCTGACTCAACCAGCCCCGTTGTTCGAGCTTCTTCTGCAGATCCGCTTCGATGCCGGGAAACTGCGCCGGGACTTTGGTTTCGATGTACAGCCCCGGCTTGTTCTTGCCGCCTTCGGCGATGTCTATCACTTCATCCAGGGTCAGGATCTTCAGCCCAGCGTAGCTGGCGCGCGCGCGATCCGGATACGCTTTGTTGAACCACGAACCTGCGTCCAGACGCTTGATCTCTTCCAGGGTGAAACTGCTCAGCAGCTGCTTGGCGCGGTCCGGATACACGTCGGCAACGTTGGTGGTACGTTCCAGCGTGTCATCGTGTAGCGCGATCAACACGCCGTCCTTAGTGCGCTGGATATCCATCTCCAGATAGTCAGCGCCCAGCTCCCGGGCCAGCGTGTAGGAGGGGATTGTTTCTTCCGGCGCATTGAACGACGCGCCCCGATGAGCAATGACCGCAGGCCACGGTACGCCGATTTTCTGTGCAATGGCTTTGCCCGGTTCGTCGGCGGCGACTGCCAATGCGGACGACAACATCACACCGGCCAGTGCAGCAGTGCTGAGCGTTCTGGAAATTCCTTTCAACATGGTTTCAACGTTCCTTATGTACATGATGGTGTCATGACGGGACACGACTTCGTTCAAGTCAGCGGCCCAGGGGATAAGGCAAAGCATTATCAGCTACGCCACCTGCGGGCAACCCGCATGTCGTTGTGGGTGAGAATCTGTCGCTGGGAATGCGCCTGCCGAATGCTTGAGGCAAAGCCCTGTTCAGGTTCGGCAAAATGATCGTCAGGTATCGAGCGGGCTGATTGCAGTTTGCAGTCCTGAGTGTCACGGCCTTGAATGAAGACACGTTGTCGGGTGTGTGACGGTTTTGCTTATCAACAGTTCTTTGGCGAGTCGTTCCAAATCCTTAAGGGGTCTTGTGCCGATATAACGTGAAATTTGCACGTTCGACCTGCCCAACCGCTCTAACTCGCGCTACTGTCTGCCCATCATTTTTTCTGCGGAGCAGGGCAATGTCAGCGACGGTTTTGGTGTTGGTCGAGAGTGTGAACGAGTATTTGCCGATTCTTGAGGCCAGCGGGTTCCGACTGATTCTGGCGCCCACGCCGGCTACGCGCGCTGAGGCGGTGGCAACCCGGGGTGATGAGATCACGGCGGTGCTGACCCGAGGGCCATTGGGGTTCTTCGATGAGGAAATGGCAGCGCTGCCCAAGCTTGAGATCATTTGCGTGATCGGTGCTGGCTACGAGCAAGTGGATTTGCCAGCGGCAGAGGCCCGGGGCATCACCGTGACTAATGGTGCTGGGGTCAACGCGCCGACGGTAGCAGACCATGCGATGGCGCTGCTGCTGTCGATGGTCCGCGACATTCCCCTGGCTGACGCATCGGTACGCCGCAGCGAATGGCGCAAGGTGACGCGACCGACTTTCGCCGGTAAACGCATCGGGATTCTCGGCCTGGGCTCGGTAGGCATGGCCATCGCCAAGCGTGCGCTGGGTTTTGACATGCAGGTGAGTTACCACAGCCGCAAACCGCGCACCGATGTCGATTTCGAATATTGCGAGACGCCGCTGGCGCTGGCCCAGGCGTCGGATTTTCTGATTGTCGCAACGCCGGGCGGAGCAGGCACGCGGCATCTGATCGACAGCGCAGCGCTGGACGCTCTGGGGCCAGACGGTTTCATCGTCAATATCGCCCGCGCCAGCGTGATCGCCACTGACGACTTGATCCAGGCGTTGCAGCAAGGGCGCATCGCCGGAGCCGCGCTGGATGTGTTCGACGACGAACCACAGGTGCCGGACGCGCTGAAGACCTTGAACAATGTCGTGCTGACGCCTCATGTGGCGGGCCTTTCCCCGGAAGCATCACGCGGGACCGTGCAACTGGTCGCCGATAACTTGCTGGCCTATTTTGCGGGCGAACCGGTGCTGACGCCGGTGCACAGTTGATTGTGATTTCCCATCCTGTCGTTCAATAAAAACAAGGAACCCTTTATGTCCATATCCCCCACGTTGAAAGTCGCACTGGTCACCGGTGCCGGCAGTGGCATTGGTCGCGCCGTCGCTGAGCAACTGCTGCAAGATGGTTTCGCCGTGGTGCTTGCCGGGCGCCGGATCGAACCGCTGAATCAACTCGCTGAACAGGCCAAAGCGGCGGGCCAACAGGCGTTGGCGGTGTCCACCGATGTGCGTGATCCGGCCAGTGTCGAGGCGTTGTTCGCGCAGATCGAACAGACTTTCGGGCGGCTGGACGTGTCGTTCAATAACGCAGGGATTGGCGCACCCGCAGTGCCGATGGATGAGTTGTCTTTCGAGCAGTGGAAGAACGTTATCGACACCAACGTGACCGGGGTTTTCCTGTGTGTGCAGGCAGCTTTCGGTCTGATGCGTCGGCAGGTGCCGCAGGGCGGACGGATCATCAACAACGGCTCGATTTCATCGCACACGCCCCGTCTTTTCAGCTCGCCATACACCTCCAGCAAGCACGCGGTGCTGGGGCTGACCAAAAGCACAGCGCTGGATGGTCGCCCATACAACATTGCGTGCGGGCAGATCGACATCGGCAACGCGCTGACAGAAATGACCCAACGCATGACCCAAGGCGTGCTGCAGGCCAGCGGCGAACTGGCGGTGGAACCCACCGTTGATGTGCGCCACGTCGCAGAAGCGGTGAGTTATATGGCAGGGCTGCCGTTGTCGGCCAACGTGCTGAACATGACCGTGATGGCCAGCAGCATGCCGTTTGTGGGGCGCGGTTGACGCGGTGATCGACGACCCTTGGGCACGACGGCAACTTATTGGCGAGCTCACGGATACTTGGCGTAGCTAATTACCAACAGACCCGTGGGAGCGGACCTGTCCGCGAATAGGCCAGTACATTCGCCATATGTGCTGCGCCTGATACATCGCTTTCGCGGACGGGTCCGCTCCCACATGGGATCTGACGCGCTGCTGTTTTTTCGGCCTGACGCACACACTCTGTTGGCGAATGGGCGGCACTCCGAGTTGCCCGAAGCGAGCGCCTCGTTTTTATCTGACACTGCGCGTCGTTAGCTTCGCGGGCAAGCCTCGCTCCAACACGGGGCGGGCCAACTCCGTTGTTCCGTCCAAAACCCTGTGGGATCTGTCCAAACCGCAGCGCGGAAAACCGCCCACACTGGCGTCATTCCGATCACTGTTCATTTGAGGAGCACCCATGAGCGAATTCGTCATCGCACCTGTCGCCACCCCATCGCTGGCTGTCGAAGGCACGTCCAGTCGTTTTCCGATTCGTCGTGTGTTCTGCGTGGGCCGCAACTACTCCGAACACGCCCGTGAAATGGGCCACGACCCTGACCGCGAACCGCCGTTCTTCTTCATGAAGCCGGCCGATGCGGTCGTTCCCGCCGAAGGCAACATTGCCTATCCGCCGCTGACTCAGGACCTGCACCACGAAATCGAACTTGTCGTGGCCATCGGCAAAGACGGCGTCGACATCAGCCCGGAAAATGCCCTGAGTCACGTGTGGGGTTACGGCGTGGGTCTTGACCTGACCCGCCGCGATTTGCAGGCGCAGGCCAAGAAAATGGGCCGCCCTTGGGAGTTCGCCAAAGCGTTCGACGCCTCCGCACCGGCCACGCCGCTGTTGCCAGTGAGCAAGATCGGGCACCCCGCCAAAGGCTCGATCTGGCTGGACGTGAACGGCGAAAGCCGCCAGCGCGGTGATCTGTCCGATCAGATCTGGGCTGTTCAGGACGTCATCGCGTATCTGTCGCAGTCGGTTGGTCTCAAAGCCGGAGATTTGATCTACACCGGCACGCCAGCGGGCGTCGGTGCGCTGAAAAAAGGCGATGTGGTCACTGCCGGCGTCGAAGGCATCGCCGAGCTGACCGTCACCATCGGCTGATCCTCCTTGTTGGTGTGACACCCAAATCGCTTGGTCCGACTGCCGCCGTTGCCCTAACATGCGGCGGTCAGATCCGGCGATATCAGGTGTTTGAGCGATGACCAGTCAGTCCCGCATTCCCACGTACGGCATGCAACAACGCAGCGACCGCATGGATTTTTACATCCGTGACAAGTTGGGTCGCCCGGCCCTGACCTCGCCCCATCGCCACGAATATTTCCAGATCCAGATCAACCTCGGCGGCGATACCGTGCAGCACATCGGCGGCGCGATCCGGCCGTTTCCGCGCAACACCCTGGCGTTCATTCTTCCCCACCGGTTGCACGTGATTCCGCACCCTGATGACGGAAACTTCGTCGTGATCAACTTTTCCCAGGAATTTCTCCTGCAGCACTTGCAGTGCGATCCTATGGACCTGGAAGACATCGCCATGGCGAAGGCGCCGGAACTGGCGCCGTTTCGTTTTCAGGAACACCTTGATTTCATCTTGGATGATGAGGAATTCGCCAGGGTCGAGGCGCTGTTGGTGCAGATGCGTGTGGCGGATCGCTCGCGACAGCTGGGCAGTGGTTCAATTTTACGGGGCTATCTGTTGCAGCTGATCGGTATGGTCTGCAACGTGTTCGAAGCGCAGTTGCTGGCACTGGCATCCAGCAAGGCCGAAAGAAAAGGGCGCCGCGACGCGATGGGTCGGGTGATCGAGTACATCCGAACGCACATTGCCGACCCGGCCATGACCCTGACCGATGCGGCGGCTGCGGCGTTTCTCTCGCCCAATTACCTGACGCACCTGTTGCGCAAGGAAACCGGCAGCACGTTTTCCGAACTGGTATTCGAACGCCGCATGCGTCTGGCACGTACTCATCTAATGAACAGCGACACACCTTTGAGTCATGTCGCTGAAATTTGCGGGTTCGCCGATGAAGCGTATTTCTCGCGGCGCTTCCGCAAGGCCCACGGAGTCCCGCCGGGGCAGTTTCGGCGGGAGCAACGCTGAAAGACGGTGGGAGGAGCTTGCTTGCGATTGCTACTCGACGCCCAAGAGACGTAGCGCATGTATTGGCCGCCTCGCGAGCAAGCTCCCTCCTACAATGGGTCGGCAGTCCGATGCCAGATGATTGCGCGCTTGCCTCGCGAAGACCCCGTCCGCCCTTACACCAGCCCCGTCGTGTAATACACGCCAATCACGAAAAACGCCGCCAGCACTTTGAAAATGGTCATGCCGAAGATGTCCTTGTAGGCCTCGCGATGGGTCAGTCCGGTCACCGCCAGCAAGGTGATCACGGCGCCATTGTGCGGCAGCGTGTCCATTCCCCCGGCCGCCATCGAGGCGACCCGGTGCATGACTTCCATCGGGATGTGCGCCGCATTCGCCGCTGCGATGAAGGTGTCCGACATGGCCGCCAGTGCAATGCTCATCCCGCCGGAAGACGACCCCGTGATCCCGGCCAGAATGTTGATGGTGATCGCCTGATTGATCAGCGGGTTGGGAATTGCCTTCAGCGCATCCACCACCACCAGAAACCCTGGCAGCGCCGCAATCACTGCGCCAAAGCCGTATTCCGACGCCGTATTGAGCGTCGCCAGCATCGCGCCACCCACCGCCGTCTTGCTGCCATCGGCCAGTTTGCTGCCGACCGTGCGGAACGAGAACACCAGCACCGTGATGATGCCCACCAGTAACGCAGCTTGCACTGCCCAGATCGCTGTCAGTTTGGCGACGTCCGTCTGGATCGGCGCTTTCAGGCCCGGTAAGTGAATGCCATAAGAGCCGCCATACCAACCCGGAATCCAGTGGGTGAACAGCAGGTTCATCACGCCGACCAGAATCAACGGCAGCAATGCGATCAGCGGATGCGGCAGCTTGATTGCCTCTGGCGTTTCCGGCTCGTTGCGCAGGTTGGTGCCATAGCCTTCCCCGGCGCGGGCAGCTTTACGGCGCTGGTATTCCAGATACGCCATGCCGCAACCGAGCACGAATAAAGAGCCCAGCAACCCCAGCCACGGCGCTGCCCAAGAGGTGGTGCCGAAAAAGGTGGTGGGGATGATGTTTTGAATCTGCGGCGTGCCCGGCATCGCGTCCATGGTGAACGTGAACGCGCCAAGGGCAATCGTCGCCGGCATCAGGCGCTTGGGAATATTGCCCTGACGGAACATTTCTGCTGCAAACGGATAGACCGCAAACACCACCACGAACAGCGAGACACCGCCGTAGGTGAGCAGCGCGCAGACCAGCACAATTACCAGGATCACTTGGCTGCTGCCCAGCAGGCCGATCACCGATTTGACGATGGAGCGCGAAAACCCCGACAGCTCAATCAGCTTGCCGAACACCGCACCGAGCAGAAATACCGGGAAGTACAGTTTGATGAATCCGACCATCTTGTCCATGAACAGGTCGCTGAACACCGGAGCGACGGCAGTCGGATCGGTCAGCAACACCGCGCCGAGGGCGGCCAGTGGCGCGAAGATGATTACGCTATAGCCCCGATAAGCAGCCAGCATCAGAACGCACAGCGCCAGAATGGCGATGAAAACACTCATGGGAAATCCTTCAAAGCGGCGCTGCGAGCAGCTATCGAGCCTCATTAGGCGCGACAGTCAGCTCGCAGTCGGTGATTGTTTTTATTGTCGTGCGAGCCGTTGAGCGCCCGCGTTCCCGCAAAGAACGTGATGCTTACTGCGCGGCACCGCCGTAGGGCACATCTTTGTGGCCGTAACGGCGCACCCGGATGTTCGCCTGCTCGCCATGGCCGACGAACCCTTCCAGCGCACACAGACGCGAGCAATATTCCCCCACCATCGAGGACGCTTCGTCGGTCATGACCTTCTGATACGTACAGGTCTTGATGAATTTTCCGACCCACAGACCGCCGGTGTAGCGCGCCGCTTTCTTGGTCGGCAGCGTGTGGTTGGTGCCGATGACCTTGTCGCCGAACGAGACGTTGGTGCGCGGGCCGAGGAACAGCGCGCCGTAGTTGCGCATGTGGGTGAGGAAGAAATCCGGGTTGTGGGTCATCACCTGAACGTGCTCGAACGCCAGACCGTTGGCGATGTCGAGCATTTCCTGCTCGTCTTCAGCGACGATGACTTCGCCAAAACTTTCCCACGCCCGGCGGGCGATATCGGCGGTAGGCAGAATCATCAGCAGACGCTCGATTTCAGTCATGGTCTCGCGGGCAAGCTTCTCGGAGGTTGTCAGCAGGATCGCCGGTGAATCAGGCCCGTGTTCGGCCTGGCCCAGCAGGTCCGTGGCGCACAGCTCGCCGTCGACGCTTTCATCAGCAATGACCAGGGTTTCGGTCGGCCCGGCAAACAGGTCGATGCCAACGCGACCGAACAGCTGGCGCTTGGCTTCGGCAACAAAAGCGTTGCCCGGGCCGACCAGCATGTCCACCTGTGCGATGGATTTGGTGCCCAACGCCATGGCGCCAATGGCCTGGATGCCGCCCAGACAGTAGATCTCGTTGGCGCCGGCCATGTGCTGCGCGGCAACGATGGCCGGGGCCGGTTTGCCGTGGAAGGGCGGGGCGCAGGTGATGATGCGCGGCACGCCTGCAACTTTGGCGGTGATCACCGACATGTGCGCCGAGGCCAGCAGCGGGTACTTGCCGCCGGGCACGTAACAACCGGCTGCGTTCACCGGGATGTGTGTGTGACCAAGGATCACGCCGGGCAGGGTTTCCACCTCGATGTCGACCATGGAGTTGCGCTGATGCTGGGCGAAGTTGCGCACCTGGGTCTGGGCGAACTCGATGTCCTTGAGGTCGCGATCGGTGAGCTGGTTCATGCACGCCTGGATTTCGGCATCGGTGAGGCGGTAGTCGTCACGGTCCATCTTGTCGAACCGGATCGCCAATTCACGCACTGCCTCATCGCCACGGGCCTCGATATCGGCCAGCAGATTTTCAACGGTGTCGCGCACTTCACGGGCGGCAGTTTTGATGACTTCTGCTTCGGCGCCTTGTTTTAGCCACTTAGCCACGGTGTTCTCCTGCGAGGTTGTTTTTATTGAAATCTGGAGGTTTGCATACGTATGCAATGACGGCGATGGTAATCCATGATTTTGTAACTTGCAAAGCCCTTATCGTTGGTTGAAAGGATTTGATTGATCGGCTGTCGCGTAACCGATTGGCAGGTATGATCATTTTTTTTTCGGCGTTCGAGGCGATATGTCAGACCACACGGAGCGAGGACGGCGTCCGGTCACGGCCCACGATGTGGCCAGGCTGGCGGGGGTTTCCCAGTCGGCTGTATCCCGCAGTTTCACCAAGGGCGCCAGTGTTTCACCCGACACCCGGCGCAAGGTTGAAGAGGCGGCCAGCAGCTTGGGCTATCGTCCCAATCTGGTGGCGCGGTCGTTGATCACCCGACGTTCGAACCTGATCGGGGTCGCCATCCCGAGCATGGCCAATCCGTTTTATTCGCGGGTACTGGAGTCTTTGTCGGCAGCGTTCGAGCAGTTGGGCTATCGGATATTGCTGTTTTCCATGGCCAATAACGAAGATTCCGACCCCGTGCTGGAAGAAATTCTGCGCTATCAGCTGGACGGTCTGGTCCTGGTTTCCGCCAGTCTGTCGTCGCGATTCGCCGAGGAGTGCCGAACCATCGGCCTGCCGGTGGTGTTGTTCAATCGCACCAATGGCAGTACTGCGGTATCCAGCGTGACCAGCGACAACCTCACCGGCAGCCGGACCATCGCGCAGTTTCTGTTGGCAGGCGGGCATCAGCGTCTGGCGTTCATCGCGGGGAAGGAAAGCTCTTCTACAAACCGCGATCGTGAGGCGGGATTTACCCAGTACTTGCTGGAGCGGGGTGGGGAAAAGCCGCTCCGCGAAGTGGGCAACTACACCTTCGAAGGTGCGATGACCGCCACCCGCCGATTGCTGTCAGCGGACGTGCCCCCGGATGCGATTTTCTGCGCCAACGACTTGATGGCCATGGCGGCAATCAACGTGTGCCACGCATCAGGTGTGCAGCCGGGCAAGGATGTGTCCATCGTCGGCTTCGATGATTTGCCCCAGGGGCAATGGCCGATTTTCGGGCTGACCACTTTCGTGCAGCCGCTGCCCGAGATGATCGGGCGCGCGGTCAGCATTATTTGCGCGCAGCTGGCCGATGCTGCGACCCCGGCGATCCAGGAGGTGCTGCCGGGGCGATTGATCGTGCGAGAAACCGCACGCTTGCCGGACGATGGGGTGATTGAAGTCAACGGCGAGCGGGTGTGGATGCCTTGAGGTCGCGGCTGAGCGCTTGTGGTCAGCCCGTTTGGATCGCCTGGGTCAACTCGCTGAACAGAGCCGACACTGACCGTAACGCCCGGCAATCTGGCCGGGTCAGCAGCCACAAGGCTGAATCATGACCTTCAAGTGGTCCGCTCAAGCGCTGCAGCGCGCTTTGGTGCAGCAAAAAATCCGGCAGCGCCGCTACGCCCAGTCCCGCCCGTACCAGTTGTGCCACCGCCAGCATGGAGCTGCATCGATAAGCCAGATTGACCCCTGGCAAATGCTGACGCCGCCAAGTCACGGTGGGGTGGTCCGGGAGGAACTCGTCCGGCGCGATCCAGTGCATGCTCTCCAGATCTGCATGGCCGATGCGTTGCACATAGTCGGCGCTGGCGCACACGTGATAGGACACCGTGCCGAGTCGCGTGCCTACCAGATGCTCCGGCGGGCGATTGGTCAGGCGCAGGGCGATGTCGGCGTCGCGACGGCTTAGATTGGCAAAGTTGCTGGAGGTGTTCAGCTCCAGTTTCAACCCTGGATATTCCGGCATGAAGCGAGCCAAAGCCGGCAGCAACAGGCTTTGCAACACCGCTTCGGTACAGGTGAGGCGGACGGTCCCGCTGACGATTTTATGACCGTGCTCAAGGCGGATCTGCGCCAATTCGAGTGCCTGCTCGGCGCTGTGGGCCTGTTGCGCCAGCTCCAGCGCGACGCTGGTTGGCTGATACCCCGCGCGGCTTTTTTCGAACAGCGCCGTACCCAGTGATGTTTCCAGTCGCCGCACCGAGCGAAACACTGTGGACACGTCAACCTTGAGCCGTTCTGCCGCCCGGGCCAGGGTTTTGCCGCGCACCAGTGCGAGGATCAACGCAAGGTCCGAATGAGTGATGCGATAGTGCGTGGCTGCATTGATCACTTGTCTAAACGCCAATTTTGATTGCATGGCCACAAGCTTATAGTCCAGCCCACACAAGCGGCAAAGCGTTTTAACATCAGGGAGCGGTCATGAAGCAACAGCAGGTCATACGTATTGCACTGGTCGGTGATTTCGATCAAAACGTGCTCGCACATCAGGCGATTCCAGTGGCCCTGAACCGGGTTGCAGACGAACGGGGTATCGCCCTTGAGTTCCATTGGCTGCCCACGTGCGAGATCGGCGACGGTCATGGCCTTCGCGTTTTCGACGGCATCTGGTGCGTACCCGCCAGTCCGTATCGCGACATGGATGGCGCGTTGACTGCCATCCGCTTTGCCCGGCAGGAGCAAATTCCCTTCCTTGGCACTTGCGGCGGTTTCCAGCACGCGCTGCTGGAGTTCGCGCGCAATCAATTGGGATGGACCGACGCAGAACATGCCGAGACCGCGCCGGACTCCGACCACGCAATTATCACGCCGCTGAGTTGTTCGCTGGTGGAAGCGTTTGCGCCAATCCGGCTGACAGCGGGTTCGCAAATTGCCGAGGCGTATGGCGCGCTGGAAGTCCAGGAGCGCTACCGATGCCGCTACGGGCTGCGCAAGGAACTGGAAAGTGCGATGTTCGCCGGGCCGCTCAAGGTGTCTGGTCATGATCTCGATGGCGAGGTTCGTGCGATTGAACTCCAGGGCCATCCGTTCTTCGTGGCGACGCTGTTTCAGCCAGAACGCGCAGCGCTTGAAGGGTTGACGCCACCGCTGGTGAAGGCATTCGTTCAGGCCTGTGCGGCTCATGAGGGCTGAGTACGATGATCGCCGATACTTTTGCTGTCCCGTATTACGCCGTGGTTTTTACCTCGATTCGCTGCGAGGAGGACGCCGAAGGCTACAACCTGGCGGCGCAACAGATGCTCGATCTGGTTTTCGGCCAGCCGGGCTTTCTTGGCGTGGAGTCGGCCCGAGGGGAGGGAGGGTTGGGCATCACGGTGTCGTACTGGACCAGTGAAGCGGCAGTTGCAGCCTGGCGCGACCACCCCGAGCATAAGGCGATTCGCGAACGCGGGCGCTCGACATGGTATCAGCGCTGCACGACGCGAATTGCCAGGGTGGAGCGCAATTACAGCTTCTGCACCTGAGGCGTACCCGGACTCGGCGCTTTGACATGCCGCGGCGTCGGCGCGGTATCGGCGCTGCGCACCAGCAGCCAGGCGAGCACCGACGCCGTCAACGTGATGCCTGCCGCGACAAACAGGATCGCTTGATAGCCCGAGCCAAAGCTGTGCAGCGCCAGTTGATGCAAATCTGTGTCGCTGGCCAGGGCGTGTGCGCCGCCGCTCAGGTCTCCGGCAGCGATGCTGCGGGTGAGATTCAACGCATCGGCCGACGAACCCCCAGGCAAACCGGCCTCCAGGCTTTGCGAAACTGTATGAAACAGGATCGCGCCCAGCGCTGCAAAGCCCACGACAATCCCGCTGAAACGCACGGTGCCGGATATCCCCGAGGCCATGCCCGCACGTTCTGGCGGAATGACGGACATGCTGACCTTGGCCGTTTCGCCGTTGAGAATCCCTGCGCCGATGCCAGCAATCAGCAAACCGCCCACCATCGACGGGTAATCGAATTGCGGGCAGGCGATGCCAAGCCACGTCAGGCCAACCCCGATGGTCGCCAGACCCGTAGTCAGCAGTCCGCGTCCACTGAATCGATGGGTCAGGTGCGCGGCGACGATGCGCGGCACTACAAACAGTGGCACAGCCATTGGCAGCATCATCAGGCCGGCGGTTTGTGGGCTGAACCCCAGGCCGCTTTGAAAGTAGATCGGCAGGTACGTGAACATCGTCAACAACCCCGCAGCGAACGCCAGGCCTGAAATGTTGGCGCCAATGTAGGTCGGGCGACGGAAAAAACTGAGGTCGAGCATCGGGCGTTGCTGCTTGGATTCCACCAGTAAAAACAGCGTAAACAACGCCGCCGAGCAAGCGAATTCAGTCAGCACGCGGTGGCTGTCCCAGCCTTCATGATTGCCGGTGATCAGCGCCAGCGTCACCAGAAACAGGCTGCTGCTCAATGTCACTGAGCCCGACACATCAACTTTGCGCGCGTGAGGGTCTTTGGATTCATCGACGGCGTACAGAGTCAGGGCAATCATCGCCGCGCCGATGGGCACGTTGATGTAGAAGGCCCATTCCCAGCCGAAATGCTGGGTGATAAAACCGCCCACCACCGGGCCCAGCGAGGTCGCGATGCCAATCACCGAACCCCAGAACGCGAATGCTCGCGCGCGGTGTGGACCACGGAAGGTGTGGGACAGGGTGGCCAGCGCAGAACTGAGCAGTATCGCCGCGCCGATGCCTTGCAGTGCCCGCGCGCCGTTGAGCAGGCCGACGCTGGTGGCCGCGCCGCAGATGAACGACGCAACGCCAAACACCAGCAGTCCGATCACCAGCATTCGCTTGCGCCCGTACCGATCCGCCAACGCGCCTGCAGGCATCACGAACGAGGCGAACGTCAGGGTGTAGGCGCTGATCACCCATTCGATGTCGGCAAAATCGGCGTGCAGCGAATGGGCGATAGAGGACAGCGAGACCGCGACGATGTTGGAGTCCAGGTTGATCATGAACGACGGAATCGACACGCACAGCGAAATCAGAAAACGCTGAAGTCCATCGACGGGGGATACGTGTTCAGTGGTCATGAGCGGGGTCTCGGGGCGTGCGAAAGGTGTTTTAGCGGTATATGCTCCTATTTCAATTTGCGGGGATATGCCAGCATTGGTCAAGCGTTAATTCCACGGACCGCCTGAAGAACAGGATTTACGGACCGATGGACAGGTTGGAGGACCACTCATGAATGACGAACAAAAGGGCCGGGTGCAGGTGCCGGAAGGGCTGCGCATCCCGACGCAGGTGGTGTGTCACGCCACGCATCTGCGCAAGGCGACTCGCCGTATCACCCTGCTCTATGACGCCGCGCTGGCCCCGAGCGGTTTGCGCTCCACCCAGCGCTCGATCCTGATGCAAATCGCTCGCGGCCAGGGGTCGAGCATGTCCGAACTGGCGGCCGCATTGGTCATCGACCGCTCGGCGCTGGCGCAGAATCTTAAGCCGCTGGAGCGCGAAGGGCTGCTCGCGGTGAAGGTCGATCCGACGGACAAACGCAGCCGTCTGGTGACTTTGACGCAGGCAGGCATGAACAAATTGTTGGAGTCTCAGCCGATGTGGGAACAGGCCCAGGCCAGTTTCGAGAAGGGATATGGCGTGGATCAGTCCCAGCTATTACGCGAGGCGCTGGCTGCGGTGACGGCGGGGGAGTACGACCAGATCGAGAGCTGAGCCCAATCCTGTAGGAGCGAATTTATGCGCAAGGCCGCAGGTGCCTGTTGGAGCGAGGCTTGCCCGCTAAGCACGATAACGCGGTTTGTCTGTTGAACCGCGTCGCCAACTTCGCGGGCAAGCCTCGCTCCAACACATGTCGTTTTATTTGGCGATCACCGTAGCCCGCAATCCCGTTTGCGGCCCACTGCGCCGCCCCGTCTGCAACAGATAAACTCCGCCAAGAATCGCACCAATCGCCAGTAGATCCATGCCATGGACCGGCTCGCCAGCGATGAAAACGCCCATCAGCAGTGCGATCACGGGCGGGATGTACGTCACTGAGGCGGCCACCACAGCGCCCAGTTTCTCGACGATGAAGTAATAAAGAATGTACGCAACCCCGGTCCCCAACAGACCCAGGCCCAGCGACACGCCGAGCATGGCTTTGGGGCTTTGGGCGATGCGCCCGATGCCGCTCCAGTCGCTGACCACGGCGATCACCAGCAGCGCCAGACCGATCTGGTACGTACACAACGCCAGTGGCGAGATATTGAGCTCGGTCACGAAGCGTTTGGCGTAGACGAACGAACAACCGACGCTCAGGGAGCCCAGCACCATATACATCACTCCCGGCACCGAAATGGCCCCGTCGCCGCTGGCCCACGGGCGAGCAATCAACAGCACGCCGACGAACCCCAGCAGGACCCCGACGGTCATCCGCGCATTTAGCTTTTCTTCGCGCAGAAACAGGAACGCGCAGACGAACGTAAACAGCGGAATGGCGCCACTGAGCAGCCCCGCGACGCTGGACAGCAGCAACGACGTGCCCTTGGCGTAGAAGTAGTAACACACCACAGTCGCCAACAGCGCCATGACCAGAAAGTGGTGGGCATGGCGCAGATGGCTCCAGCTCAGGGCGCGCTTAGTCAGCGCGAACACTAGAATCGGCAGGAACCCGAACACCATCCGCAACAACACGATTTGCGCCGGGGAAATCCACTCTACCGCCCATTTCATAAACATGAAGTTGGTGCCCCATATCAGGCCGAGCAGCGCGAACGCGAAGTAGGCGATATTTTTCATGGGGTCGGCAGCCTTAGGGTTGAAAGAAGGCGATTGTGCGTTTGCCGGCGATGGGCTACAAACGATCATCCTTGCGCCGTGCAGTAGAAAATCTACGCCATGAACACTTCGCCCCCGTTAAAAGCGTTGGCTTGTTTTGACGCAGCCATGCGCCACAACAGTTTTTCTCTTGCAGCCAATGAACTGAATGTCACGCCCGGCGCAGTTGGCCAGCAGGTACGTAATCTGGAGCAGTGGCTGGGCGTATCGCTGTTTGTCCGACACATCCGCCAGATCCAGCCCACGTCGGACGGGCTGGCGTACTGGGCACGGATTCAGCCAGCGCTGGCGCAGATTATCGATGCCAGCCAGGCCCTGCGTGACCGGCACAACGACAACGTCTGGCTGACCATGCCGCCTAGCCTGGCTGCCAAGTGGTTCGCGCGGCGCATGGCCAACTTTCTTGAAACCCACCCCGGCATTTCGCTGCACCTGAGCTCCTCCACCGCGCTCACGGATTTCTCCAGTGAGCGAGCGGATCTGGCGATACGGCACTTCGACGGGATCGCCCCCGAGCTGGACGTTCAGTTGCTGCATCAGGATGACGCCAGGGTGTATTGCAGCCCGACCTACGCTCGCCAGCTGAAATTACGTGCCCCCGCTGATTTACGTGGAGCGACCCTGCTTCACAACACGTTGCACCCCCATTGGCCAGAGTGGCTGGCGCGGTTTGCCGGGATTGAAATCCACGAGGTGGCGCAGATTGCCGGCATCCATTTTGATCAATCACTGATGGCCATCGAGGCCGCGCGGCGGGATCAGGGGGTGGTCATCACCAGCGATTGGCTGACCGAGGAAGAGATCGCGAGCGGGGCGTTGATCGAACCCTTCGAGCAGCGTTTGCCGCTGTCGAAGGGCTATTACGTGGTGCAGCCCAAACACGCAATCTCACGCCCGACGGTGCAGGCGCTTAAAGAGTGGTTGATCGGTCAGGCCCGCTGAGTATTAGGCCGTCAGAGAAAGCCCTCGCGAACAAGTTCGCGCCTACAGATGATTCGACCCACGCGGTTCATAAGGCAGGCCCGATCTGTAGGAGCCAACTTGTTGGCGAGGCGCCTACGGCATTACCGGCGGGATGTACGCCAGTGTCGTGCCCAGCGCCCACAGTAAAAACAGCACCAGGGGTGTGTGCACCAGCAATTGCACGAACGAGAATCCGATCAAGTCCCGGGCTTTCAGGCCCAGCACGCCGAGCAGCGGCAGCATGTAGAACGGGTTGATCAGGTTCGGCAACGCTTCTGCGGCGTTGTAGATCTGCACCGCCCAGCCCAGGTGATATTTCAGGTCGTTGGCGACCTGCATCACATACGGCGCTTCGATGATCCATTTGCCGCCGCCCGACGGAATGAAAAAGCCAAGGATCGCCGAGTACACGCCCATCAGCAGCGCGTAGGTGTCGTGAGAGGCGATGCTGGTGAAGAACAGGGAAATGTGGTGCGCGACGGTCTGCGCGTCGCTGCCTTTGACGGTGGTCAGCAACGCGGCAATCGAGCCGTACAACGGGAACTGGATCAGCACGCCCGTGGTGGTCGGCACCGCGCGGGCCACCGCATCAAGAAAGCTGCGCGGTCGCCAGTGCAACAGCGCGCCCACCATGATGAACAGGAAGTTGTAGGTGTTGAGGCCGGAAATCGCCGTGATCGCAGGCTTGGTCGAGAACTCGTTGAACAGCCAGCCTGACGCCAGAATCACCATCAGGATGATCAGCAAAGGGCTGTATTCCAGCCATTCGCCAGGGCGGGTGCGCGGCGGCAAGGGCGGCAGACTGAAAGCCGGGTCGATGCCGCAATCCTTGGCGTCGCGGGCACTGTTCGGGCCGGGCGCGGTGGCGTAGGCGACGATGATCGAGACCACTACCAGCGCCAGCAGCATGACGCCGGACTGCCAGAGGAAGATGGTTTCAGTGAACGGAATGACACCTGTGATCGCCAGGATCGACGGTGGCAGGCTGCCGGGGTTGGCTTGCAGTTGCGCAGCCGACGATGAGAGACCCAATGCCCACACAGCGCCGAGACCCAGATAGGCCGCGGCACCGGCCGCGCGGTAATCCATCTTCAGATCGGTTCGGCGGGCGAGGGCGCGCACCAGCAATCCGCCGAACACCAGCGACAGGCCCCAGTTCAGCAGCGACGCGACCATGGAAATCAACGCGACCCAGGCCACGGCCGAGCGGCCGTTTTTCGGGATGCGCGCCAACCGGTCGATCAACTTGACCGCAGGCGGCGAGCTGGCGACCACGTAACCGCCGATGACCACGAAGGCCATTTGCATGGTGAACGGGATCAGACTCCAGAAGCCGTCACCGAAGGCTTTGGCGGCATCGGCCGGTTTGGCGCCGACCGCCAGTGTGGCGACGGTGACGATCACCACGGCCAGCGCAGCGAACACCCAGGAATCAGGAAACCAGCGTTCGGCCCATCGAGCACAACGCAGGGCAAAGCGGGCATAGCGGCTTTCTTCGATTTCGGCGGCCACGTGTATTACCTCTTGGAATTATTGTGTGGGTGCTATTGAGATAGCTGTTTTTAGTGTTGGCAGTGGTGCGAAAAGGGTGTGTCTCAGATACAGCAAAGCCCCTTCATCGCTGAAGGGGCTGATGTCGCAGAATCTGTGGGACCGCGCGATCTGTGTAGGAGACAACTTGTTGGCGAGCCAGGCACTGCGCAGTTCCAGGCTCATCTCTCGCGAACAAGTTCGCTCCTACAGTTTTCGTTCGTAAACGGTTTGGATCAGGGGACGGCGTTGATTAAAACGTCATCTCAATCACGTCATCCGGCACGATCAATTTGCCGGCGGTCTTGGCGATGATTTCTTCAACGGTTACGCCCGGTGCGGTTTCACGCAGGATGAACGCACCGTTTTCGATTTCCAGATAGGCCAGGTCCGTCAGCACTTTGCGGATGCAACCAGCACCTGTCAGCGGCAGGCTGCAGCGTGGTAATAGCTTGGATTCGCCGTCTTTGGAGGCGTGGGTCATGGTGACGATGATGTTGTCGGCGCCAGCCACCAGGTCCATCGCGCCGCCCATGCCCTTGACCAGCTTGCCGGGGATCATCCACGAGGCGATGTTGCCTTCGACGTCGACTTCGAACGCGCCCAGCACGGTCAGGTCAACGTGGCCGCCACGGATCATGGCGAACGATTGCGAGGAGTCGAAGATCGACGCGCCTTTGCGCGCCGTCACGGTCTGCTTGCCGGCGTTGATCATGTCGGCGTCGATGGTTTCTTCGGTGGGGAATTCGCCCATGCCGAGCAAGCCGTTTTCCGACTGCAGCATGACGTCGATGTCGTCCGGCACGTAGTTGGCGACCAGGGTCGGGATGCCAATGCCGAGGTTCACGTAAAAGCCGTCTTGCAGTTCGCGCGCAACGCGCTGTGCCATTTGTTCGCGGGAGAGTGCCATGATCCTGGGTCTCTTTTATTGTGTCCGGCCTGAGTCGTCCGGAGTATTCCAAGTGATTAGCGCCTGAACAAAAGCGCGTCGAGTGCGGCGAGTGGCTACCTGTCTCTTAGCGTGCTTCTTTGAGCGTCCGTTTCTCGATGCGTTTTTCGAAAGTGCCCAGGATCACGCGGTCCACATAAATGCCGGGGGTGTGGATCTCGGTCGGCAGCAGCACGCCGGGTTCGACGATTTCCTCGACCTCCACCACGGTGATCCGACCCGCAGTGGCGACCACCGGGTTGAAGTTCTGCGCGGTGTGGCGGTAGACCACATTGCCAAAATGGTCGGCTTTCCAGCCTTTGACGATGGCGAAGTCGCCGGTGATGGCTTCTTCCAGGATCACGTTGCGGCCGTTGAACTGACGCGTTTCCTTGCCTTCGGCGACAGGTGTGCCGTAACCGGTGGCGGTATAGAAAGCGGGGATGCCGGCACCGCCTGCGCGCATTTTTTCAGCGAGGGTGCCTTGGGGAGTAAGTTCGACTTCCAGCTCGCCGTCGAGCAACTGGCGCTCGAACAGCGCGTTTTCGCCCACGTAAGAGGCGATCATTTTGCGAATCTGGTGATCTTCGAGCAGGACGCCCAGACCAAATCCATCGACGCCGCAGTTGTTGGATACAACGGTCAGGCCCTTGACGCCACGGCGTTTGATCTCGGCAATCAGGTTTTCGGGGATACCGCAGAGGCCGAAGCCACCCGACAGCACTGTCATGTTGTCGGTCAGCCCGTCGAGGGCCTCTTCGTACGTTGCAACTCGCTTGTCGAGTCCAGCCATGGTAAGTCCCGCCTTCTTTGTAGTTGTGTCCGACAATTTGGCTGCCGGATAGCGTTCATCGCATCTTCTCTTGGCTTCAGTGATTTGTTAATTTTGTTTTTTTCATAGATTGATAAGAAAACCAAATATATGAATGTGAAGCAGCTTCGTGCGTTTCTGGCGGTTGCGCAATGCCTGAGCTTTGCCCAGGCCGGTGAGCGGCTGCACCTGTCGCAGCCCGCTTTGAGCCTGACCATCAAGGCACTGGAGGAAGACCTTGGTGGGCAACTGCTGACCCGCACCACGCGCAATGTCAGCCTGACGCCCGAAGGCGAAACCCTGCTACCCATTGCCCGCCAGCTGCTGGCCGACTGGGACAACACCGAAGAGCTGTTGCGTCAGCGCTTCACATTGCAACTGGGCAAGGTCTCGGTGGCGGCGATGCCTTCGTTTGCGGGCAATCTGCTGCCGGCGGCGCTGAAGGTGTTTCGCCAGCGCTATCCCCGGGTCAACGTCGCGGTGCATGACGTGATCAACGAACAGGTGCTGGAAATGGTAGACCATCGGCGAGTGGAGCTTGGGATCGGTTTCGAGCCGGAATCAAGCAATACGCTGTCATTCACGCCTTTTTACATGGACCGTTTTGTCGCCGTGGTGCCACTGGATTCTCCGTTGGCCGAGAAGGGCGTAGTGACGTGGGATGAGTTGTTGCACCACGACTTCATCACCCTGCAACGACCGTCGGCGGTGCGGTTGTTGTTGGAACAGGACCTGCACACCCAGCATGGCAAGTTGTCGGTGGCATTTGAAAGTCACCAACTGTCGACGGTGGGCCGGATGGTTGCAAATGGTCTGGGCGTGAGCGCGGTGCCGTCGCTGTGCATTCAGCAAATGCAGGAACTGGGCGCGAGGTGCATTGCGCTGGAGGGGCCGATCATTGAGCGGCGGATCGGGCTGATGACCTTGGCCGATCACAAGTTGTCGGCAGCGGCGCAGGCGTTGCGGGATGTGTTGATTGAGAGCGCGCAGCAATCAGCTGATGCGCAGAGAACCACTGGGAGCTGACGAGCCGCCGAAGGCTGCGAAGCGGTGTGTCAGGAAAACGCGATCGCAGCCTCGCGGCGCTCGGCAGCTCCTACGGAATCGGCGTGGAAATCCAATCCCAGAGGCCTCGCTGTCAAAAATTTCACTGCGGCGCAATGGCGCATCCGGTATCGTTTGGCAAATTGCTACCAATTGTTTCGACCTCGTGTTGGTTAACACCAAACGATAAGGAGTTCTCTGTTGGACGCTTCTTCTGCTGCCTGGGTGTTTCACGACACCCGACTGATTGTCTGCTGCCTGATCGCAATTGCCACCATCATCGTCCTCATCAGCGCGACCAAATTGCCGCCGTTTCTGTCAATTCTGGTGGGTACGTTCATTGCCGGGATCGGCGCCGGCCTGCCTGCTGAAGCAGTGGCCAAGGCGTTCAGCAAAGGGGCGGGCGGGATTCTCGGTGAAGCCGGGATCATCATTGCGCTGGGTGCGATGCTCGGAGCATTGATGGCCGAGTCCGGCGCAGCGGATCGCATTGCCTCGACCCTGCTGGGGATTGGCAAAGGCAAGGCGCTGCCCTGGGTGATGGCGCTGGTGGCGATGGTCATCGGGCTGCCGCTGTTTTTTGAAGTGGGACTGGTGATGATGGTGCCGATCATCTTCGTCATGGCTCGGCAATCCGGGCAGCCGTTGCTGAAGATCGCAATCCCGGCGCTGGCGGGGATGACCACATTGCATGCGCTGATGCCGCCGCATCCTGGGCCCTTGATCGCGGTCAGCGCCTTGCACGCCGACCTGGGCCTGACCATGTTGCTGGGGTTTTGCATCGCCGTGCCTGCAGTGATTTTGGCCGGTCCGATTTACGGCAACTGGTTGTCCAAACGCCTGCACATCGAAGCCCCGGCTGAACTGGGCGAGTTGTTCTCCGCCAAGCCTACTGCCACCCGCCAGCCGAGCTTTCTCGTGTCGCTGCTGATCATCTTGTTGCCGGTGATTCTGATGCTCGGCAGCACGTTGGCGAAAGTCGCGCTGGAGCCGGAAAGCAATGTCGCGCTGACCCTTAAATTCCTCGGCGAGCCGTTGGTAGCGCTGGGTATCGCGGTGTTGGCGGCAGTGATCTGCCTGGGCTGGGCCAATGGCATTTCCCGCGAACACGTGGGCGGTACGCTTCGCAAAAGCCTGGCGCCGATTGCGGTGCTGCTGCTGACCATCGGCGCAGGCGGCGGCTTGAAGCAGACGCTGCTGGATGCGGGCGTGAGTCAGACCATCAGCAAAGTCGCAGAAGGTGCGCACATGCCGTACCTGTTGCTGGCCTGGTTGATTGCCGTGGCACTGCGTCAGGCAACCGGCTCCGCAACCGTCGCCACCACCACTACAGCGGGGATTCTTGCGCCGATGATGGCGGGGCTGGAGGCCACTCAAGCCTCGCTGGTGGCGCTGGTGATTGGCGCGGGCTCGGTGTTTTTCTGCCACGTCAACGATGCGGGCTTCTGGATGGTTCGCGAGTATTTCGGGCTGGAATTGAAGCAGACGATCTGGGTCTGGTCGGTGCTGCAGACCATTGTTTCGGTGGTGGGGCTGATCGGCACGTTGCTGTTGTGGCATTTTTTGACCTGATAAAGCCAGAGCGGCTGGGTGATCAACCTGTGGGAGCGGACCTGTCCGCGAAGAGGCCAGTACATCCCGTGCATGTTTACGGGCTGATACATCGCCTTCGCGGACAGGTCCGCTCCCACGGGATTGAGGTGTATTCCGGCATTTGTGCGATGCCGGATTTTTGCAGTCCGATGAAGGTTTCGTTCAGGTAGGCAATAGCCACTATCAAGACGGGTGATTTCTGCTGAACGAGGCTGCGGCGTAGCCTTGGCTCATTCCAGAAACGAGCCGAATGGAGGCTCCCATGAACCGTCTTGCTACCCTTGCCCTATTGCTTTCAGTCGCTGCTGTTTCTGGCTGCGCCGCTGACCATCATCCCGAATTGCGTCCTTACACCGCTGAAGAAACCCACCAGCTTGCCCTCGAAGATTTGAACCGTCGCGGTTTGTCCTACGAGGAATACCAGACCCGCAAAACCCAGTTGATGGAGCAGCCGCAGATCCAGCGCGCTCATGAATTCGACAATCGTGGCGAGGCCAATGCGCAAGTCTCTGGGCAGACATCGGCCCGTCAAGGCTGAAAAGCGAGGTTAGAATCCATTAGAAACAGTTCTGTGATGATGACTAAGTGTTCAGAACTGTATGGGTAAAAGTCAGCGTCACTGTCCATGTGTTTGCAGCCGTGGCTTCGATAGCCTCAGGGCTTGTTTTCACAGCCCAATGGACTGCCCATGTTTACCGCTGATCTGCTCATCGCCTTCGTTTTATTTGCCTTCGTTTCATCTGTCACGCCCGGCCCTAACAACACCATGCTGTTGTCTTCCGGGGTGAACTTCGGTTTCAACCGTACCATCCCCCATATGCTGGGTATCAGCTGCGGGTTTGCCGTCATGGTCCTGGCCGTAGGTCTAGGGCTGGGCGCGGTATTCAAAGCCTATCCTGTTCTCTACACCGTGCTGCGTTACGCGGGCGCGGCATATCTGTTGTATCTGGCGTACAAAATCGCGACGTCTGGACCCGTCACGGATGCGACCGACAAGAAAGCCCGGCCGATGAGTTACCTCGGCGCGGCAGCGTTTCAGTGGGTCAATCCCAAGGCGTGGGTCATGGCGATCGGCGCAATCAGCACCTACACACCCATGAACGGCTACTTCAGCAATGTGGTGATCATCGCGTTGGTGTTCGGCATCGTGAATTTGCCAGCGGTCAGCATGTGGGCGGGATGCGGCAGCTTACTGCGTAACGTACTGCGCGACCCGTTCTGGCTGCGGGTGTTCAACGGTGTGATGGCGGCGTTGCTGGTGGTGTCGTTGTATCCGTTGTTGCAGGGATAACCCGTCGACTGACGTTGAATCTGGAGGAGCGAACTTGTTCGCGAGGCGGTGCGTCAGGCGGACCGCATTGTATGTCTCGCCAACAAGTTGGCTCCTACAGACGTGATTACAGCGCAAGCTTCAGATGCCCACCCGCTGCCTTGTGCCTTGCGCCAGCACGGTGCTGCAGGCTCAGCTGAAAATGCTCGAGCCCTTCATGCAGACGTTCGGTCAGGATGTCGTCCAGTTCGCCGCCTGATTCGTGTTCGTCGTTGTAGTTGATCTGGCTGTCGATGGCGTAGATGCCGTGCAGCACTTCCTGGCACTTGAGCGCAGACAGCACCGGTTTCAGCGCATAATCCACCGCCAGCATGTGAGCGATGCTGCCGCCGGTGGCCAGCGGCAATACCACTTTTCCGTGCAACGAGCGCTCAGGCAGCAAATCGAGCAGGGTTTTCAGCGCGCCGGAAAACGACGCCTTGTACACCGGCGTGCCAATCAGCAGGCCGTCTGCCCGTTTCACTGCTTCGATGAAAGCCACCACGGCGGGGCTGTCGAAGCGTGCGAACAATAGGTCTTCGGCATTGAAATCATGAATGCGCAGCGCCTTGACCTCGACGCCACGCTCCTGCAGCCAGCGCGCTGCATGTTTGAGGACCACACCCGAACGGGATCTCAGCGCCGGGCTGCCTGAAAGTGAAACTACCAACATGCTTAATATTCCTTGAATCAGGTCACCGCTGTGCAGACACAGGTCGTGCAGGGAGCATTGAGCGCGGATGTCGTGGTTGTTTTCAACGCTGTCCCGTTCATAGCAGCATGCATGCCAGTGTGGTTGAGGTGACGATACCGCCTGAAAAAAGGGGGCAAACGGTGCATTGCCAGGAGCAGGCCAGCGCGGCGATCTGCTCAAAAGCCCGACAACTGTTGATCAGGTGTTTCTCCAGCAACACTTTCGCTGAATGGATTGACGACTGCTGCGCAGCCGATCGCGGCCTCGCGTTGCTCGTACGCTCCTACAGGGATTTTTGGCGATCCTGTTGGAGCGAGGCTTGCCCGCGAAGAACGATGACGCGGTGTGCCGGTTGAACCGCGTCGTCAGCTTCGCACCACCCAAACTCAGAGCAAAAAAAATCCCCGCAGTCGGCGCCTGCGAGGATTTTGCTGTTGCTTGTGACTTGTCGCTTGAAACTCGCCGCTTACAGCTGCCTCAGTTCCTGAACATCGCACCAGTCTGGACGATGTTGTTGGAGCCCAGCAACTGGCTGATGAAGCGGTTCCAGCGGGTGATGTTGGCCGGGCCGACGAAGACCACGTCCTGTGCTTCCAGCTCGAACTGTTTAGCCAGCAGGTAGCCGGTAGGTTTCTCTGCGTTCAAATGGTAGACGGTCGAACCGTGCATGGCGTCCTGCCCGCCACGGATCACATACACCGCATCACCGTTGGCCGCATCGGGGCTCAGGCCGCCGGATTCGCCCAGTGCTTCAAGCAGCGTCACGCTGGTGGTGCTGAACGAAATCGTGCGGGGATTCAACACCTCACCCAACACGTATATCTTGTTTTTCGAGTTGCTGTTGAGGTGCAGGTAGTCGCCGTCTTTCAAGAATATCTTGCTCAGCTGCGAGTCCTTGCGGTTGAGCGAGTCGACGTCGATGACGTAATCCTTGCCGTCACGACGCAACGTCAGCCCGGCCAGATTGGCATCGGTCAAGTCCAGACCTGCCTGACTGATGGCCTGTACCAGGCTCAGCGGGATGTTGGTGATCGGCTGCGGACCGGCTGTTCTGAAAGAACCGGACAGCAATACGCGCTGGCTGTTGTAACGCAGGACTTTGACGTCGACCTTGACCTCGGTGTACTGCGGCAACAGGCCCATGCGCAATTGCTCGCGGATCTGCGCAACGGTTTTGCCAGCAGCTTGCACACGACCCACGTACGGGAAGAACACAGTGCCGTCGTTCAAGACTTCCCGGCTGTTGGCGTCCAGCTGCTCGGTGGAGCCTGGTGCGGTCAACTCAGGGTGTTCGAAAACGGTCACCAGCAAGGCGTCGCCCGGGCCGACGATGTATTCAGGGGTCTTGTAGTTCAACAGTTCCGGCGGTAGCGGTTTTGCCAGAGAGGCCGCACGCTGTTGTTGCTGTTGCAACGTGGCCGGAGTGATCTTGATCAGTGTGACGTTCGGACCGTCCGGGTCCTTTTCGGTGACTTCATCCAGGGTCATGTGCTGCCCGGGGGCAAAAGCACAGCCTTGCAAAATCAGACTGGAAAGCAGCACAACAGCTAACGTTACTTTCATATTGATGATCCTTCCTAATAGGTGCGTTCTGGCACCACAGTGATTTCATTGCATCCCTTACCAACACCGAACTTCTGATTACAGGCACTCATGCAGGTGGTCACCTCCTGCCGAGCGTCGTGCGCGTCGGCCGTTCTTTATTGTTCTGGCTGAATGTGTGTTGTGGCTGATGGCGTGTTTCGGAGCGTTGCCGGCTTTGCGCGTCACTAAAAAGCGTTCTTGTTGACGAAGCCTTTGAAGAGCGTCAGCAGGATGATTTTCATGTCCAGCCAAACCGACCAGTGCTCGATGTACTGCAGGTCGAATTCCACGCGTTTCTGCATTTTGTCCAGGGTGTCGGTCTCGCCGCGCCAGCCGTTGATCTGCGCCCAACCAGTGATCCCCGGCTTGACCTTGTGCCGCAACATGTAGCCCGAGACCTGCTTGCGGTACTGCTCGTTGTGCGCCACCGCATGAGGCCTTGGCCCGACGATGGACATTTCGCCGCGCAGCACATTGAAAAACTGCGGCAGCTCGTCCAGTGAGGTGCGCCGCAAAAAGGCGCCCAGCGGGGTGATGCGACTGTCGTTGCGAGTGGCCTGAGTGACCACGTCGCCGTTTTCCTGAACACTCATGCTGCGAAATTTCCAGACCATGATGGGCCGTCCATCCAGCCCGTAGCGGCGCTGGCGAAACAGCACAGGGCCTGGCGAGGTCAGCTTTATCGCCAGTGAAATCAACAGCAGCGGCAGGGCGATCAGGGTCAGGATGATGCTCGACAGCACCACGTCCTCGACGCGCTTGACCATGCTCCAGGCGCCATCCATGGGTGAGTCGAAAATACTGATGCTCGGCAGGCCGTTGATGCTTTCGCTGCGTGCATGCAACAGCTCGAACATGAACACATCGGGGATCACGTAGACCGAGGCAGTGGTGTCGCTCAGGCCCTTGATCAACTCCTGCAACCGCGCCTGGCTGTCCAGGCTCAAGGTGATGTACACCTTATCGATCCGGCCTTCGCGGGCGTCGACGATCAACTGATCCAGATCACCCAGCACCGGAATGCGGCGCCCGATGCGTGCCAGGTCCATCTGCTGCGGCTGCTCGTCGTAGAAACCCAGCAGATCAAGCCCCATCCATGGCGCGCTTTCGATGGACTTGGCCAAGCGTTCCCCACAATGTCCGGTGCCCACCACCGCCACCCGGCGAGTATTGAACCCTTGACTGCGCAGCCCATGCAGCAGGCTGCGAATCCCCAGACGGTAACCGCACAGGGCAACCAGGACACTGGCGAACCAGGTCATCTGGCCGTTATCGGGCATGTCAGCGTGATTGAGCAGCAGGTAATCCACCGACAACAGAATGACGAACGTTAGGCCCCAGTAATTGAAAACCTTGAGCAGCTCGCGAACGATCCGCTCGCCGCGCCAGGACCCGTACAACTGGTGGTATTCCCCCAGCCAATGGAAAACCATCACCGCCAGCAGGATCTGTGTCCACGTCTCCGATGTCATCGGGGTGTCGGTGACCAGACTCTGGCAATAGCCGCCCAGCACGATCACGGCCAGGTCCAGCAGACGATGAGCCACCGATAGCGACGATTGATGTGCCTTGAGGATGCCGCGTAAGGGGGTTCGCATGACGATGCTCGCTCAGACAGATTTGATCGGGACGACCCGGCCAGTCAGCTCGTTGCTGACCAGAACCGGCACGGCTTGTGGTTGGCGGTATTGCGCAGGGACACGTGCCTGACGCGCCATGCTCAAACGCACCTCGACAAACTGACGCATCTCGGTTTCAAAGCGCTCCTGGGAGAAACGCTCGGCGTTATTGCGGCACGCCTGGGCGGTGATTCGCGACTGCGAGGCTTCGAATTCCGTGACCGCTGCGACCAGCGATTCCACGGTCTGCTGTTGATAGAACACGCCTGTGGGCTGCGGATGATCCATGCCGCAGACGGTTTCCAGCGTGCCGCCCTTGCCGTACGCGATCACCGGGGTGCCGCAGGCCTGGGCTTCTACCGGGCTGATGCCGAAGTCTTCTTCGGCGGCAAAGACGAACGCTTTGGCGTTGCGCATGTGCTCCAGCAATACCGGGAACGGCTGGTAGCCCAGCAGGGTGACGTTGGGTGCGTTGATCGCTTTGGCCTTCTCCATTTCCGGGCCGTCGCCGATCACGATCAGGCGCTTGTCGGGCATGGCGGCGAAGGCTTCGATGATCATCGGCATGCGCTTGTACGGCACCATGCGCGAGGCGGTGAAGTAGTACTCCTGCTTGTGCTCTTGCAGGGTGAAGCCTTCGGTGTTAACCGGCGGGTAAATGACTGTGGACTCGCGGCGGTAGGCTTTGGAAATGCGCCCGCCGATGAAGTAGGAGTTGGCGATGAAATCATCGACGCCTGCGGCAGTGCGCTGATCCCACATGCGCATGTAGTGCAGGATCATCCGCGCGACCTTGCTCTTGAGGCCAACGGCCAGACCGGCTTCGTTGAGGTATTGATGCTGCAGGTCCCAAGCGTAACGGATGGGCGAGTGCACATAACTGATGTGCACCTGATCCGGACCGCACAGCACGCCTTTGGCCACGGCATGGCTGCTGCTGATGATCAGGTCGTAGCCGGACAGGTCAAGTTGCTCGATAGCCATCGGCATCAGCGGCAGGTAGCGCTGATAACGGGTCTTGGCTTTTGGCAGGCGTTGAATAAAGGTTGTTTTAGCGACTTTGCCACCCAGATGGGCGCGGTCTTCGTCACTCAAAAAATCGATGACGGAAAACAAGTCCGCCTCGGGCCAGATATTGATCAGCGAAGCCAGTACCCGTTCGGCACCGGCGTAGGTCACCAGCCAGTCATGGACGATTGCAATTTTCATTGGAATTCTCTGCATTAGCGGCCGAAGAAATGCCCCTGTACGCCGAGCCAAGCTCGCGAGGGGCGTCCCACTTCCTGTGATTGCGCAGGCGCTACTTCAGACGCGCACGGGCTGCGTCTTGGCGTTGCGGTCGTTGAGGCGTTTACCCAATTGGATAAAAGGTGTTTCGATCAAACGGAAGCTCAGGTGGGCAACACCCAGCGTCAGTACGGTGGCAAACAGCGCGTTGATCAGCGCCGAGGCGCCGGTGGGTTCGAGCAAAAACTGGCTCAGCATCAACATCGAGGGGTGCAGCAGATACAGCGAGTAACTCACGGCCCCCAGCCACACCAGCGCCGGGTGATTGAGACGTACGCTGCGGGTCAGCAGCAGGAAACTGCTGATCGCAACGAAGTACGTGAACAAGTAACGGCCCCAGGTTTCGCCGGTGCCCATGTCCTTGCTGTACGCCATGATCAGCGTGGGCGGCAGCAGCACGGTGAAACCGACCAGCAGCAGCACCAGGTTGCGTGTGAGCTGGCGGCTGTGTTCACCCAGCAGCCACTGACGCCAGACCGAGCCGAAAAACATCAGCGACAGGGCCAACGGCAATGCCACGGGCAGCTTGCGTTCGGTCACCGCGCGGACCATGCCCATGGCCAGCGCCATCAGCAGAAACACCAGCGCACAGCGGCTGCGAAACGTCAGGTCGTACAGCTTGCCGGCGACGAATAACGTCAGGCACAGCGCGTAAAACACCACTTCGATGAACAGCGTCCAGTACAGCCCGATCACGTCATCAAAGCCCATGGCCGCTTGCACCATGGTCAGATTGGCGATGATTTGCGGCCAGCCCGGAAACTCTGCGCCGGTCAGTCTGAGCATCACCAGAAACACCAGCAATGACAGCCAGTACGCGGGGTACAAGCGCATGAAGCGCGAGATCAGAAAACGTCGCGGCCCGTCAGGCCCAGGCTTGAGACTGAACGGAATCACTACGCCGCTGATCATGAAAAACCACAGCACCCCAAGCTTGCCCGGATCAATCAGGTAATCGAGCACCCACACATGCCCGATGATCGGTGCGTACAGGTGAGTGAACACCACCATCAAGGCGGCGATGCCTCGCAGTGCATCAAGATAGGCCAGACGTTTCATGCCAATGCCTCACAGCTTGCTCGAAGAAGATTCGCGCTGCAGGGTGTCGCCGCTGTTGCTTGTGCCGCGCCGATCCATGGAGGCGTTGATCAGGGTGTCGATGCGCTGCGAGACACGCCGCGCTGACTCTTCCCAGGAAAACCGGGTGACGTTGCTCAAGCCGCGCCGACGCAGTGACTGGCGCAGCGGCATGTCAACCAGGATGCGTTCCATCGCGGAGGCCATGTGGCTGACGTCCAGCGGGTCGAAATACAACGCGCTGGCTTGCAGCACCTCGGGGATGGACGCCGCGTTGGCCGCCAGCACCGGGCAGCCGCACGCTTGAGCTTCCAGCGGCGGGATGCCGAAACCTTCGTACAACGAAGGGAACACGAACGCCGTGGCGCCTTGATACTGAGCAATCAGTTCGCTGTCGCTGAGCCGCCCCAGAAAGCGGATTCGCGAGTCGCGGGAGGCCAACCGTTGCAGGCTTTCATCGGCGAAGATCTCGCTGGCGGCGCCGACGATGTGCAGCTGCAGATCATCGTGGTTGCGCAGCATCAGAAACGCCTGAATCATCCGGTTGAAATTCTTGTGTGCGCTGGGCGATGACACGGCGAGCAGGTAGTTGGCGCCGTCCTTGATCGGCGGCCCCGGTTGGAAAGCGCCGCTGACAGCGTTCGGCACGACCAGGATTTTCTTCTCCGGGTAGCGGTAGAACTGGGAAATCTCGCCCTTGGAAAAATTGCTCACGGTCAGCAATGTCTTGATTCGCGAGAGCATGATCGGGGTCATGGTCCGATACAGCAGACGGAACGAGCGGGTGTAGCTTTCCGGGTGGCGCACGTAGGTGATGTCGTGGTGCGTGGCGATCTGGTTGCCGTACAACAACGGGGCGGTGCTGCACAGAGAGATCAACAGTGGGCTGCCATTGCGCCGCAGGTACAGCGGCAGGTCCAGTTGTTCCCACAAGTGACCGCGGTGGCTGCCAATGCACTGCACCTCCAGCGCCTTGGCACTTTCGTGCATCCTGATGTCATGGGGCGCCACGAAGACTACGTCATCGCGCAGTTGCTTGAGCGCAAGGCAAGTCTGTTCGGCAAAGCGCTGGACACCGCGCAGTTCCTGCGTGAGAAAACGTGCATTGATCACAATCATCGGGTTCGACCTGTTGTAAAAGTGATGGGTCGTTTCAAAAGCTTTGGGAGCGCTCGACCAAAACGTCGCTCCTGGCATCAACCGCACTTGCTGGCGGGCATAGCCTCAGGGCAGGGCGAACAATGCCGGCCGTGTCCCCAGGCTGATAATTTTCGGAAACTCGTCGATGGGCACCTGCGCCGAACAGCGACCGTCGTTGCAGGACCAGGCAATACCGCTGTCCACCAAACCGTTTTGCGGATGCGCGGTGTCGATGTAATGCACGTTGCCGTGAAGTACGCTGCTGGCGTCGACCTTGATCGGGCGGGCCAGACCGGTGCTCCACGCCACCAGCACTTGCTCCGAACCCTTGCTGAAACGCAGCAGAAATTGCGAATCGGTTTCGCGGCTTTTCTCAGCGTCGTAACGAAATTCATGCAGCGTCGGGCTGATCGCTTTCAGGGTCAGGTACGCAGGTTTGACGCTGAGGTCCTGATTGAGCAGCCCGAAGTTCTGTTCCGGATCTTGGCGGTCGGCGCCGTCGTTGAGCAGGCCGTTCCACCACAAACCCTTGATATCCGGCAGCGTCTGGGCCAGGAAATAGCTGCGCGCCAGATAAGCCGATTGCAGTTGTTCACTGACCCCGCACTTGCCGTCGTTACTCGGCCAGCCCATCTCGGTCAGGTACAGCGGCACCGGGCGCGCGGCGATGGTTCGCAGGTCTGCGTCCACCCAGCGCAGCCAGGCAATCCAGCGCTCTGGCGTGTGGCGTTCTTCATAGCGGCAGTGCACATACGGGTGCAGCGACAGCCCATCGACGTGGTTGAGAATCCCAGACTCCACCAGTCGGTCTGCGAATCCCAGGTCCATACCCTGGCTGGTGACCGCGCCGGCCAGAATCATCATTGGCCGCTCATTGCTGCGGATACGCCGGGCACTTTCCTCGACCAGGAGGCCGTAGTCCCGGGCGAACGCGGGGTCCACCGGGTTTTCCTTGTCCCACTCATTCCAGACTTCGTAAAAATCCACGCTGTCGGTGAGTTGGCGCGTAACGAAATTGACGTAGTTGCCAAACGCTTCTCTGACCGCAGGTACGCGCGGTTTGGCGTAGTTGTCGTAGAACGGGCTGCCATAACCGAGCACCAACAGCGGGCGCAAATGATGTTCCTGCGCCTTGCTCAAATAAGCCTGCCAAGCGGGTTCAATCCTCATCAAGCCTCGCCTGGGCTCCGCGGTCGACCAATAGGCGTCGTCACGAACCGAGTCGACGCCGGCTTCTTCAAGCATCTGCAGCGCTTTGGCCGAGGTGGCGTTTTTGTTCATCAGGTGGGTATCGACGCCAATGATGAACGACTCTTCAGCGACTGCCGCACAGCTGAAAAACAAGCCCAGGAGGAGAACCATCAACGGTTGTCGTAACGTTTTCAGGTGCGTGTTGGGCATGGTGTGTCTCAATGAAGAGGCGCGGTCCGGAGCGCTTGCTCAGGTAAGTCTCGGGCCGTAGAAAAACGTCGGCATCGGCGATAAGGCGTTTGGGATTGAGCGTTTTGAACGGTTGAGTAGCGACCAACAAAGGACTGGTCAGACGATTTTGCTGGCGATCCTTGCGTCGTGGCGTGTGGTGTTGTCCAGGACGGTCTGGGCGAAGATGCTTTCGTAGCTGTCGAGCATCAGATCGACGCTGAGCAGCGCCGCGACACTGACTCGCGCTTGCTGGCTCAGGCGCTTGAGCAGCTCCGGTTGCTGGTGCAACTTGAGCATTGCCTGACCCAGAGAGTCCGGGTCGCTGGGGCTGCACAGCAAACCGTTGAGCGAGTCCTGAATGATTTCCGGCAAACCGCCCATGCGACTGGCAACCACCGGCACCGAGTGCGCGCAGGCTTCAACGGCGACCAGGCCGAAGGGTTCGTTCCAGATCGACGGCACCACGGCGACGTCGATCTGGTTGTAAAACACTTCGGGCTTTTGGTAGCCGACAAAGCTGATGTTGGGCGATGTCACCAACGCCTTGAGCCGCGCTTCATCATCGAGTTGGCCACGCCCGGCGATCTGCAGGGTCGCGTCGAACGGCAGGCGCTGGAATTGCTCGATCAACCAGCGCACGCCTTTCTGATCCGACAACGTACCCATATAGCCAAAACGCAGCGGCGCTTTATTCATCCGCAAATCAATCTGAAGCACCCGTGCCGGCGCGCTGCGCACTTGCGCGTAGGGGCTGGCGTTATGCACCACGTAACCCCGGGAGCCTTTGAAGTAACCGTGCTTTTGCAGCTTCTCGAGCATGTAGTTGCTGACCCCGACCACCGTCGACACTTGCGCCGAGCGCACGTCATGGCCTTTGCGGAACTGCTGGCAGGTGCCGCATTGCTGCTGGCAGCAGCGACCCTTCTTGAACATGTTGCTGCTGGGGCACATCAGGTACATGTCATGCAGCACCTGAACGATGGGCACGCCAGCAGCGGTGATTTCATCCCACACCGAGACTGACCAGCCCGCGAGGTTTTGGCACACCACCACGTCAGGTTGTTGCTGCTTGATTACTTGTTTGACGTACGCGCGCATCGCGCCGTTGTAGCGATCGCGCAGATGCCAGCCCAGGCGTGCCAGCCGTCCGGGCCGTTGCGAACTGAAATGCCAGAAGAAGTTGTGTAACCCGGCGCGGTAGACCTTGACCTGATTGACCATGTCGACACTCAGGCCGGCGTCGGGACCTGTGACCAGCACGCTGACTTCGCTGCCACGCTGTTGCAGCCCTTCGGCGGTGCGCTGGAGAATGATTTCCGCGCCGCCGCCGATATGAGGCGAATAGAGACTGCTGATAAACAGGATTTTCATAGCGGATACGACTGATTCAGACCCAATACGCCGGACTCACCGTCACGGATGGCTTTTTCGATCAGGCTCAGGCGCACTTCGGCGCCGCGTTGCTTGGCAATCAGGCGCAGCAAGCGAAAGAACACCCAGCGGTTGAGGCCGTAGAGCATCGAGGAATTGGACCAGATGTTTTTGTCGAACCAGGCCTGGTTGCGTGCGCCGTAATAGGCCCGCAAGTCAGAACCGCCGAGCAGGAAGCTTTCGTAGATGTTGTTGGTGTGCGCCTTGATGTTCCAGGAGTTTTCCAGGTCATCGAGCAAGGCATCCGGGACCAGGAAAATCCGCCCGCCGCCAGCAGTGATACGCCAGGTGTATTCGCTGTCGTCCGCGTAGAGCATCAGCGCGTCCAGCGGCAAACCGATCCGGCGATACAGATTGCGGTGCGCGAGCAAACCGCCGTAAGTCGCGAACGGCAGCTGCACCAGTGGCAGCTTTTTCTCTGGCTGCTGCGGCGCACCCCACGGCAAACGGCGCCAGATCTTGTACGGCAACTGGGCGATGTGAAAGCCGAAAAAACTGGAACGGCGCTGAATGGCAAAACGATTGGGCACGCCCGCGGCGATGTCGGCCTGGTGCGTGGGGCGGAAACCCAGAACCGCTGCCTTGTCTTCACCGTCGATGATTTTGCGCTCATCGAGCACGCTGTGTAGGGTGGCGATGGCATTGATGGTTGGCGCGTTGTCGTCGTCCATCAGCCAGATGTGCTCGGCACCTGCGTCGAGCGCCGCTTGAATACCCACCGAGTAACCTTTGGCTGAACCGGTGTTTTCGTGCAGGTAAATCACGCTGACCTGATCGGGCCAGCTGCGACGCAGGGTTTCCAGCGGCGCGGTGGAGGCGTTGCTTACAATGATCACCCGGTCGATCAACGGGCTTTCCAGCGAACGGCTGACCAGCGTGTGCAAGTAGTTGAAACGATCACCATAGGTGAGCGTCACCAAAGTCGTTTTGTTGGTCATGGTGAGTTCCGGGGCGAAGGGGGACGATCAACCGCGCGCAGGCACGGCCAACGGAAAGACGAAGTTGTGAATTCAGTTGTAGGAGCGCGTTTGCCCGCGAAGGCGGTATTGCCAGGCAAATCCCTGTAGGAGCGAACTTGTTCGCGAGACATCCTGGCTGACACACCACACCAGCCATCTCGCCAACAAGTTGGCTCCTACAGAGAGCTTGAAGGGCTAGGCCCGGACTTCAGCCCGCACCAGGCTGCTGACAGGTAGCGTCACTTTCTGCTCGCGCTGCAACAGATTGAGCAGGATAACGGCGCGTTCATCGCCATCGGCAGTGAGGAAAATGGCTTCCACATCATTGAAACCTTCGGCGGTAATCCGCACCGCTTCACCTTCCTGAAACTGCACCTTGGGCACGGGGGCCATCAGGCGTTCGCGGATCTGATCGATCAGCGCGTCCTGCACCGGCACCGGCATGCCACCGAAGGTCACGATGCGCGCAACGCCACGGGTTGAGCGAATCGGGTACCAGTTGTCGTGGGTCTGGTCCATGCGGATAAACAGATAGCCTGGAAACAACTCTTCCTCGGCGGCGGCCCGCGAGCCACGCTTTTTCTCAGCCGCTTTCAACGGCCGGTAGCACTCGAAAAGCTGGCGCTGTAAATGCTCGGCGGCGCGGGCCTCCTGACGGGGTTTGGTCTGAATCAAATACCAACGCGCCGGGTTATTGGCTTGGGACATGTTCTTCACTCCACTGCAATCTGGTTTGGCAAGACAGAAGCGACGTCAGGATGTTGCGCCAATCCGGCCAGCAGGTCGGGTTCAGCCACGGGGCCATCCTTGTCCAGCGTGTAACAGCTCAGCAATTGCTGAACCTGTTCGACGCAGTTGAACATCAGCACATCAATAATCGACAGATTGGCGACGAATGGTTGCCTGAACTGCCGGTAGACCACCGGATCCATCCGGAAAAAACGTACCAACAGTCGGTTGCGCGCGAAATGATCGCGGTCATATAACACCGATCCGCCTTCAGGGTTGATGAAGGTCGTGGCCTGAAAGGTGTGAGCGATGCGGATGATGCGTTCCTGCTTGTCCGCAGGCTTGCCCAGCATCAAGTCAGAGCCTCGCATGATCGGCGTGGAGATGTGTAGATAAGCACACATTTCCCGAATCGCATGTTCGGTGTACAGCGCAATATTCATCTGCGGAAAGCGGATCAACCGTTCGATCAGCGGCATCACCTGCGCAAAGTAAGGCGCTTTGATATAGCAGTAGGTGATGAGGGCGATCAGGCGTTCGGCCTCCTCGTTGAAGTTGTCGCACAGTTGCCGCTGGTTGATCGGCAACTGATAGCGATCCTTCTTGAGCGGGAAGGTGATCAGCTTCGCTTCATGGTGATGCAGTATGCGATTGCGATTGACCCAGCCTGAACGGATGTACTGCAGATCGTCTCCCAGGACAAAGACGTCTGCTGCGGCGATGAGCTGGAAATAGCCCAGGTAGGGAAAAAGGTACGGCTGCATCACTGCAATGGTCCTGGCCATTTGGATCTCCTTGTGGTGTTGCTGCGCTCTGAGGTTGTGAAGAGTCTTGGCGGGCCAAGGGTCTTATTTGCGAACGGTGGAGTAGTCGTAACCGTAAGCGGCGCAGTCGTAATCGGCGGTAGAGGCCTTGCGCAGTACACCGTTGAAAATTGCACCTTTGATGACAATGCCGTTCTGGCCGAGACGACGTTTGCACGCCTCGATTTCCTTGGCGGTGCTCAGACCGAATCGCGTCACCAGCAAACAAGTGCCCGACTGACGACCCACCAGGGCGGCGTCAGTGACGGCGAGGATCGGCGGGGTGTCCACCAGCACCAAGTCGTACAGCGGTGACAAATCGCTGATCAGCTTGTTGAAGTTGTCGTGCATCAACAGCTCCGACGGGTTAGGCGCCGCGAAACCGCAGGAGATGAAATCCAGGTTGCGCACTTCGGTGTGGTTGATCACCTCGTTGCTCTTCAAGCGGGCGGCCAGCGTGTCGGACAAACCGTGCTTGGGCGTCAGGTTGAACACCTTGTGCAGGTAGCCTTTGCGCATGTCGGCGTCGATCAGCAATACGCGTTTGCCGGTCTGGGCAATGATCACTGCCAGGTTGCTGGAGACGAACGATTTGCCCACACCCGGCGTCGGGCTTGAGATCATCAGCACGTTGTTACGCGCTTCGAGCATCGCGAAATGAAGGCTGGTGCGCAGGCTGCGCAGCGATTCGATGGCCAGCTCCGTTGGCGCGCTGACGCTGAGCAGTTTCGAATCCTTGGTGGCGCGACCATTCTGGGTGTTCTTGTCCATGCGCTCTTGCTGACGCGAGAACGGCAGCGACGCATACACCGGCATACCGAGGTTTTCGATCACTTCAGGGTTGTCGACGCCACGATAGAACGCCTGGCGCACGAACACAGTAGCCACTGCGAGCAACAGACCGACGAGGGTGGCGATCAGCACGATGATTTTCTTCATCGGCTTGGCCGGGTCCTCGACATTGGCGTCGGCGTTGTCGATGACCCGTACGTTGCCGATGCTGCCGGCGCGCAGGATGTCCTGCTCCTGGCTCTTGTCGAGCAGCAGGGTGTAGGTCTGCGACGTCACTTGCATGTCACGGGTCAGGCGCAGCAGTTCCTGTTGAGTAGCAGGCAATGCTTCGATCTTCTTCAGCAAGCCCTGTTTCTGCGATTCGATCTGCCCGATCTGGGTGATCAATGCGCGATAGGTCGGGTGCTCCGGGGTGTACAGGCGTTCGACTTCAACGCGTTTCATTTTCAGCTCAGACAGGGTGCCGTCCAGTTTGACCACCTGATCGAGCACTGCTTTGGTCTCGATGCTCAGGTCAACCGACTTGGCGCTGGTCTGGAAGTTGTTCAGCGCGGTTTCCGACTGCTCCAGTTGCTTGCGCACGGCAGGCAACTGGGAGCGCAGGAACTCAAGGCGCTGAGCGGCTTCGGCCGAGCTGCGCTCAACGTTCTGGCGCACATACAGACGGCTGACTTCGTTGAGAATGCGTTTTGCCAGAACCGGATCTGCGTCCTGAATCGTCAGATAAACGATCCCGGAATCCTTGCCGGCTTCAGCGATTTTCAGTCGGTCCTGATAGTCCAGGGCGGCGGTCAGGGTGCGTTGCTTGATCACCGTGAACTCAGTGTCTGGACGCGCATTGAGCGTGGCGACCTGAATCTTGATGCCGTTGCTTTCAACCATCTGGTTGGTCGCGCCCTTGAGCAGCAGGTTGTGATCCTGGTCATACAGCGAGAAATTGCCAGGTTTGCCAGCGACCAGAGTCAGCTTGTCGCCTTGCAGCGCCTCGGGCACTTCGAGCTGGAAAATGTCGAGTTTCTCGCCACCCCAGGCGTAGCTGTTGAGACCGAACATAGGTTCGGCCAGCGCGCCTTCGTGATCAGGCTTGAACCTGCGTGCCATGTAGCTGCCGATGCCCGGTATGTAGTTGGGCCTTTGCACGATGTTGAGTTTCAAGTCTTCGACGACTTTACCCAGCACGGCGCGGGATTTGATCAGCTCGATTTCAGTGGTCGCCTGGGACACCGACAGCGGCTTGCTGTTGACTTCAGTGCGACCCTCGATGCCGATTTTTTTAGGCTCGATCTGAATCATCGCGTTGGCCTGATAGATGGGCGTCGCGATGATTGCGTAGGTCAGCCCCAGGAGGGCACACACACCGACTATCGATGCAATCATTCCTTTGTGATCGAATAATGTGCGCAAGATAGTCGCCAAATCGATCCGGGAGTCCTGAAAGTCCTCCAGGGAAGTACGGTTCATGACGGTCATTTATCTTGTTTCTCCTGACTGAAGATAAGGAAGCCAGTCGTCGACGCAACGCGAAAGCTGCTCGTAGGTCTGTTCAAAGGCTAATTTCGGGCGCCGGTATGGGTCGGCTATTTCCAGGTCTTGCTGCCACTTGCCAATCAAAAACGTCTTGCCTCGAACCTCCGGGGCAAGCTTGAGCACGCTTTGCATCTGTCGGTGTTCCATCAGCAGGATCAGGTCGGCCTGGTGCAGCATCTGCACATCGACCTGGCGGCTGCGATGTTTGTGGGGGGGGATGTCGTTGACCTGCAGGACGGCCTGGGCAAGCGGGTCCATGGTCGAGCTGAGCATGGCGTGGGTGCCGGCCGATGAAATCATCACGCCGGACCCCGAAACACGATGCGCAAGCATCGCTTCGGCCATGGGGCTGCGACAAATGTTGCCGACGCAGACCACCAGAACGTTACTGAACATGACCTTTATTAAGCGTCGGCATCAGTCTCTTGCTGATGTTGGTACTGAAATTGAGCGCCACTTGCGACAGCGTAAGCACCTTGTTCTGCGGGGACATGGCTGAGAGCGAGTAGCCCACCAGTTGCGCCAGGAAGTACTCGTACAATTGCTGGTTGCCCAGGCGGTTGTAGTAGTTGGCCAGGGCGCCTGCCGTTTGCAGACTCATGTGCAGCTTGCGTTTGTTGGAGCGCATGGAGAACACGCCGCCAGCATGGAGGCGGTAGGCGGCGGGTTTGATTTCGCCGAGAAACTTGCCTTTGCCGAACGCCCCCAGCAGCGACCACCACACCAGATCATTGAGCGGCGCGCCTTCCAATTCTGCAGGCAGCCGGTCGAAGACATTGCGAAAGCAGGTGGTCAGTGTCGAGATCGGTCGCGCCTGCTGCAGTTCAAGCGCCGTGGCATCACCTCGTAGCTTGCCCTGCAATTGCACGCCGTATTGGCCGTTGGCATCGAAGGACACCGCATCGTGGTACGTGAGCACGTAATCGGGGTGACTTTCGAGAAAGTCCACCTGCAGCTGCAATTTGCGCGGGTCTGTCCAGTAATCGTCGGCTTCGCAGTACGCGATGTAGCGGCCCCGCGCCTTGCCGAACAGGCCCGGCACCGACGGCTTGCCTTGGGAGTACTGATTCACTTCGCTGTAGAAGGGGCGAATCAGATCCGGGAAGCGTTTGGCGTAGTCAGCGATGATCCGCGCCGTGCCGTCGGTGGAGGCGTCGTCGTTGATCAGTATTTCGAAGGCGAATGTCGTCTGCTGGGCCAGAAAGGCGTCCAGCGTCTGCGCTATGTAGTCTTGTTGATTGTAAGCCGGGCAGACGATGCTCAAGAGAGGAGCGGCAGGTTGCTCGGTTCGGGTCATCTTGCTAGTGGCATCCATGGCTCATGTACTCAATTTGCTGAACAGGACAGAAATCTTTGTCACCAGCGGTTTGTAGCTCGCGGCAACCACGATCAGGGTGATCAGCCCGCTTACGGCAAGCCCGAGGAAGGTGCTCAGGCGGTCCTGGCCGGCGATCATGCGAAAGACCGGCTCGCTGATGGCAAGGCCCACGCCAGTCATCACGCCGATGCGAATGACGTCGCGCAGCCATTCCCCATGAATGCCCGGTGCCAGCTTGTTGTGCACCACCGCAGGCCAGATCGCGAAGGAGACGGCGCGCAGGACAAACCAGGCAATCGCCGCACCCATCGCGCCGTAATAGTGAATCGACACGAACATCACCGGTACCGTGATCAGCGCAGATACCACGCTGTACCACATGTGCAATCGCATCTGGCCGTAGGCGTACTGCAAGTAGAACTGAAACGCGCTGGCGGCCAGGATTGCGCTGCCCAGCGAATACCACGGCAGAATCGAGCGACACCATTGCGCGGCGGCCTGATCGCCCGACCAGGCGTAAACCATTGAGTCGGCGTGCAGTGCAATCAGCGCTGCCAATGGAAACATGAAGGTGCAGATGAAGCGGTGTGCCGCCAGAAACAGCGCGTGCATGTCGTCGCGGCGACCTTCGGCCATCAACACCGTCAGGCGCGGCAGAAGCGTCTGCGCCACTGGGTTGCTGAGCATCATGATGCCGGTGGTGATCAGCGCGACCAGCGAAAAGTAGCCGTACTCGTGCAGCGGCAACAGTTCGGAGAGCAGCACTTTGTCGATCTGGGTCAGCAGAATCCACAGGATCGCAGCGCCTGACATGTTGGCTGCGAAGGGCAGAATCGGTTTCACCAACGCCCAGTCGAAACCGGTGTACCAGTTAGGCGTCGGCATCTGCTGGTAGGCCCGGCCGGCGAAGATCAGTGTTTCGATCACGCCCACCACGGCCTGGAAAACGAAAAAGTCGATCGGGTCTTGCGAATACACGCTCACCAGTAGCAAACCGCCGAAGTATCGCAAAGTGGCGATGATGACGTTGGCGGCGTTCAGCCAGACATGTTGCTCAAGGCCCTGAATCCCGCTTTTATAGAGCGTTGAATACAATCGCAGCGCGATGATGAGGCCCATCAGGCAGATGCAGTCGATCAGTGTCTGTGCGCTGAGCTGTTTGGCGTTGAGCCAGTGCACTGCGATCCATGCGCTACCCAGATACATCGCCAGGCAACACAGCGCAGCCAGCGGCAGGAAGATCATTTCAAACGAGCGCAGCAGTCGCCCCGTGCTGCGTTCGGCAGCCGACGTGCCTTGTTGATGAGCCACCGCACGAACCAGGCTGGGCGACAGGCCCGCGTCCAGCAATTGCAGCCAGGCCTGCATCACCGAGAAAAACCCGATCAGACCGTAGGCCTCGGCGCCTAGATGGCCGAGGTAGAACGGCATGATCAGGATTCCCACCAGTAAAGCGTAGGCCTGGCCTGCATAGCTCAACGCAGTGTTGCGTATGACTGAGCGCCTGGTTTGCATGGGGTCAGATAACCTGAGCGAGTGTGGGCACGTGGTACTGCGAACGTCCCAGGCTGCATTCGGCGATGATCGTATTGATCACGCGTTCCTGATCTTCGAGCTTCAAGCCTGGATAGATGGGCAAGCACAGCACGCGTTCGCTGAGGGCACGCGATGCCGTTTGCGCGGCCTGAGGTTGCAAATACTCCAGGGTGTCCAGCGACGGATAGAAGTAGCGACGCGGGTTGATACCGTTGGTGTTCAGCGCAGTGCGCACCCGCAACAGTTGCTGCTCGTCGGCCAGACCGATCGGGAAGTAGCTGTTGTTGAGCTCGCTGTCGGCCTCGGGCCGTTGCAGATCAACGTAGTCGCCAAGACGGCTGACGTAGCGCTCAGCGATTTCTGCGCGCTCCTGAAGAATGTTCTCGATGTCGTCCAGAATGCACAGGCCCATCGCCGCCGAGAATTCGTTGAGCTTGGCGTTGATGCCGATGCCTTCGATTTTGTCGACGTCGGCGATACCGAAGTTGCACAGCAGGTGAACGCGGCGGGCGGTTTCATCATCGTTGGTAATGATCGCGCCGCCTTCGATGGTGTGAAACAGCTTGGTCGCGTGGAAGCTCAAGGTGCTGATGTCGCCCCAGTCCAGCACCGATTTGCCCGCGTGACGCACGGCGAAGGCGTGGGCGCCGTCGTACACCACTTTCAGATTGTGCTTCTTGGCGATCGCGTCGATGCGTTCAACCGCGCAGGGGTTGCCGAACACATGGGTGCCGACGATGGCAGTGGTGTCCGAGACGATACGGCTTTCTATGTGATCGGGGGAGATGTTCCAGGTCTGCGCATCGATGTCGGCGAAGATCGGGCGGATGCCTTCCCACTGCAATGAGCTGCTGGTAGCGACAAAGCTGAATGGAGTGGTGACTGCGCTGCCGCTAAGGCCCAGAGCGCGATAAGCCACTTGCAGGGCGAGGGTGCCATTGTTGGTGAGAATGACGTGTTTGACGCCCAGGTAATCGCGAAGGCGCGCTTCAAGCTCACACACCAGCGGACCGTGATTGGTCAGCCAGCCACGGGAATAGATGCCTTCCACGTAGGTTTTGAACTTGTCGATATCGCCTAGATAGGTCTTGGTTACGTTAATCATCGAAGCCTCCATGTCGGACGAAGTGCGTAAGGCAGGTAGTGCGTAAATTCTGCTGGGTTAACCCTGGGTCGAAGCCGGGGGCTGACTGCCTGTTTTGTTGCTCAGGCGTCGAGCGCGACCCTGGTTGAACTTGAGGATCCAGCGCGTGGCCAGGCTTCCGGTGTGCGGGTCGCCGAAATGAAACAGCGCCGTTGCGCGCTTCACCTCAGGGCTGCACGCTTGGTTGGCATGCAGGGTTCGGTAACCCCAGAAGAAATAAATGTTGCCGGGTTCAAGCTTCAGCACATAAGGCTTGAGCCAGCCACGCTCCATACCTTTGCAAATCAGCGAGCGGGTGAACCGGTTTTGCAGCAGCGCCTTTTCCAGCACATTGAACAGGACCCATGAGCGCACCCCGCGAAGATTGGGGAACAGCATCAGGTCGCCTTGCTGCGCGCCTTCGGTGGGAATGAACACCGGGATAAGCGCAGTCACCAGGCTGGCGTCGTAATGAAAGCAATTGGATTCGCGCTGACCATGGGTGCCTTGTACGCAGCGCAACACAGGGAAGATTCGCTCGCTGGCGGCATCGCGTCTTGCCGCCCGGCGATAAAGACCGGCCAGCAAATGTTTGAGCCTTGGGTCGGCCCAGAACCCGGCGAGCAGACTGCCGGCGAGCATTTGTTCGCCGTGATACGCAAAATATTCGCCTTGATGCTGCTGCGCCTGGGCATCGGTCCAGGCACGCAATTGCTCAAGGTCGGTATCGCTGACGGCAGCGCTTAATTTTGCAAAACCTTGGGTATCGATTTCGTCAGCCAGGCGTTGAACCTGCTGCTCATCCGTGGCGAAAGATAGTGGCATTGCAATGAGCTCTCGAAGGTGAGTGGACAAATGCAGCCCGGATGTCGTGGCCGGTAGTCAGCTCGGCATCGCCGTGGGGGCGATCAGGCACGCTACCGCCCGAATCTGCAGATCCAGTGGGTCATTTCGGATGAAGCACCGAGTGCCAAGTGTTTGATTCGTCGAGCTTGTCTAACCGTTTTCAACTTGTGTCAGGCAAAGCTACCGCCACACCGAGCACACTCAGTAATTTTGAAAATTTCTTTTTTCCAACACGTTCCCACCGACGCAAGTGACGCGCCGTGTAGTAACTAATTTCGTTGGCAGAACGGAAAGGTAATAGTCATATGAATTCTGCGTAGCGCTCTTTGGCACTGCTGCATTTCTTGAAAACATTTGACATGCATATATATCGACGGCGGCGCTCTTTCTGTCAAATTATTTCGCCAACATTCTGTTAAGTTTTTGATAAACGGGATTTGTGCTTAGCTAACCTATTGATTTTAAAGGGAGTCAAAAAACCATCGCTGCACCGTAGCGGTGCGGTGACGCTTTTCAGCCGCTGCCACGGGCTGCGCGCTGGATACGCAAACCAGCTGAAAAGACGATTTTCCAACGTCAGAAGTTGGTCGCCTGCAGGCAGCAGCGGTTTTATGGCGCTCATTATTTGAACGTGAGCGAGTCATGGGTTTGAGAAGGTTTTTTTAGTTCCACGTATTAAAGAGGGTCGAGTGAAGTGGGATTAAAACTTCAAGTTCAATACTGGCTGCTTAAAACTTCGTGTATCCATCCGCATGAAACACACTTAAATGAGGGTGTTGCAAACAGTGGACTTAACATTGGCATCTCGTCAGTTTGAAAAGCCTGTGCCTGCTGCGAGGTGTCTACTACGTACCATAGCGTGTCGCGCGGTTGCTCAGGCGTGAACGCTGCTCCATTATCTGACCCGTGCTACGCAAATTTTCGGGCAGGAGATTCGATGAATACGCAGATCAAAACCAATGGAGTGGTGGCTGAACGTTTGGCGCAGGCGCGCGCCCTGATGAGTCGCGAAGGCATAGATGCATGGTTGGTGCCCTCCGCCGACCCCCATCTTTCCGAATACCTGCCGGGATATTGGCAGGGCCGGCAGTGGCTATCGGGCTTCCATGGCTCGGTTGGCACGCTGATCGTCACGCCGACTTTTGCCGGTCTGTGGGCAGACAGTCGTTATTGGGAACAAGCGAGCAAGGAACTGGCAGGCAGCGGTATTGAGCTTGTGAAATTGCAAGCGGGCCAGCCAGGGCCGCTCGACTGGTTGGCGGACCAGGCAGAAGCCGACACGGTCGTGGCCGTTGACGGTGCTGTGATGGCTGTAGCGTCTTCGCGCACCCTTGCCAGCAATCTCTATGCGAAGGGCGCGCGTCTGCGCACCGACCTCGACCCATTAACTGAAATCTGGCACGACCGCCCGGCCTTACCGGCTCAAGCTATATATGAACACACGGCGCCTCAGGCGACAGTGCTGCGTGCCGAGAAACTGAAGCGGCTGCGCAGCGCAATCAAAGAGCGTGGCGCCGACTGGCATTTCATCGCCACGCTGGATGACATCGCCTGGTTGTTCAACCTGCGCGGCGCGGATGTGTCTTACAACCCGGTGTTCATTTCCTTCGCGCTGATCGGGCCTGACGGCGTCAGCCTTTTCGTTGCGTCCGACAAGGTAGACAGCGCATTGCGCCAGACGCTGGAAAGCGAAGGCATCACATTGCGCGAGTACACCCAGATTGGCGCTGCGTTGCGCGAGGTGCCGACTCAAGCTCGACTGCTGGTGGACCCGGCGCGTGTGACCTGCGGCCTGCTCGATTACCTCGACAGTGAAGTGACGCTGGTCGAAGGTTTGAATCCGACGACGCTGTTCAAGTCGCGCAAGAGCGAAGGGGACACTGCGCACATCCGCCAAGCGATGGAGCAGGATGGCGCAGCATTGTGCGAGTTCTTTGCCTGGCTGGACTCTGCATTGGGCAATGAGCCTGTCAGCGAGTTGACCATCGATGAAAAGCTGAGTGCGGCGCGGGAACGGCGTCCGGGCTATATCTCACCCAGTTTTGCCACCATCGCTGGTTTCAATGGCAATGGCGCCATGCCGCACTACCGAGCAACTGAGCAAGAGCACGCGCAGATTGAAGGCGACGGGCTATTGCTGATTGATTCGGGCGGCCAGTACTTGGGCGGCACTACCGATATCACACGGATGGTGCCGATCGGTCAGCCAAGCACTGAGCAAAAGCGCGACTGCACACGCGTGCTCAAAGGGGTCATTGCCTTGTCCAAAGCGCATTTCCCCAAGGGGATTCTTTCCCCGTTGCTGGATTCGATTGCCCGTGCGCCGATTTGGGCGGACGGGGTCAATTACGGTCATGGCACCGGGCACGGGGTGGGCTATTTCCTGAATGTCCACGAAGGCCCGCAAGTGATCGCCTATCAGGTGCCCGCCACCCCGCAAACGGCTATGCAGCCTGGGATGATCACGTCTATCGAACCGGGCACCTATCGTCCGGGGCAGTGGGGCGTGCGCATCGAAAACCTGGTGATCAATCGCGAAGCGGGCAAGACCGAGTTTGGCGAGTTCCTCTCGTTTGAAACGCTGACCCTGTGTCCGATCGACACCCGCTGTCTGGACACAGCGCTGCTGACGCAAGAAGAGCGCAGTTGGTTGAACGACTACCATGGCGAAGTCAGGTCCCGGTTGAGTCCGTTGATTCAGGGCGCTGCGCTTGAGTGGTTGAACACCCGAACTGTGGCTATATAAAGCACAGCCTGATAGGTGGGTGTTAGGGCACGGTCTGACAGCCGTGCCCTTTTCATTTCATGCGCTCAAAGCCTCGCGAACAAAATCCATACGGTCCTGCCCGAAAAATAGCTCGTCACCCACGAATATGCTGGGTGCGCCAAATACGCCACGTTGAATCGCCTCGTCAGTGGTGCGCTTGAGTTGGTCCTTCACTTGTGAATCATTGACCCATTCGAAGACTTTCCCTGGATTGAAACCTCCTCGCTGCAGAGCGTCTGACAGTACTGACAGATCATTGAGGTCCAGTTGGTTTATCCAGAGCGCCTGGAACATGCAGTCGATGAACTCGATGAAGCGTTCCGGGTGCAGGCGCTGCACTGCGGTCACCGCACGCATGATGTTCAGGGTGTTGATGGGAAAATGCGGATTGAAATTGAGTAGCACGCCATAGCGGCGGGCGAAGCGATGCAAGTCAGTGATCGAGTAGCGTGCCTTGGCCGGCACTTCATTGGGGGAAACATTGCCCGTAGCTTTAAAGACGCCCCCCAACAACATCGGCTGATAGATCAGCGTGCTGGCGGTCTGTTCACAGATTCTGGTCAGCTGCGTGTAGGCGAGGTAGCTGGCCGGGCTGCCGACATCGAAATAGAACTCCACTGTCTTGGTCATCGCGTCCTTCCGTCTTGTTCTTATATAGAGAGGGAGTGGGAGGGGAGTTGCGTCACCAGCGCTCGTTCCACGGGCGCAGATCCAGTTCGAACGTCCACGCGTCCCTAGGTTGGGTGTGCAGGTACCAATAGTTGTCGGCGAGGTGCTCGGGATCAAGGATGCCGTCATCGGCCTTGAGTGCGTAACGCTCGGGAAACTGCGTGCGGATGAAGTCGGTATCGATGGCGCCATCGACCACCACATGGGCGACGTGAATATTCATCGGACCCAGCTCGCGGGCCATGCTTTGCGCCAGTGCGCGCAGGGCATGTTTAGCGCCTGCGAATGCGGCGAAGTTGGCAGCGCCGCGAAGGCCTGCTGTGGCGCCAGTAAACAAAATGGTCCCGCGCTTGCGTTTCGCCATTCTGATCGCCACTTCTCGCGCATTGAGAAACCCTGAGAAACAGGCCATTTCCCAGATTTTGAAATACTTGCGGGCGGTTTCTTCGAGGATGCTGCACGGCACGTTGGCGCCGATGTTGAACACGAACGCCTCGATGGGGCCGATATCGTTCTCGATCTGTTCGATCAGTGCCACGACGTCGTCTTCTTTACGTGCGTCAGAGGCAAAACCGTAGGCCTGGCCTCCTTCTTGGCGGATCGCTTCCACTAACGGCTCAAGTTTATCGGCGCTGCGTCGGGTCACGCATGCAATGTAGCCTTCTCGGGCGAACCGCCTGGCAATCGCGCCGCCGGTTGCATCACCGGCGCCAATGACCAGAACTACTTTGTTGTTATGGGGTTGGGCAGTCATAACGTTTCCTGTGATTAACGAGCGTTAACCGGATTGACGTTATGCAACGCTCCACCTTGCGTCAAGCGAGCCCACGCTGACAGATGCGGCTCAAGCGGTCGTCGGCCTGAGGAGCATGATTAAGGCGAGATTGGCTTCTTGCAGATGATGATCATGCTGCGGCTGGTGTAGCCGGCAGGATTGAGCCCGAACGGATAGTCGCCCGGGTCTTCTGATGCATCGCCGGATTTGGCGATGACCCGAAAGGTTTTCGACTCGCATGAACTGGTCGCCAGTTCGTAGCATCGGTCCCAGGAAGACGAGAGGCCGGAGCAATTGATATGAATGCCGCGCTTGCCTTGTTTTACTGGCTTGGAGGTGGCGGCGCACCCGGCTATAGCCAACGCTGCCAGCGTTATTACAATGTATTTCATTCTGTCCCTTACCTGACCGACGTATGCCGGTCAGCAACTAGCTTGAATTCGCGAGCCATGCCTAAGCCAACAACCGTGCCCGTTGCGAGATGCTTACAGCAGGATAACGGTGGTGTAAACATGGCCTAACAGCGTTACAAATGCTAGTGACATCGTGTAACGACAGCCATTTGCGGCTCAGTCGGGGCAGACCAGAACCGGTTGTGGTGAACGTGACGTCAGCGTTGCGCCGGCCGAAGCGGCGATAATTGCGAGGATCGCGAGCCACTGCATGAGTGAAAGGTGCTCCTGCAGAAAGATCAAACCCGACAGAGCGCCGATGGCAGGTTCCATACTCATAAGTGTGCCGAAGGTGCGCGCCGGAACTCTGGTCATCGCTATCATTTCCAGACTCAGGGGCAGAGCTGTCGAAAGAATTGCGAGACCGATGGCTGCCGGTATCAGCGCAGGATCGAACAAGGCACTGCCAGCATCGGTAATACCGATGGGGGCGACGCAAAGTGCGGCTATGAGGACACCCCAGGCCGAGGTCTGAACGCCATGTTGCGCGCCTGCCTTTTGGCCGAAGACTATATAGGCGCCCCAGCACACCCCAGCGCCCAAGGCATAGATGACTCCGAGCATGTCCAGGCTTTCGCTAGGGTCCATTGGAATCAGCAGTGCCAAGCCCGTCACTGCCAAGGCTATCCAGACAAAGTCGGCGAGCCTGCGGGAGTGATACATCGCAACAGCTAATGGCCCGGTGAACTCGAGCGCAACGCCGATCCCTAGGGGGATTCGGTTAATAGCCATATAGAAGAGCAGATTCATGGCGCCCAACGCCACGCCATATAGAACGATCATGCGCAGGGAACTGACAGAGAAGGGGGCGCGCCATGGGCGCAGGATCGCCAGCATTAGAACGCTGGCGAGTACGAGCCTGAGGGCAGTGGTGCCAGCCGCGCCAATAACGGGGAACAGGGTCTTTGCCAATGACGCTCCCGACTGGATGGACACCATTGCAATCAGCAGCAACGCTATAGGCTCTAATAAGGAGGAGGGGCGGCCGGTTTGTTGATTCATTACGGTATTGGTATCAGAGTGAACATGTGTGGAGGGCTATCATCCTCATTTACCCCGCTCTGGGCAATATAGTGCCCATCTCGCATAGTTTGAATTAAGTTCAAAGGATTTTAAAATACCTGTTGACGGCCCTGATGATCTGTCTATAATTCGCCCCACTTCCGGCGCAGACGAAACGGAAAACTTCTTGAATATCAAGTAGTTGGACGAAGT